>DYLA01000166.1 GCA_020722265.1 Anaerolinea sp.
TGTCGCATTTGCCTGCAAGTGGGAGACAAACCGCAATTTGTTCGCTTCCCAACCCTCTCAGTGGGGCAAAAAGACGCTGAATACCCCCTCCCCGCCACCTGGCGAGAATCGCGTTCTCCTCGCCGCCACGCTTGGATTCTCGCAGAAACAACCTCTTTCAGCGCCCCATCACCCCTTTCTGTGCCAGAAAACTGCGCTTTTTGGAGCATCCGTCGCTCCCTCTCGGCGAGAATCGTCCGGAGTGCCCTACCCCCCGCCGATCCTCGCCGTTTTCCCTCTCATACCACAATCGCCGCTACTTCCTTGACGATCTCCGTGCCACCGGTCGTCTCGATTTTGCTGCGACACGTCTCGCACAAGAAATAATAACGGACCTGATCAAGGCGCGGCTTGATCGTGCGCGCCACTGTGCGGCGCATCCGTTCGAAATCTTTCTCTGTGAGCAAGCACTCGAACACGCTGTACTGCACCGGCGTGCCGAAATCGAGCAGACGCTGGTGCAGCCGCGTCCGCCGCTGGTCATCTGGAATATCGTACGCCACCACGATGAATTTTTTGTTCATCTCTAAACCACTGCCGACCACCGCCGACTGTCGGCAATAGTCTGCTGTCTGCTATCTGCGGTCACTTGGCGCGAAACGGCACATACTCCGTCAACTCTCCCTCGATCACCTTTCGCAATAACCGCGCTTGCACCTCGAAACATTTTTGATATGTCAGCCGCTGCCGATAATAGGGATGCAAAACCTCCGTCTGAATCCGCGCCGTGTAATAGTGGAAATACTTTTTCAATCCGCGTTCGCTCAAGTACACGCCGCCATCCTCGCCCACGTGAAAATCCTTTGGCTTGAGGACGCGCTTGTTGACGAGCATCAGGGCGACCAAATCCGCGATGAGGCCACGAAATTCTTCGACCAGATCGAGTGCAAGTGCAGGTCTGCCATACGCGTCTGCGTGAAAAAAGCCGGCGTACGGATCCAGCCCCACGATTTCGAGCGCGGAGATGATGTTCTCGCCCAACAGCGTGTAACCCAAACTCAAGAGTGCGTTCACCGGGTCCGGCGGCGGTCGCCGCGCCCGTTTTTCAAATGACCATTCGCCCCGCAGGGCGGCGCGCAGCGCGCCAAAGTACACTTTGGAGCCCGCGCCCTCCACACCGCGCAGCGCCGCTAAATCCGTCGCACGTTCCACCGCCGCCATGTGTGTCACCAATGCTTCTGCCGCAGAACGAAACTGCTCCCCACCGCGTTCGCGTCCCCAGCGCTGTGCCAGCGTCCGATAGTTCGCCAGTTTCCCTGCCACAACCGCGCGGCTCACCCGCAGGGCGAACGCACCGTCGTCCATCTTTTTGTACTGCGTCTGTCGCAGCGCGACGTTCAGTGCCGTCGTACCGACCAGCCGTCCGCGCAGTTTGCCCTGCCGCGTCAGATAGACGAGCGGAATGTTCTGGTCCAGCAGGAACGCGACCGCCGGCGTCGTCACTCCCACATTGCCGACCAGCACGACCGACGATACCCTGATCGCAGGTACCGCTATGATCGTCTCGTCCTCTTTGGTCACGACCACTTTGTGATATTCTTTTTCGACCCGCGCGCCCTGCTCCACGACGTACAGTGTTGCCATCGGGAATATGGTCTTCGGAAAGTGCGATTTTTCAGTACCACTCCGGCGGCAAAAAATCCCACTCGACCGGGCGCTCCTTCGCACGCACCCGTTTGTTCTGCTTCACGTACGAAAACGCGTTGCCCTGAAAATGCACGCCCAGATAGTCAAACCCCTCGTCGAACGAGACGACGCGCGTCTTGATGGGCGATAGGCGTAAGCGTATGTACCCCAGCGCCCACGTGGCGAATCGCCGCGCTTCTTCCATCTCCGCGCGCGTCTCGCCCAGCACGACAAAGTCATCTGCATAGCGGACCAACCGAAACCCTAGCCGCGTCATTGCCAGATCGAAGCGATGCAAGTATACATTCGATAGCAGCGGTGAGACGACCATCCCCAGCGGTGTGCCAATGGCTTTGTGTTTCTCACGTCGCCCCACCTTCAACCATGCTTCGATGAGCGCAATCATACGCGCGTCGTCCAGATCTTCGCGCAAAAAATCCAACAACAAGGCATGATCGAGCGACTCGAAAAACTGCTCGATATCGCCGTCAAGCACCCACCGCAAGCCGGCGTCGCGATAACGCAGCACCGCGTCTAGTGCGCCCTGCGTCGAGCGGCCGGGACGATAGCCGAACGCGCAATCCAGGAACTGTTTATCCAGCACGGCTTCTAGCACATTCAGCGCCGCGCGCTGCAGCACGCGATCGCGCACCGTGCAAATGCTGATCGTGCGCCAACCGCCCTGCGGCTTGCGAATTTGGAATTGACGCAAGCGCTGCGGCTTGTACGTGTTCGCGCGCACGCTGTCGCGCAACTCGACCAGATGCGCTTCCCAATCCCGCGCAAAGCGGCGGATGCTGATCTCGTCCACGCCCGGCGCGCCCTTATTCTGTGCGACGCGCGCGTAAGCGGCGCGGAGGTTGGAGAGCGCGAGCGCGCGGGGAAGCAAAGATTTAGGCATTGGGATTCGAGGTTGATTTGGTTTCCGTAACTGTGATCTTGACGCCGCCCGCGCCCTTGGACTTGAACCCGCCGAGGAGGTGGATGGCTTGCAGACGATTCACGATAAACTCTTCGCACAGTTTTTCGCTCGTCCACTGGCTCGCTTCAAGCCACGCATCTCCACGCGTCAACGTTGAAGCCAGGGGGCGTTTTTTGCCCAACTCCCAATTGCGCACCGGATCGCGCCAAAGCACATCCAGTCTGCCGGTGAAAACAGTCTCGGGGGGGATGATCTGATACTCGCGGTTCGTCCGCTCCGCTACCGTTCCCGACGCGCGATCGATCCGCACCGAGTAGAGCGTTTCCGCTTTGTCCGTCGTGAAAAGATATGGCACGCGCACAAAACCGACTAGGCCTTGCGCCCCCAGCAAGTAACACGCCGGGCAAATATAGTCCGTCCCTTGATGCGGCTGATCGCCGCGGCGGCCGCGTTCTTCGGCTTCCTTGTACTCACAATTGCCACCGCGCTTGAACTTGCCCTTCTGAATCAACGCGTTTTCTCCGGCAGAAAGTGTGTTTGCCGATGAAGGAATACACGGCTTCATGACGGCGTTGCTTCCATACCGCTCGATGAGATAACGCTCGATTTCCGCGCGCAGCGCGCCCTTGAGGGATGGACCCTGTACCGTGAGCTTGCCGCCAATCATGGTCACCGGATTATCAATGCCCGACAGCGGATCCTTGAGCGCGCCGATGCGAAACGGCTCTTGCGTTTTCAGCGTGACGGTGAAATGTCTCCATTCCATTTCTACTTGACCTCCTTGACGATCGAATTGAAATGCCGAATAATATACGCGCGCGTCTTGAGGGGAATTGCCGTGCCTGCTGTGTCCGCCTCTTCGATAAGCCGCGCGAGCAAACGGTTGTCGGGTGTGTCCTTGCCCCACAAAAAGGTCTTGGTCGTACCGCCCTGATGCAATTCATACAGTTTGCCGGCTTCGTCCAACTGTTTGTTGCTGAGCGTAATCGGCTTGAGCGGCTGGCCCTTCTTGTCTTTTTGTTGTGCGCGCTTTTGATTCTCTTCGTTCACAATCTTTTTGAGTTGGCGCACTAGTTCCTCCACTGCGTCTGCCATTGCTTCACCTCACGATAAAGCGGTACGCGCGCACGATACTCTCTTCCATCAACGCACGTTCGTACACGCCGCGAATAGAATAGGGTTGCCCCCGTTGATACAGCGAGCGAAAGAGATAACCGTAGATCGGGCGCTGCACCTGCTCAGCGGGGTTTTCGATGCCGATGTAGCGCAAATCACTTTCTGGCAGCCGGCAGCGCAGCGCTCCATAGCCCAACTCTAAATTGGGCGCACCGTTTTGGCGTCGCAATTCACAATGTCCAAATCCTTTGCTGAGAAACGCGCCTAAACGCAGCGGAATGTGATCGGGCAAGTTTTGCCCCGGTTTCGCAAAGATAAAGACGCGTCCCGTCACGTTCGTCAATACTTCGACTAACAGGGGCACTTTGGAAACCTCCGACATCACATCGCGCGGTGCGACGACGATGAACTGTGGCGGGTCGTACTTTTCGAGATAGCCGGTTGCCCAGACGGAATCGTCGCCAAGCGCCTCACGCACCGCACCGGTAATCTGTGTAGACGCGAGCGTTTTCGCCGAGGGGCGAATCGTTCCTTTTTTCAACCGTTCGCCCAAACAGAGCAAACCAGGGGTTCCGCTCTCTGCCGGCAAAGTTTGTAAACGGTAAACTGCAATCTGCCGAGTACTCATTTTTCTGCTTCGCCTCCTTGCGCCTCTTGGCGCGGCCTGCCACCGCCCAGAGTGATCAACTTGTAATAATCCAGAATTTGACGCGCCGAAAATTTGTCGTCACTCACCAAGCGCGCAATGGCAGGCGCACGCGCCGCGTCCTCCATCAAGCGCGCTTGAACGAGAATGCGGCTTGCACTTTTGGCTTCGATCTCCGCCAGGGTATGTACCAAGCGGCTCACTTGCTTGTCCTGTAATTGCATTCCTGCGCGCAATTGGGCGAACCGGTCCAATTTCATTTCCAGGCGAACGGCACGCGCGGGAATCTGGATGTTCACCGCGTCGCGCGGGGCTTTGAGATAATTCCAATGATCGAAGAAAGGATGCTTGACCGGCGCGACGCTGATGGACAAACGTATCGCGCTTTCGTTTTGAAACGCCGGGAAGAAATCGCGCATCCCGCGTTCGAACGCCGCGACAATCTTCAGAACATCTTCGCCGGCTGACAACTTGACGACGAACGATTCTTCGATTTGGTCGTTCAGGTGTTCCAGCGCGCTTGGAAATTCGCGCGCCAATTCACTTGCCAACCTCGCGAGCATTTGCTTGTACTCTTTGGTGAATTCGGCCAAAGGCGCAATCCCGCGGAAATTCATCTTGAGGTCTTGAGCAAGAGACGCGTCATTGTCGCCATATTGTGCTACCAATTGGTCAATGAATTTTTCAAACTGGACCCGGATGAGCAAATCAATCTCGTCCCACACGGGCGTTACCTTGACCCATGCCACTTGCTGACTTTCGGCTTGGTTCTCCCACTCTTCCAATCGGCGCAGCCACATCCCCGCTTGCCGAATGGCCGCGCACTTTTGGCACAGATGCTCTACAATCGTACCACTTGGGTCTACAAAGGGTTCGGGTTGTGCCGGACGCGTTTGGCACAAGTCGCAAATTTCTTCGCCGGGCTGCAGGGTGGTTCTCAGAATTTTTGCATCCACGATCGCACGATTGACCGGCGCGCGCACCCCGTGCTCATCTAGTTTTTGCTTGAAGGTCTTGCACGTTTGGAGAATCACGCGTGCGGTTTCCAGTTGCTGATATAGTTTATTGCGCTGCGGAAGCAGTTCTTGCCGGCGTTGTGGTGTGTGTTCCCAATCGCTGTTTACTTGGTCAAGTTCCTTTTCCCATTGGGTAATTTGCGCAGGTAACCTCTTTTCTAGCCGCGCATACTCGTCTAGCCATGACTGTAGGTCTGGCATCAAGTCCTGTAGGGGAAACTCGCTAACATGCGCATCTGCCCAAAAGCCGTGTTGCAGGAATGGATCGAGAACTTGGTCTGCTGTCACGCTGCCATCCGTCGGTAAGAACAACCACAGGGTGTCGGTAGTGTGAAAGAGCACATAATCGCCATTCCTGCCGCTGTCCAATTGAGCCAATGATTGTTCCATCAGCCGGAGAATGTTCAGATCCCGCGCGCGAACGGGCGTTTGCGAAAAGCGGAGTTGGCAACGTAGGAGTTGAAAACGCCAGCGATCTTTCGCCTCGCTTCGTTTAGAAACCTGATGCTCAGCGTAGATAGCGCCAGTCGGGTTTGCCAAATCAGGAACTGGTTGAACATGGCGTTTAAGAATCCGATAGAATTTGCCCGTCAACTCCAGGTGTGTGCGTAATGAGGTGACTACACGTGGCGGCGTTTTATCCTCTGGTATTTTGGAAATCAAGCGCTGCGAGCGGGTTGGGTCGTCATACACTCGCCAAAATTCTTCTGCGCCCGAGGCGGTATCAACCAACTCCAGCGCCTCGCGCCATGTCGCGCCATCGTAAATCGGCGCCCAATCTTTCGGTTGGCTGGTTGGCAGTTCCGTATCTGCCCAGAGTTTGTACACGCGCTTGTAACTCAACTCGGAATCCGAATCTTCTTCGGCCCAATCGTCTTCGTCTGTTTTTCCTTTACGTGGTTTGAGGCGGGGCATCTTTACTGCACTTTCAGCGTCCTTTTCACTTTTTTCTTCTGGCGTCGCGCGAGAACTTGATGCGGCAAGATTATCCGCAAGGCACAGCAGCCATACATCGAATTTGGCTTCACCCGGAATGCCCGGCAGGGTGTTGGCTAGATCGGCGTAGGCGCTCTCGTGGTGAAAACGCGCTGCCACCCAAGTTGTTGATGTTGGCTCGTTCCAGTGGCTCCAAGGAATGTTTGCATTTTTGCCATGCCAGCGTGGTTTCTTGCCGTCCGTTGTATCAGGGTGGGGGCGAAAATCGTACTCGATCAGTTTACCAAGATCGTGCATCTCTGGCACAAACTTGATGTTCATCTAATCACCTCGTTGACAGACCGCTCTATGCAAAAAACGTACACGCGCCTTTCCCTGCGCGCGTTCGTTCTGCGCGCAGGTCTGGCGCGTGCCGCGTATCCTGTTCACCTGCCCGGACTCTGTTCGCGTGCCAATCTGCTCCGATCAACACTTCCTCCCGCGGGCTATGCTTCTATCACCATTCTATCACATTTCACCACATTGTTCAAGCGGCAAATCACGGCGGGGTAACGCTACATTCAATCGTGGAGACGTCAAAACTGGTGCACTTGATGCCC
>DYLA01000167.1:0-1314 GCA_020722265.1 Anaerolinea sp.
ACACCGTGCGGGTGTGGGAGGTCGGCAGTGGCAAACTCCTCCGCACGCTGGAAGGAAATCTGGGACCGGTCTGGAGCGTTTGCTTTGCGCCCAGCGGCAAGTATCTGGTCGCCGCGGGCGCGGCGGGGCGCCTGCAATTCTGGGATGTGGAGCGCGGCGAGACGTTTCTGTATCTTTACGCCTTTGCGCCCGGCGCGTACCTCGCGCTCTTGCCGGACGGACGCTTTGACGCCACGCCAGAAGGAATGCGCTATCTCACCTACACCGAGCGCGGCACGTTCAATTCGTTCACGGCGGAAGAATTGGTGAAAGAGTTCTATGACCCACAGGCGGTGCAGGCGGTGTTGGCAAGGTACACCCTATGACAGATACCCCACCATTGAGCGATCAATCCATCCCCGAGCGCGCGGTCAAAAAAATCTCGACCGAAGAACCCCCTGCGCCCGCGCGCGTGATGGCGATTCACGCGCACCCGGACGATCAGGAATTCACCGTCGCCGGGACGCTGGCAAAGTGGGCGCGCGCCGGCAGCGAGATCATCACCGTGTGCATCACGCGCGGCGATGCCGGCTCGAACGAGCGGATGGGCGCGGCGATGACCAAGGACAAGTTGGCGCGCCTCCGCGAGGAAGAGCAGCGCCGCGCCTGCCGCGTGCTCGGCATCCAACAAGTCATCTTCCTGAACTATCCCGACGGCATTTTGCAGCCGACCCTGGATCTGCGCCGCGACCTCACGCGCCTCATCCGCCAGTACAAGCCGGACGCGGTCGTCTGCGGCGATCCGACCGTGCGCTTTTACGGCAACAGTTATCTGAATCATCCCGATCACCGCGCCGCTGCCGACGCCGCGCTCGACGCGGTCTTTCCCTCGGCGGGCACGCGGTTCATTTTCCCCGAACTCTTGGCGGAGGGGCTAGAGCCGCACGAGGTCAAGCAGGTGTTCATTCACGGCGGGGAAAAGAGCGAGACATTGATTGACATCGCCACGACCATCGAAACGAAAATCGCTGCGCTGCGCGAACACAAGAGTCAAATCGGCGATTGGGATCCGGGCGAGATGCTGCGCGCGTGGGCGCGCGAAGGTTCCGCCGAGCGCGGCTTGGAGTACACCGAATCGTTTCGGGTGATGATCTTGAAGGAGTGATGCTCTCCGCGACGATGCCGCGCGTTTTAGCGCAAGCCGTCGAACTCGCGCACGCACAACCGATCGCGCCGGTCGAATTTCCCAACTCGATGGGGCGCTGGCGGAGCCGATCCCATGGCGCGCGGCGGAGTGTCGGCGCGCGGGGACGGTGCATCTCGGCGGGACGTTGG
>DYLA01000167.1:1414-3315 GCA_020722265.1 Anaerolinea sp.
ACGTTGGCGTGCAAGATTGGCGACAACTCTTCACGCGTCCGACTCTGCGCGTGGTGCCGTACGCGACGCCGGCGCAAGGTATCTACCTGTGTTCGTCCGCCACACCGCCGGGCGGCGGCGTGCATGGGATGTGCGGTTATTTTGCCGCGCGCGCCGCGCTGCGCGAGGGTAAGCGTCCCCTCGACCGCCGGCGGGAGGAACGATCAGTCGGGTTGGAGACTGGTGAGATATTCTTTGATCGCTGGCAGCGCGGTCAGTTTTTCGTAGAAAAAGTTGTTGACGATGTTGATGACCTCGGCGCGCGCGGCTTCGGCTTGCGCGTTCAAGCCTTGCCCGGCTTCCTGCCCCGTCAAACTATCGCGCAGGCGCAGCAAGCGGCGGACGATTTCCGATTCCTGATCCCCTTCCAGCGCCTGGATGACCTGAATGATCAGATGATCGGTTTGGGCAAGCATCTGCTCGCGCGCGATGCTCGCGCCGGGCGTGCAGCAATCGTCAATCGTGCGAATCAACGACCAGACCTGATACAGCACCGTCGCCGGCTCGTCGAACAATTCACGCACGAACGCGGCTTCGGCGTAGCGGCCGGTCAAGCGGAAGACGTTGTACATCCGCTTGGCGACCTTGCCATAGTTCAGGTTGTCCTGCCGCAGATACTTTTTGATTTCCTTTTGCAACTGCCCCACGTAATCGTCGAGCGCGTTCGCGGAGACGTGCTGCGCGAGTTTGGAGAAAATCGGCACCGACGCGGCGTCGAGATACACCTCTTGAAAGTACGGATCGAGATAGCCATCCAGCGGCGTAATCGAGCCATCGGGCGCTTCCCACGTGACGTCGAGCATATTGCTCGCGTTCGCCAACTGTCCGCGCGTTGGGTCGGCGACGACCCAATCGAGTTTGCACCAGCCGGGATTCGCGGCAACGTCTTCCCAGCGAATCGTCACGGGTGAGCCATCGGGGCGAAGCGCCTCGATGCGTCCCGCGCGAATTTCCTCTGCGGTCCATCCAATCGGCGCGCCGGCTTTGAGGGAGCGTTCCCCTCGGACCACGTCGAACGGATATTCCCCGAACTTGACCTCGATGAGTTGATAGGTCGGCCCCTTCAAGGTGTTCAACGCTTTTTCGCGCATCAGGTTCGCGAGGATCGCGCACGCCTCTGCGCGCGTCGGTGCTTTGATGTTGACGCGTTCGAAATAGTCGCAGTCGCCGGGATAGGTTTGGATTTTGGATTGCGCGGCGGAGCCGGAGAGTGCAAGCGCGGTCTCGACGACGCCGGGAACATCGGCGAATTCTACCAGCCGCCCGATTTGGCGATAGTGTTCTAACTGCGCCGGGCTAAAGTCGAGCATCGTGACTTGGTGCCCAAAGACGCCGGCGCGCGTGTCCATCACGACATCGCCGCCGGCTTGCGCGGCAGCCATCGCCGTCAACCACTGGAGCGCGTCCGCTTCGTCCATTTCGATGCCGAGCCGCCGTGCCGATTCGATCACGCGCGCGAGGTCGGCGGCAGGGGTCGGGCGTAGATTGTTGTCGCTCATCGGTCACCTCATTTCGACCGCAGACCACGATGACAGAGTACCGCCATCGTGGTCTACGGTCACTCACTGGTTTACCTGCACTTGGGTCAAAACGATCTGGCTGTTCTCCACGACCCACTCGCGCGCGGCGGCGGCGAGCGGTTCGTCAGTAAACGGATTATACAGCGCCACGCGCAAAATGTAATCCCCTGGCGCGAGGTTCGCCGGGACGACGAGGCGCGCCGGCTCGCGCAGGATTTCGCCCGGCGTCCAGCGCGAGGTGCCGAGTGCGTTTCCCAACGGCATCTCATCGCTCGACGCGACGAGCGTACCGTCGCGCGCGAACAAGCCGATGAACAAGCGCGCATCCACGTTCGTCGGCTC
>DYLA01000167.1:3335-6809 GCA_020722265.1 Anaerolinea sp.
CTTGCCAGTACAAAGTCACGTCGAGCGGCGCGCCCGCGCGCACCGCCGCCGTCGCCGGTTCGAATCCCAAGAGCGCGAGGCGATCGCCGAGCCAGACCTCGCGACGCGTCGCCGCTGCCGGCAGCGCGGTGAGCGGTGCGCGCGTCGTGAGATAGCCCTGGACGCGCGCGAACGATTCGCCGCGAAAGCCGGCGTCGTCCATGAGGCGTCCGCGCTGCGCGAGATAGTCGCGAATCACGCCCTCCGGGTCAACGACCGTATCGTACAATCGGAATTGCCAGACGCGCGGATGCGCGGCGAACACGCGGTCGAGCGCGGCGCGCGTTTCATCCGCCGTGGTCGCGTAGAAATCGGACGCGGGATTGCCCCAGCCCAAACTCGCGCCGCCGCCCAGCGAGCCGGTTTGCAGGACAAGGGCGCCCCCACGTGTGTCGGGTGGCGTGTATTCGGTCAATCGCCCGCGCCAGGCAATCGGCTGATCAAAGTAGTAGACGAACGCGGTGTAGGTGTAGCCTGCGTTGACCAGCACGGCGTCGCCGGGACGCCAACGCTCGGCAAGGTAGCGCACCGCGCCGCGCAGGTCGTCGTCGGCGTAGCGGGGGTCGAACCAAAAGTTGTAGGCGGAAACCGCAGACAGGAGGCAGTAGGCAATCGGCACGAGGCAGTATGCCATCCGCACTGAAATGCGAAGGGCGAAGGGTGAAGGGCGAAGGGTGAGTTGTAAGTTGCGAATTCTTTCCAACCCGAGCGCGAGCAGAATATAAAACGCGGGCGAGTAGGTGAAGATGTAGCGGACGTGGTACAGCGGCTTCCAGAGCGAGAGCGCGTAGATGAGCGCGAGCGGAACGAAGGTGTAGCCCAACAGAAAGACGCTAATGGGGAGCGAACGACGATCGGGCGCGAATGCGGCGGCGAGGACGAACGCGACGATAGCCAGCACCGGCAGCGCGAGTGTCGGCTCAACCGATTGTCCGAACGCGAGCGCGGAGAAGGATTCGAGCAGAACGTTTGGCAGCGGGGTGGACGAACGCCAGGGTGGCACGGGCGGATCGGTGGCTTGGCGGAAGGCGATGGGAAGCCAGGGAGCGTAGAGAGCCAGAATGACGAGTTGAGAGAGAATCCATCGTCGCCCGCCGCCCGTCGCCAGTTGCCAGACAGATTTTCGATTTTCAATTCTCGCTTTTCGAATGAGCCAAACCAACGCCACGAGATTCTCAAAAACGAGCAAGAAGGCAAAGTAGTAGAGCGTGTACAAACCGAGCGCGCTGACGAGGGCGTAGGCGATGAAATCGCGTGAAATCCGAAATCTGAAACGTGAAACGTGAAACGTGAAACCGGCATCCTGCATCCGGTCAGCGATCGGCCGCCCGAGCAAGCGTACGAAAAAGTACACCGACGCGAGCCCCAGCGTCGCGCCGAGGGTGTACATCCGTACCTCTTGCGAGTACCACAGGTTGTACGGCGAGATCGCGACGAGGAGCGCGGCGATGCGCGCGACACGCGCGTTGAACCACTCGGACGCGACGCGATAGACGAGCGCGATGAGCAGCACGCCGAAGGAGAGCGAGAGGAACGCGGCGGAGAACTCCGACCAACCGGCGAGTCGTCCCCACAAGTGCAGCAGGTAGTAGTACAGCGGTGGATGGATGTCGCCGGCGGTGTGGCGTGTGAGCGCGGCGAGGTCTTGGCGCGCGAGGAACATACTCACCGTCTCGTCGTACCACAGACTCGCCGCGCCGAGACGGTACAACCGCAGCGCGAACGCGGCGAGGAGGATGAGCACGAGCCAGACACGCGCAGATTGTGGATTGCGGATTTTGGAGGTTTGAAGTTGCAAGCCTGCCCTGAGCCTTTCGTTCCTCAGCCAAACTTTCGCACCCTAGACCCAGCGATAGGGAAGAGCGCAGAACTGACGGCTTGAGCCTGTCCGTTGGCTAGTCCAAGCGTACAGGTGCGAAATCTTGGCTCAGAGCCTGTCCTGAGCGTGGCGAAGGAATAAACTCACCGTCACCATCCCCAACCCCACGAACAACCAAAAGAGCACGACCGCGTGCACAAACTTGAGGTTGAAAAAATAGTGGTCCACCAGCCCGCCGATCATCGCACCCAGCAGCGCGCCGGCGACGCCAAGCAAAATCGGCGCGAGGAATTCGTCGCGCGCGAGCCCGTCGAACCACGCCCGCGCGACGCGATAGAAGAACAACCCCATCGTGAGCAGGAACGCGCTCAAGCCCACCAAACCCATCTCCTCCGCCATCAGCAAGTAGACGTTCGACACGCCGAGATACGTATCCATATCGGGCGAGCCACCGAAGCCGACGCCGAAGAAGGGATAGCGCGAAATCAACGTGAGCGCGTCCTTGTATTCGCCGAGTCGCATCTGCGTCGCGCGGTCGCTCAACGTAAAGGCGTCTACGAAATGTCCCACGTACTCCTGCGTAAAGGGCATGAGCAGAAAGATGATGCCCCCCAGAATGACAAGCCCAATGATCGGACGATAGCGCACCGTCGCGACGACGATGAGTGCGAGTGTCAAACCGAGCAACGCTCCGCGTGAAAAGGTCAGCACGAGGCACACGCTCATCGTCAGCGCGATGACGCCGATCCATCGGCGCGGCAGCAGCGGCTTTGCCGCGAAGAGTTGCGGCACCGTCAGCGCGGTCACGAGAATCAGCAAGCCCCCCAGCACGTTCGGGTCAACGGAAGTCGAAATTGCGCGCAGCGGATTCGCCGGATCGTCTTCGATGTACCGCAGCACGCGGTCGCCGGTGGGATACTTGAAGACGCGCAGCGCGGAGAGGAGCATCAGCGAAACCTCGCGCGGCAAAAAGTACAGCACTACCCCCAGCGCCGCCGCGATAAAACCAGCAACGATGAGCGCGGTCACACAGCGCCCCAGCGCGTCGCGCGTCCGCACGACGTTGACGATGACGAAAAAGAACGCAATTGCCGCCAGGACTTCGGCAAATTGACGCAGCGACTGGGCGGTTATCGGCGCGTACGCCAAGCCGGCGATGAACGCAAAGACCGCGAGGACCAGAAACGCCAGCACCGGCAGCCCGAGCGGCGTCGCGATAAAATCGCCATCATCCTGACGCGTCGTTAGCCGCGCCAACCAGATGGCGATGACCGCGACGAGCGCGAGATCGAGAAACGTCGGATTGAAGCCGATGTTCAAAGGCAGCGCGCCGAAGGGCAGCAGCACCGCCACCGCGATCACCGCGTACAACCCAAAGTCAATGTTCGATAGCACAAGGAGCGCGGCGAGGATGCCGCCGAGCGCCGCGAACGGTACCAGCGGATGGACGAACGCGATGGACGCGCTGCCCAGAATCGCAAGCGCAAGCGCGAGCGCGAGGACGCGGAGCGCCGGATGACGACGAGATTCGAAGAGAGAGAATGACATTCGCATACCAGTTCCGGTAACGCTACATTCAATCGTGGAGACGTCAAAACTGGTGCACTTGATGCCCC
>DYLA01000168.1 GCA_020722265.1 Anaerolinea sp.
ATCGCGGAGTACAGACGCCTCGCCGAGGCGTCTGCGTTGCTGCTGGGCTACTCGGTGGGGTTGATGGGCATCATTTCGCCGTACGCGACCGGCCCCTCGCCCATCTACTACGGCTGTGGTTACATTTCGCGCACGGATTTCTGGCGATTGGGCTTGATCTTCGGCGTGATCTTTCTCATCGTGCTGCTCGTCGTCGGTGTGCCGTACCTCACGCTCTTCCCGCCCGCCTAGTTGGCAGAGCGCGCGACAACAAAAAAACCTTGCGAAGACCATCTTCGCAAGGTTTTTCCTTTCTATCCCACCAGCATCACGATGACATCGTTCACATTCGTGTTCGTCGGACCGGTCATCAGCAAATCGCCGAGCGGTTGGAAAAAGTGGTACGCGTCGTTGTTTGCGAGGAACACGCGCGCGTCCAGTCCGCGCGCACGGGCGCGCGCCAGCGTCGTGCCATCGGCGAACGCGCCGGCGGCGTCGGTGGGACCATCGGTGCCGTCGGTGCCGCCGCTCAGCAAGAGGACGGACTCGATGCCGGCGATTTCGATGGCTGCCGCGAGCGCGAGTTCTTGGTTGCGCCCTCCCTTGCCGTTACCGCGCACCGTCACCGTCGTCTCGCCCCCGGCGATGACGCACGCCGGTCGTGCGATCGGACGATTCGTCGCGACGATTTCTTTCGCGATCGCGGCCAAGACCTGCGCGACCTCGCGCGCCTCGCCTTGCAAGTACGTCGAGAGGAGCAGGGTGTTGTACCCGCGTGCCTCCGCCGCGCGCTGCGCCGCGTCGCACGCCCGCGCGTTATCGGCGATGATGACGTTTTGGACGCGCGCAAAGAGCGGATCGTCCGCTTTGGGCGTCTCGGCGCATTCGCCGCGCGCGCCGCGCGCGAGGTGGTCTAGCGCGCGGGCGGGCGTTTGCGCGCGTACGCCGCGTCGTTCGATCACCGCGAGCGCGTCCGCGAACGTCGTCGCGTCCGGCGCGGTGGGACCGGAGGCAATCGTATCGAGCGGCGAGCCGATGACATCGGAGAGGATGAGCGCGAGGATGGGCGCGCCGCGGGCGCGGCGCGCGAGTTGCCCGCCTTTGACTTGCGAGAGGTGCTTGCGCACCGTGTTCAACTCGACGATGTTCGCGCCGGCGCGGAGGAGTGCGTCGGTCAGCGCGCGCAGGTCATCGAGCGATACGCCTTCGACGGGGAGTTCGAGGAGCGCGGAGCCGCCGCCGGAGATGAGGCACAGGACGAGATCGTTTTCGTCGGCCGAGTCCAGCAGTTCCAGGATGGCGCGCGTGCCGCGCAAACTGTTTTCGTCGAGCAGAGGATGCCCGGCTTGGTGCAGGTAAATCTTGTCGGTGGCGAGCGGCGCGGTGTAGCCGTACTTGACGGTGACCCAGCCCCGCGTGATTTTCGCGCCAAGAATTTCTTCGACGCCTTGCGCCATCGCCGCGCTCGCTTTGCCAAAGCCGATGACGAAGACGCGGTGCACGCGCGCGAGGTCGTACTCGCGTGATAGTACGCGCAGCCGATCGCCGTCGCACTGGAGCGCGCGACGGACGGCTTGGCGTGGGTCTGCCGCGTCGAGTGCGGCGTCAAAGAGGGCGCGCGCGGTTGTGTGGTGATTCATCATACGACTGAACCGTACACTTTTTCGATCTCCCGCCCGGCGCGCTCCCATGAGAATTGGGCGATGGCACGCGTACGCAGCGCGGCGCCAAGTTCGCGCGCGCGGGCGGGCGAGTCCAAGAGCCTCTGGATCTGATCGGCAAATGCGCGCGTATCCCCCAGGGGCGCGTAGGCGCCCAGATCGCCCAGATACTCGCGCATCACCGGAATATCGAACGCGACGACGGGCAGCCCCATCGCCATATAGTTCAGCACTTTGCCGGCGGCTTCGGTCGCGCTCATCTTCGGCTCGATGGCAATGTCGCCGAGCGAGAGCCAGCGCGGCACCTCCTCGTACGGCACCCGCCCTACAAACGCGACGCGCGGGGCGATGCCGAGTCGCTCCGCATAGCCCCGATAGTGTTCGATATTCGGAAAACCGATGACGACGAAATGCGCGTCCACGCCGCGCGCGAGCAGTTCCCGCGCCGCCTCGAGCATTACGCTGGTGCCGCGATACTCCGCGAGCAGTCCGATGTACACGATGATTCTGCGCTCGCGCGGGATGCGCAAGCGCGCGCACAGTTCGTCCATCGCCAGCGCGCGCGCGGCATCGTCCACCGGCAGGAAGGCATCCGCGTCAACGCAATCGGAGAGAACGGTGATTTTGTTGGGCGAGACGCGGAATTCGTCGGTGAGGACGCGCGCCGCGTTGTGCGAACTCGTCAAGATGTGATGCGGCAGGCGGTCAATGCGCCATTCGAGCGCGTGCACAAGCGAGCGCAAAATCCCACGCGGTGCGAGAAACCGATGGTCTACCATCTCGCTCGTAAGACTGCCTTGGAAATCGAAGATGAGCGGAACGCGCAGCCCACGACTCAACCCGCCGCCGATGAGCGCGCCTTCGTGCAGGTGCGCGTGGATGAGGTGTGGCTTGAATCTCGACGCGACTTGGAACGACTTGAACGCGAGGAGCGCGTCCAGCAGCGGTTTCGAACGTGAGGGTCCAACCTCGTGACGGGGACGGAATGGGATGGGGAGCGCGCGGGCAATGTCCAGATCGGGCAGGTTGCGCCCCAGCGGGTAGGTGACGATCTTGAGATGATGCCCCAATTTTTTGAGGGTGCGCGCTTCTTCCAGGATGCGGACGTGGCAGCCGTAATCGAGGAAGAACGAGGTGGGAGCAATCATCAAAACACGGTACGGCATAGCCAGTAGGGACGCCGATGGAGGTCGCCCGGCTTCTACTCGCGCCAGAGCGCGAGGCGCACGCGCACCAATTCGCGAAACGCGCGCGTCACCACGTCGAGCCGCGCACCGGATTGTTTGCCGGCGCGGCGCGGCAGATGGGTCACCGGCACCTGAACGCTCTTGTAGCCGGCGCGCTTGGCGCGGACGAGAAATTCTGTGCTGAACATCGCGCCGCGCGATTGAATCGTGATGTGGTCGAGAATTTCGCGCTTGAACAGTTTGAAGGCGCAGTCCACATCTCGCGCCGTGTAACCGAACAAGAGCGTGACCAGAAAATTCCAACCCCAGCCGTACAACCGCCGCAACAACGGATCGCGGCGCGGCGCGCGATAGCCGATGATCAGATCGGCCGAGGTCGTGTGCGGCATCAGTTTGTGGACTTCGGCGAGATCGAACTGGCGGTCGGAATCGGTCATAAAAATCCATTCCTTCCGCGCCGCCGTAAATCCGCTGAACAGCGCCGCGCCGTAACCCAGATTCCTCGGATGCTCGATGAGCCGCACGTTCGAATGTTTTGCCGCGTACGAACGCACGATCTCCGGCGTCCGATCGCGACTACCATCGGCGACGACGACGACTTCCAAATCGGTGGTGAGTGGAGAAAACACCTCGAGGGCTGATTCGATCATCGGACCGATGTTGGCTTCTTCGTTGTGAGCCGGCATCACCACAGAGATACTGGGCACACCCTCCTCCACTGTCCACGATTCACTGTCATCACACTCCTACTTGCGTGGGGTCCGATCCACTAGCCTACTCAACAGCATACGCGCGGTGGCGCTCCGCGCCGATTCCCACTCCGGCGTAGGCAAACCGGACGCGTCGAGTTTGCCGCTCAACCACTTGTCTCGCTCGTGAATGACGTTTTGAATGACATGTTGCAGCGCGTCCGCATCCGCGCGTTCGCACATCCCGCGCAAGTCGCGTAGTTCGGCGATCAGCGCGTCCACCCAGCGCATCAGGTCGTCACGGTGCGCTAGAAACTGCGCGGACGCGGTGCGATCGTCGAGCGGTGCGAGTTCCGTCGCGATGCGGAAAGTGGTACTGGCGAGTTTGCCGCGTTCGCGCCAGCCCTGACTCTGGATGACCACAGCGGCGAGCGCGGTGGCGAGCAACGCCGGGAGATGCCGTACGCCTGCCATCAAGCCATCGTGCTCGGCGGGCTCGATGAAGTACGGCTGTGCGCCAACGAGTTGTGCGAAACTCGACATCACTTCGATTGCCTGGGACGCGGCAGCCGGCGAAGGGGTGAGGCAATACGTCGCGTTCTGGAACAGTTCCGCATCAGCCGCGTCGATGCCGCACCCGGCGATGACGCGATCGGGTTTGATGACCGGGTCGCCGCCGATAAAGTGAACGCCTGCCGGCAGCGCTTGCGCCCACTCCAGCACCGGCGCCTTGGTCGTCGCCGTGTCTGTGACGATGACGCCGGGCGACAAGTGCGACTGGAGTGCCGCCAGCGTGTCGCGGATGCCATCGAGCGGAATCGCCAGAACGATGAGGGCGGCGCCGTCGCACGCATTGATCAGATTCCATTCGGTCTTGTCCACCGCGCCGCGCTTGAGCGCGCGCCCGGCGACGCCAGGGTCTTTGTCGTGCCCGACGATTTCCAGATTGAGTTTCGATTTTTTGAGCGCGAGCCCCAGCGAGCCGCCCACGAGCCCTAGCCCAACGATCGCGATCCGCATTTTTGCCATTGCGACTCCCATCCGTCGTCAGTAGTCAGCCGTCAGTAGCCAGTAGTCAGACTTGTTCGTCTGTCTACTGACTACTGCTGACTGTGGATGGTTCCTACCGCCACGCTCCCGGCAGTTGGCTTTCCGCGCCGAACTTGTCGCCGAGGGGTTGGACATTGCCGCCGTTCTTGTCCATCGCCCAGATTTCCAACCGACCGCCGCGCGAGGACGCGAAGGCGATCCAATTGCCGTCGGGCGACCAGGTGGGGGTCCAGTTGTTGCCGGCGTTCGTCAGTTTGCGCGCGCTCGTGCCATCGGCATTGGCAACCATGATTTGGTAACTGCCATCGCTCTGCTTGGAGTAATAGGCGAATTGTTTGCCGTTGGGGCTCCACGCCGGCGAGCCATTTTCGCGCTTGTCGCTGGTGAGTTGGAGCGGACCGCTGCCATCGGCGTTCAAGCGCCAGATTTCGTGCGCGCCGGTGAAATTCGATGTGAAGAGGAGCCACGTCTTGCCCCACGCGACGCCGCGAAACGATTCGTTCCCGCGCGCCTTGAACGACCACTCGACGCGCTGGGCGTCCGGGTTGAGCGCGTGGATCGCCTGGATGCGATAATCGTTGTCCATCCCGACGTACGCAATGAGCCGACCATCAGGCGACCAGGAGGGGCTAGAGACGCCTTGATGGCTAGCGACATCGCGCACATCGCCGCCGCGCGCGAGACGCAGTTTATTGACGCCGTCCGGTCCGTAGACGTACGCCAACCGCGAGCCATCGGGCGACCAAGCGAACGGCTGGGCGTTGGTGTGCTGAATCAGATCGAAGGGCTTGAGTCCCAGAATCCGATCGCCGGCATAACTGCGCGGGTTGATCACGAGGTTGTTGAGAATCCAGGAATTCTGACCAACGTCGAATGAAACGAAGACGAGTGAACCGCTCGCGGGTGGCACCGCCAGTGTCGGCGTCGCCGCCGCGACTCTGGTCGCCGTGGGTCCGCCGGGCGTCGCCGTCGCGGGAGGCGCGACCGCGACGACTGGCAGCGGGTCAAGCGAGCCGGTGACGGTGACGAATGCGCTGGCAACCCAAGCCGGGTGCGCGGCGTCGGGATAGGCGATCTGGAGCCATTTGCCATCTTCGTTCTTGCCGAGAACGACCGCTTTGGTGTTCGCCGGCATTTGACCGGCAATCGTAAAGTTCGTGCCGGGACCCTGACGCACGTTCACGAGTTGCTTGGTCGTTGCGATGGGTGGCACGGGTGTCGCTGTGGGCGGCACCGGCGTTGGGGGTACCGGGGTGGGGGGCACCGGCGTTCGCGTTGGCGGCAGCGGCGTCGGCGAAGGCACTGCCGTCGGCTTGGGCGTCGGCGTTGCCGTAGGGCTGGCGCCGCACCCGCTCAGTGCGACCACCACCAGAGCGAATGCGATCAGCGTGAAAACGTGACGCAAGTTCATACTTACCTCCTGAAGGTTGGTGGCACCTCATCGTGCGGTGAGAACACGTTTGCCCATTCACACTCCAATCAGCAAACGCAGCAAGAGACTGATCGGGCGATAGATGATTTGATTGAGTACACTACCGCCCAGAAAGACGAGCGCGAGTAAAATGAACATTCCGTACGGCTGCATCCCATCGAGCATCCGCCCGATTTCGGGAGGCACAAGCCCTCGCAAGATCGTAAAGCCGTCCAGCGGAAAAATCGGAATCAGGTTGAAAAAGCCCAATGTGAGATTATAGAAGACGAAACTGAACAACAGTTGATAGACCAAGCCCTCGAGGCTGTCCGAAAAGAACAGCGCGAGCGGACTCACGCCTAACGCGAGGAGCAACAAGCGCACGGGGATAGCGACGCACGCGGCGAGCAAAAAATTCGATGCCGGACCCGCTGCGGCGACAATGGCAGGACCGCGACGCGGCGCGGCGCGCAGCCAATAGGGGTTGTACTGCACCGGCTTGCCCCACCCAAACCCGGCGATGACGAACATCAACGCGCCCATCGGATCCAGATGCGCGAGCGGCGAGAGGGTCAAGCGCCCTTGATAACGCGGCGTTGGATCGCCGAGCCACGTCGCCGCGAGCGCGTGTGCGAACTCGTGCACGGTGATGCCGACGAGCAGAGCCACCACGAGCGCGACGAGACTGGGAAGCGAAATCTGTCCAGAGAGAAGATCGGTAAGCAAGTACCCTCCAAGTATGCGAACAGGTGGGATTATACCACAAAACAAAGAAAAGTCTAACCTCCTCGGC
>DYLA01000169.1 GCA_020722265.1 Anaerolinea sp.
GGGCATCAAGTGCACCAGTTTTGACGTCTCCACGATTGAATGTAGCGTTACCTGCTCGACGAGTTTGGCATCAAACGGATTGATCTCTTGCAGATTGACGCCGAGGGATACGACGGCGAGATCGTCAAGATGATTCCTTTTCGGCGCATCAAGCCGCGCATCATCCGCTACGAGCATGTGCACCTGAGCCTAGATTTCGCACCTGCACGCTTGAATAAGCCAACAAGCTTAGCCAAAGCCACAGTTCTACGCTCATTCCTATTGCTTGGGCGAGGGTGCGAAAGCGAGGCTGAGCCAGGCGCAAAGAGACGCGTGCATTCGGCATCTCGCCCGGCGCGGCTACGCCCTCGGGCTGGATTATGCGGACACGATTGCTAAGTAGCGTTGAGGTCGGAGGCTGATGCCAGAGCCAAGATTTCGCACCGGCACGTTTGGACAAGCCAACATTCGGAGCCACTATGACCACCCAACCACCCGACTATTCGACTACGCGACAACTCGACCAGTTGTGCATCAACACCATCCGCTTCCTCGCCGTGGACGCCATCCAGAAGGCGAACAGCGGACACCCCGGCTTGCCGATGGGCGCCGCGCCAATGGCGTACGTCCTCTGGACGCGCCACCTCAAGCACAACCCGACGAACCCACAGTGGAGCAACCGCGACCGCTTTGTCCTTTCCGGCGGACACGGCTCGATGCTCCTCTACGCATTGCTGCACCTCACCGGCTACGACGTCTCGCTCGATGACATCAAGCAATTTCGCCAGTGGGGCAGCCGCACGCCCGGGCATCCCGAGCGCGGCGTCGCGCCCGGGGTCGAAACGACGACGGGACCGCTGGGACAGGGCTTTGGCAACGGCGTCGGTATGGCGATAGCGGAAAAGTTTCTTGCCGCGCGCTACAATCGCCCCGGCTTTGACATCGTCAATCACTACACCTACGCGATCGTCAGCGACGGCGATCTGATGGAAGGCGTCTCGCACGAAGCCGCCTCCCTCGCGGGACACCTGAAACTCGGCAAACTGATTTACCTGTACGACGACAACCGCATCTCACTCGCTGGCACGACGAGTTTATCCTTCACCGAAGACCGCGCCAAACGCTTCGAAGCGTACGGCTGGCAGACGATCGCGGTGGAGGATGGCAACGACCTCGCCGCGATTGATGGTGCGATTCGCGCCGCGCAAGCCGAAACCGAGCGACCGTCGCTGATTCTCGTCCGCACGATCATCGGCTACGGCGCGCCGCACAAGCAAAACACATTCCAAGTTCACGGCGCGCCGCTCGGCGCGGACGAGGTGAAAGCCGCGAAGGAGCATCTCGGTTGGCAACTCGAACCGACCTTCCACGTCCCTGCCGATGCGCTCGCGCATTTCCGCGCCGCGCTCGACAGCGGCAAGCAAGCCGAAGCCGAATGGAACGCGCGCTTCGCCGCGTACGCGCAAGCGTACCCCGACCTCGCGCGCGAGTTCGAGCAAGTGATGCGCGGCGACCTACCGCCGGGTTGGGATGCGGACATACCCACTTTTCCGCCGGACGCGAAAGGGCTCGCGACGCGCGCGGCAGGCGGCAAAGTGTTGAACGCGCTGGCGCCGAAGATTCCAACACTCATCGGCGGCTCGGCGGACTTGAACCCATCCACGAATACGGCGATGAAAGGGCTCGGCGATTTCGAGCCGCCGCAATTCGACGTGCAGAGCGCGCAGGGCTTGGTGGGCGGCGGAACGAGTTACGCCGGGCGCAACCTGCACTTGGGCGTGCGCGAGCACGCGATGGGCGCGCTCGCCAACGGGATGGCGGCGCACGGCGGCGTGATCCCCTTCACCGCGACCTTCTTCACCTTTTCCGATTACATGCGCCCGACGATTCGCCTCGCCGCGATGATGGGCTTGCACGTGATCTACGTCTTCACCCACGACAGCGTCGGCGTCGGCGAAGATGGACCGACCCACCAGCCGGTCGAACAACTGGCTGCGCTGCGCGCGATTCCACACCTCGTCGTCATTCGCCCGGGCGATGCGAACGAAGTCGCGGTCGCGTGGCGCGTCGCTATCGAAGCGCGTGGACCGGTCGCGCTCATCCTCACGCGGCAAAACGTCGCGGTGATTGATCGCGCGCAGTACGCCTCCGCCGAGGGCTTGCGGCGCGGCGCGTACATCCTTGCAGATGCGCCGAACCCCGCTGTGATTCTCATCGCCAGCGGCTCCGAAGTGCCGCTCGTCATCGGCGCGCAGAAAAAATTAGCGGAGCAAGGCATCGCCGCGCGCATCGTCTCGATGCCGAGTTGGGAATTGTTCGACGCGCAGCCGCAAGAGTATCGCGACGCCGTGCTCCCGCCGACGCGGCGCGCGCGCCTCGCCGTCGAAGCCGGCGTGACGCAGGGCTGGCACAAGTACGTCGGCAGCGACGGCGACGTCATCGGCGTGGATCGCTTTGGCGCGAGCGCGCCCTTTGGCGTGATCTTCGACCAGTTCGGGCTCACGGTGGACAACGTGGTGGCGCGCGCGAGCAAGTTGGTGGGAAAATGATCTACGAACTACGCCTCGCGGTTTCTGCTATCGCGCGACAAGGGTTCGACTCAAATGACTCTCCTCGCGGATCAAGTCGCCCACGCGACCGGCGCGTCACGCCGTCCTGCTGACGAGCCTCGCGCTGGCGATGATGTCGCTCGCCGTTTCACGCCTCACGAGGTCACTATGAACATCGCCATCGGCTGCGACCACGGCGGCTTTGCGCTCAAAGCAATCGTCGTGGACGAATTGAAACAACTCGGTCATACCATCGTGGACTGCGGCGCGCACGCGTACACGCCGGGCGACGACTATCCCGATTTTGCGCGCGCGGTCGGCGCGGCGATTCAGCGCGGCGACGCGGAACGCGGCATCGTCGTGTGCGGCAGCGGCGTCGGCGCGAGCATTGCCGCGACCAAGATGCGCGGCATCCGCGCGGCCGTCTGCCACGACACGTACTCGGCGCGGCAAGGAGTCGAGCACGACGATATGAACGTGCTCTGCCTGGGCGCGCGCATCATCGGCGATGAACTGGCGCGCGAACTGGTGCGCGCGTTCGTCTCGGCAGAATTCAACCGCGCAGAACGCTTTCAGCGACGGCTGGACAAGGTGCGCAAGATAGAAAGTGAAGAACGGTAGGAACAGGCAGCGGGAGTCCGTATGCCGTTTGCGCTTGGCTGACTGCCTCCCGCCTACGGCTCACTGATTCGAAGGAATGTGAATGATGACTACCAATCCCCTGCTCCAAGTCAAACAACTCGGACAATCCATCTGGCTCGACAGCATCCGCCGCTCGCAGATCACCTCGGGCGGTTTGAAAAGACTGATTGACGAAGATGGCATCAGCGGCGAAACGTCGAACCCCAGCATCTTCGAAAAGGCAATCGCCGGCAGCGACGATTACGCGGACGAGATTCACGCGCTCATCGCACGCGGCAAGAACGCGCTCGAAATCTACGAGACGCTCGCGATCCAAGACGTGCAAATGGCGTGCGACGCGTTTCGTCCGGTGTACACGGCGACGCGCGGCACGGATGGATTCGTCAGCATCGAAGTCTCGCCGCACCTCGCGCACGATACCGCCGGCACGATCGCGGAAGCCAAGCGATTGTTTCGCGCGGTCAATCGCCCGAACGTGATGATCAAAATTCCCGGTACACCCGAAGGCGTGCCCGCCATCGAAGAATGTCTAGCCGCCGGTGTCAACGTCAACGTCACGCTCCTCTTCGCCATCCCAGCCTACGAACAAATCGCGTGGGCGTACGTCCGCGCGCTCGAACGCCGCGCCGCGGCGGGCAAGCCGATTGACCGCCTCGCGTCGGTCGCGAGTTTCTTCGTCAGCCGCATTGACACGCTGGCGGACAGACTCCTCGACGACAAAATCAAAACGACGGCTGACCCGGTGCGCCAGGCGCAACTCGCAGCGCTGCGGGGCCAAGCCGCGATCGCCAGCGCCAAGATCGCGTACCAATCGTTCAAACAGATTTTCAGCAGCGCGCGCTTTCTCGCCTTGCAGGGGCGCGGCGCGCGTGTCCAGCGCCCCCTCTGGGCAAGCACCAGCACCAAGAATCCGCAATACCCGGACACGCTCTACGTGGATACCCTCATCGGCGCAAACACGGTCAACACCCTGCCGATGGAAACCATCGAGGCATTTCGCGATCACGGCGTCGCGCGCGTCACCATCGAAGAGAACCTCGACGCCGCGCGGCGCGCGCTGGAGGAGCTCGAACGCGCGGGCATTTCGATGCAAGCCGTCACCCAGCAACTCTTGGACGAGGGGGTGGTCAAGTTCGCGCAAGCGTTCGATCAGTTGCTGGCGAGCATCGAAAACCAAATCGTCGCGGCGGCGCGCGCGCGGCAGAGCGCCTCTCTGGGCGATTATCTCGACGCGGTGACGCGGAACATCGCGGCGGCGGAGCAGAACCAAATCGCCGCGCGCGTGTGGAACAAGGACGCGACGCTGTGGAAAACTGAACCGGCGCACGTCGTCGCCGAAATCTCGAATCGGTTGGGCTGGCTGACGGTGATGCGTGAGATGCGCGGCAAGGTCGCGGAACTGACGGCGTTCGCGCGCGAGATCAAACAAGCCGGCTTCCAGTCCGTCGTCTTGTGCGGGATGGGGGGCAGTTCGCTGAGCGTCGAGGTGCTGCGCGATGTCATCGGTATCGCGCGCGGCTATCCGCGCCTCTTCGTCCTCGATACGACCGCGCCGGCGACGATTCGCGCGCTCGAACGCAAGCTCAATCCGAAAAAAACCCTCTTTGTCATCGCGAGCAAATCGGGCGGAACCGTCGAGACCCTCTCGCACTATAAGTATTTTGCCGCGCGCGCGCCGGCGCAGAATTTCGTCGTCATCACTGATCCGGATTCGGCATTGGACAAACTCGCCGCGCAAAACCAACTCCGCGTTTTCCGGAATCCATCCGATATCGGCGGGCGCTACGCCGCGCTTTCGTACTTTGGGCTCGTCCCCGCCGCGCTGATGGGCATTGACCTCGACAAATTGCTAGACCGCGCGGAGGCGATGGCGCGCGCGTGCGCCGCCGACGTACCGGCCGAAACCAACCCGGGCGAGTGGCTCGGCGTTACACTCGCCACGCTCGCGGACCAGGGACGGGACAAACTCACCTTCGTCGCCGCGCGCGGCGTCGCCGCGTTCGGCGCGTGGGCAGAACAGTTGATTGCAGAATCCATCGGCAAGGAAAATCAAAAGGGGATCGTGCCGGTGGACGGCGAGCCGTTGGCACGCCCACGCGCGTACGGGAACGACCGCCTCTTCGTCCATCTGCAACTCGGCGACAAAAAAGAGGCACGCGTCGAACGCGCGTTGAACGCGCTCGAAAAAACCGGGCACCCGATTCTGCGCCTCCACTGGCGCGACGCGTATGACCTCGGCGCGGAGTTTTTCCGCTGGGAATTCGCGACGGCGATTGCGGGCGCGCTTTTCGGCGTCAATCCATTCGACCAGCCGGACGTGGACGAAGCCAAGGCGAACGCGCAAAAATTCCTGACGACCGACGGCCGTCTGCCGACCGACACGAAACCGATCTTCGAGAACAAGGCGTTCGCGGTGTACGCGACGGAGAAGATCACGGCAAAGAACCTGCGCGACGCGCTGCGCGCGTTCTTCGCGCTCGCCCAGCCCGGCGATTACCTCGCGCTGATGGCGTATCTGCCGCCAACGCCGGCGCGCCGCGCCGCACTCGAATCGCTGCGCGTTGCCGCGCGCGACGCGCGCCAAATCGCGACGACGGTCGGCTTTGGTCCGCGTTTTTTGCACTCGACCGGGCAGTTGCACAAGGGAGGCGCGAACCGCGTGCTCGCGCTGCAAATCACTGCCGATTCTCCCACAGAGGCAAAGATTCCCGGCGAGGCGTACACCTTCGGCGCGCTCCTCCGCGCCCAAGCCGCTGGCGATTGGCAAGCCCTCGCGCGTCGCGGACGGCGCGTGTGGCGCGTGCATCTCAAGCGCGGGAGCACGTTGAGCGAGTTGGTGGCAGTGGCGGTGCGCGCAGCGAAATCGGGAACGTGAATCGTGGTGGGCAATGGCTAAACCTGAAGAGGGCAACCCGAAACTCGAAGGGGAACGCAAGTTCATAGGGAATTCCCTCCCTCTCCGCGTCGGTCTGGCTGAGCCGCGTGTGCCGCCGCCGAACGCGCTCGTGATCTTCGGCGCGACTGGCGACCTGACGCAGCGGAAACTCGTTCCCGCGCTCTTCGACCTCTTTTGCGACGCGAAACTGCCGGCGCGCTTTGCCGTCGTCGGCTGCGCGCGGCGGGCGAAATCAGACGATGAGTTTCGCGCCGACTTGCGCGCCAGCGCGCAGCAGTTCGCGCGCAACAAGCCGGACATGGACAGCGCCCGCTGGGACGCGTTCGCGCAAGCCATCGTCTACCAGCCGCTCGCATTCGAATCGCCGGAGGGATACGCGCGTCTCGCGCGGCGACTCGACCGCGTGGACGCGGTGCGCGGGACGGAAGGCAATCGGCTGTTCTATCTCGCCACCGCGCCCGAGTACTATGTGCCAATCGTCGAAGGACTCGGCGCGGCGCATCTCGCGTCG
>DYLA01000170.1:0-3581 GCA_020722265.1 Anaerolinea sp.
AGGGGGCAAAGCCCCCTGAACCCCCATGTCCACGATTTACTGTGGTGCTACCAAGTATTCTGCTGACACGGTAAAATGACAATGTTGGTATCGAGAAGGTATCTACCACTCATTGGTGTCCACTCGCTCGCAACCTTCTTCAATCGCTTGGCGCATCAGTTGCAAGTCGTCCAACGGAATCGTGCCCGCAAACCGTAGTAGTTGCGGACCCGCAACACCACGCGGAACAGACACGGCGAGCGCCCGCGTGAATTCCAAGACCCGCCACTGCATCTCGTATGGCAAGGTCTTTAGTTGATCAACTACTTTATCCACAAGTGTTGTCATTTTGTCTTCCTACCGACTATCATACTCGCAACTTGGGAGGGAGTCAACGTCCTGTCAAACGGAATGTCTGCAAACGCCGTAGCGCACCGACCGCGCCCAAAGTCACACGCGAAATGAAGCCACCGTAATCACAGACAAAGCGCACCTCCGAATTGGAAAGGAGTGAATCTATTCACTTTGACCTCGGCAATCGCGTCATTCCTTGGACGCTTACGATTTGCGAATTGCGACCCGTGACTGGCGACTTGTGTGTGACTTGGCGCAACTGTCCGCACCCTGCCGCAATCTCGATGCCGCGTTCCACGCGCACCGTCGTTGGAATACGCGCTTGGCGCAGCACCCGTTCGAACGCCAGCACGCGCGCGCGCGGCGAGCGTTTGTACGGCGAGGCGGCTGTCGGATTCAGTGGAATCAGATTGACGTGACACAACAACCCGTGCAGCATTTGCGCGAGCGCGCGAGCATCCTCCGCACGATCGTTGACGCCGTCCATCAGCGCGTACTCGAACGTCACGCGCCGCCGGGTCCTCTCGGCGTAGGCGCGCGCCGCACGCATCACATCGCGCAGCGGATACTTGCGATTGAGCGGCACGAGTACGTCGCGCAATTCATCGTCCGCCGCGTGCAGCGAGATCGCCAGATTGATTGGCAGCGGCTCGCGCGCCATCCGTTCGATCCCGCGCACCTCGCCGGCAGTCGAAATCGTGATGCGCCGCGCGCCCATCCCAAACCGCGCCGAATCGGTGAGCGACTCGATCGCCTGCCACGTCACGTCGAATTGCCATAACGGTTCGCCCATTCCCATCAGTACGACGTTCGTCAGCGCGGCGGGTCTCACCTCGCGCGCAAAGCCCAACACCTGCGCGATGATTTCGCCCGGCGTCAGATTGCGAACAAACCCGGCTTGCCCGGTCGCGCAGAACGGACAGCCAATCGGGCAGCCCACCTGAGTCGAAACGCAGACCGTTCGCCGATGGACTCCGCGCGGCTCTTCGAGTTGC
The DNA here is from genome assembly GCA_020722265.1 of Anaerolinea sp. Classification (GTDB taxonomy): domain Bacteria; phylum Chloroflexota; class Anaerolineae; order UBA4142; family UBA4142; genus DYLA01. Next base: position 1,329 of record DYLA01000170.1, read on the forward strand.
GGACTGTTGGGCGCATCGGCGTACAGCATCAACACCGCTTCGACAGTTTGCCCATCATCGAGTTGCAAGAGCGACTTGCGCGTCAACCCATCGGCGGATGCGGTTTCTGCAATCGCGCGCGGCGTGCCGATGCGCGCCGATGCTTGCAGCCGCGCGCGCAGACCGCGTGGCAGATTCGTCATCGCCGCGAAATCGGTGACGAGTTCGCGGTACAGCCATCGCTCGATCTGCGCGGCGCGATACGCCGGTTCGCCCCACGCTTGCAACAACCCGGCGAGTTTTGTTTTGTTAAGGTCCAGTAGGTCAATCAATTGTTTCGACCGCACCCGGCCAGCCAATGCGCTCTTGCGGGGTTAGTCGTCGCGTCGTCCCAGATTGAGCGCGACGAAGACATAGTACAGCAGTGTCGAAAGCGCTTGCGCCGCCGCCGCGATGTACGTCAACGCGGCAGCGGTCAACACCGACTGCGCCGCCTCCACCTCTCCCTGACCGACGAGCGCGCTCGAACGCAGCATCGCGAGAGCGCGCTGACTCGCGTTGAACTCGACCGGCAGCGTCGCCAGCGCAAAGACGAGGCTGAGCGAAAAGAACGCGATGCCAAGCCAGACCAGCCCGCTGGCGTTGATGAAAATGCCGGCGATGAACAGAATATAGCCGATCCAGGGACCGATGCTCGCGGGCGCGACGAGAAAGGCGCGCAAGCGCATCGGCGCGTACCCTTGGGCGTCCTGAACCGCGTGCCCCACCTCGTGCGCGACGATGCCGAGCGCGGCAACCGATGGCGTCCGCGCGACGCCCTCCGAGAGGTAGAGCGTTTTGTCGCGCGGATCGTAGTGATCGGTCAGGTTGCCCGGCGTGCCGCTGACGTTCAGGTTGAGTCCGTTGGCGCGCAAGAGATACTGCGCGGCTTGCAACCCGGTAATGTTGCGCGCATTGCGAATCTGGGTGTATTTGGCGTACGTCGAACTCACCTTCCACTGCGCAAACATCGCCAGCAACAGCGCGGGTGCGGCGAAAAGCAGATACAGTGGGTCAAAGTAAAACACGGAACACCTCTCCCGAAAATGACGACCGACCGCCGATGAACGACGGGCGACCGCCAAGAATTTTCATCCGAATGTTGTCGTTTTCATCCAAACTTACGAAAGGATGAACGGTGGCACGACAAAAGTATACTAAACCTAAGAGTGAAAGTCAATAGCCGCGCGCCCATTCCCCACGCAGCGCGTCAAGATTCTCGAACACCCAGTCCGGCTGGAGTGCCGATTGCGCGAGTCGGTCGCGCGTCGTGACGCCAGTCAGCACGAGGATGGAGCGCAGCCCCGCGCGCCGCGCCCCCTCGACATCCGTTTCGAGGCGGTCGCCGAGGATCGCCGTTTGTGCGCGCGGCGCCCCCATCGCTTCGATGGCGATGTCGAACATCGCGCGCTCCGGCTTGCCGATGACGATGGGGGCAGTGTCGGTCGCGGCTTGCAGCGCGGCGAGGAGCGAACCCGCGCCGGGGATGATGCCATCCTCCGCCGGATACGTCTTGTCGGCGTTCGTGCCGACGAACTGGGCGCCTCGCCGAATCTCGCGCGTCGCGCGGCTCAGTTGGGCGTACGTCAGACGCGTGTCGAGTCCCACGATGACGACCTCGGCATTCTCCTCGACGAGACGATAGCCCGCGCGCGTCAACTCTTGCGTCAGCCCCGCGCCGCCGATGACGTAGACGCGCGCGCCGGGCGCCGCGAGGCGCGGCAGATACCGTGCGGTCGCCTGCGCCGAGGTGAGCACTGTGCTTTCGTCAATCGTCGCGCCCATCCGCGCCAGGCGGCTGACGATTTCCGATGCCGGCGGCACTGAGTTGTTCGTGGCGACCAGGAACCGAATTTGGCGCGCGCGCAGAAAATCGAAAAACGCGGGAACGCCGGGGAGCGGTTTGCTGCCGTGCCACAACACACCATCGGCATCAATCATCAGCGCGCGAATCGAATCGAGTGTCGTTGACATCAGCGATTCCCCGTCAGCGCGGCGAAAAGAATCGTCTGCACGACCTGGAGCAAAATCAACGCCACGACCGGCGTGATATCCAGCGTCCCGCCGAGCGGCGGAATGTAGCGGCGCAGTGGCGCGAGAATCGGCTCGGTTACCTGTTCGAGCAAGCCGACCAGCGGATTGTCGTACCGATTCATCGGCAGCCACGAGAGGAGCGCGCGCGCGATGATCGCAAGTTGCAGAATCGTGAACAACAAATTGAGAAAGGTGAGTACC
>DYLA01000170.1:3681-6500 GCA_020722265.1 Anaerolinea sp.
CTAGTGTCTCTCGCCGAAAATCGCGCGCCCGATCCGCACGATGGTCGCGCCCTCGGCTATCGCCACTTCGAAATCGTCGGTCATACCCATCGAGAGGTGCTGCCACGCGCGCTCGGGAAAACGTGCGCGCAACTCGTCGCGCAACTCGCGCAGCGCGCGAAAGTACGGACGCGCCTCCACCGGCCTCGCCACGATAGGCGCAATCGTCATCAGCCCCTGCGCGTCGAGGTAGGGCAGGCTCGCGATCTCGCGCGCGGCATCGAAGAACGGCTCGCGCGGCGTGGGCGCAAAACCGTACTTGGTCGCTTCGCCCGAGACGTTCACTTCGAGCAGAATCGGCAGCCGCTTGCCCAGCCCCTGCGCGTGATCGTTCAGCCGGCGTGCCAGCGCAACCGAATCAACCGAGTGAACGAAGTCGAACAGAGGGAGGGTGGCTTTGACTTTGCGGCTTTGCAAGTGTCCGATCATATGCCAAGTGATCGGCGATGGGACGATTTGGGAATTGACGATTGGAATTTTCGACGCGGCTTCTTCGACGCGATTTTCGCCGAAATGCCGAATCCCGAGCGCGTGCGCGGCGAGAATCGTTTCGACCGGAAAGGTCTTGGTGACAGCGACGAGTGTGATGGCGTTCGCGTCGCGGTGGGCGCGTGCGGCGGCATCAGTGATGCGCTGCTGGACAGCGCGCAGGTTGTGTTCGAGTTCTGACATATGTGCCCCTAGGCGTTCAGCGCGATGATCGCGCCGAATCTGCCGGTGCGCCCGCCCTCGGCGCGCCACGAGTAGAACTCGTCGGTGTGATGTGCGACACACACGCCGGCGATTTCGATTTGCGCGATGCCGAGCGCGCGCAACTGCCGCGCGTTCGCCTCCCACAAGTCCAAGTGGATGCCGCCGTCGCGCGGAATCAACAGCGCATCGGCGTCGTCGAACGCGACGCGCACGCGCGCGATCACGTCATCGCCAACGCGATAGCAGCACGCGCCGATGGAAGGCGCGAGGCACGCGATCAGATCGCGCGGACGCGTGCCGAACGCGTCGCGCATCGCTTGGACGGTCTGCGTCGCAATCTTGCCGAGAGTGCCTCGCCAGCCTGCGTGCGCCAAGCCGATGGCGCGGCGCTTCGGATCGTAGAGCAGAATCGGGACGCAGTCGGCGTAGCGGAGCAAGAGCGGAACGGCGGGCGTGTTCGTCACCAGCGCGTCCACGTTCGCGATGCGCGCGCCGCGATGACGCGCGTCCACAATCGCTACCGCCGCGCCGTGCGCCTGTCGCGCCGTCACCGTCGCCGTCGCGTCGAGCGCGAGCGCGGCGTACAATCGGCGCGTGTTTTCGTCCACGTTGGCGTCGTCGTCGCCGATGGCGTGACCCAGATTGAGCGTGGCGAAGGGCGCGGGGCTGACGCCGCCGTGCCGCGTTGAGATGGCATGAACCAACGCCTCGGCGTCGCGGAGCGAATCGAAGGTGTAGTACGCGACTTGATGCGTGACGTGTCGTTGCATCGTGGGAGGATTATACCACAATCGGAGAGGAGGGAAAAGAACGCGCCGGTTGAGGTGCTCACACGGGGGGCCACGGCACGGGGGGCCAGTCCGCCGGTGGCGATGGAAAGACACCCCGCGCGAGCAAATCGTCTACGCGGTGACGCAACGCGCGCAACTCGCGCGGAGCGAGCAATTCTTCTAGCGATTCGGACAACGCTTTGCCGCGAGCGAGTTGGGCGCGCAATGCACGCAGCGCGGCGCGTAGGTCTGCTGGAATCGGTTGTTCCATAAAATCCCAAATCACCGTCCGCAGTTTGGGGTGCTCGTGGAACGTGACGCCGTGATCAATGCACCAGACCTGTCCGTCGGTTCCGAGTAGGACGTGTCCCCCTTTGCGGTCGGTGTTGTTGACGATCGCATCGAAGAGCGCGATGCGTTGCATTTCGGCAGGGAACTTGGGGCGCAGCGTGAAAAAACTCTCTCCCTCGATCGTCTCGACGAATGACTGCACCATGCCGATTCCTTGCGGACCATCGCGCAAAATCGTGGGTGGGATGTTCGGAAAGCCGAGCGCGGCGCTCACGCGGTACGCGGCGACCTCGCGCCGGCAGAGGGTGCCGTCCGGAAAATCCCAGAGCGGTCGCTCGCCGCGCGCTGGCTTGTAAATCGCCAGCATTTCGCGTTCCCCGTCGCGAATCGTCACCCGAAAGGTATAGTTCGAACTCCAAGGCACGAGTCCTGTGACGTCCATCGTGCCGCGCGCGAGTAACGTCAGAGGATCGTCTGTCACGTCAGGGTGGCTTTCTCGCCGTGCCCGTTGCGTTTGGGGCAAAAGTGTCCTTCCGGATCAATCGGTTGTCCGCACAGGACGCAGATAGGGCGTCCCGCCGCGACGATGACGGCGGCGTGGCGCGCCAGCGCGCGCATCTGCTCCGCCGTTACCCAAAAGCGCACGACGTTGACGCTGGCGGGGTTCTCTTCCGCCGGTGATTCGTAGGCGACGAGCACGACCAGCCGGCGTTCGGGATCGTAGCCTAACCCCAGTTGTCCGATGCGGAAGAGCGGTTCGATCGGTTCGACCAATTCCATCTCCTCTTCGGGGACGAGGAGCGGTTGATCGCCCAGCCCTAGGCGCTTGAGCAGATCGTCCGTCCCGCGCGCGAGCGCGGCGACTTGGACTTTTTCGGCGATCAGCGTTACGACGGTGCTGCCTTGGCGTCCTTGCAGATAGAAGGTGCGCTTGCCGGGCTTGCCTATCGCGCCGACAGTCACGTGCGTTGCCGGGTTCAAATCGTAGAGCAAATTCGCTTCGGTCATTGTTCATCCTTCCCTAGA
>DYLA01000171.1 GCA_020722265.1 Anaerolinea sp.
GGGCATCAAGTGCACCAGTTTTGACGTCTCCACGATTGAATGTAGCGTTACCAGAGGGTTATGGGACGGAAGAAAATTGGCGTCATCGGCGCGGGATTCGTCGGCGCGACGACGGCGCAGCGATTGGCGGAACGAAATTACGCGGACATTGTGCTCGCGGACGTGAGCGAGTTTGTTGCCGAAGGCAAGGCACTCGACCTGCGCCAAGCCGGTGCGATTGTCGGCTACGACGCGAATGTGACCGGCGTGACCGTCAAGGACGGCGTCGGTTATGAAGCGATTGCCGATGCCGATATCGTTGTGATGACCGCGGGCATTGTGCGCAAGCCGGGGATGAGTCGCGAGGATTTACTGCTGACCAATCAAAAGATCGTCGGTGGGTGGGCGGAGCAGATCGCGCGATACGCGCCGAACGCCATCGTCGTCGTCGTGACGAATCCGGTGGATGCCATGACGCAATGGATGTGGCACGTGACTCGATTTCCGGCGCGGCGCGTCATTGGACAAGCCGGCGTTCTCGATAGCGCGCGCTTGCGCGCGTTCGTCGCAATGGAATTGGGCGTATCGGTGCAGAGTGTCCAAGCCATCGTTCTCGGCGCACACGGCGATCAGATGGTGCCACTCCCGCGCTATACGACGGTGGCGGGCGTGCCGATCACAGAATTGTTGTCGGAAGAAAAAATCGGCGCGCTCGTCCAGCGCACGCGCGAGGGGGGCGCGGAAATCGTGAACTTGCTCAAGACCGGTTCCGCCTTCTTTGCGCCGAGCGCGGCAGTCGTCGAGATGATTGACGCGATCGTGTTCGACCAGAAGAAAATCCTGCCGTGCATCGCGTACCTCGATGGGGAGTACGGCATCCACGGGGTGTACGCGGGTGTACCGGTGCGGCTCGGTGCCAGCGGAATCGAAGAGATCGTCCAGTTCGATCTCGATGCCGCCGAACTCGCCGCGCTGCAAAAATCAGCCCAAGCCGTGCGCGCGTTGAATCGGGTGATGGGGATTTAGAGTAAGTTACAGGTGCAAGGAGTGTGAATGTCGGAAATCAGAGAAGCGCATCTCGACAACGGGCTGATGGTGTTGCTCCAACCAGTGCGCTCCGCGCCGGTCGCAACCTTCTGGGTGTGGTATCGTGTTGGCTCACGCAACGAGGTGCCGGGCAAAACCGGCATCTCGCACTGGGTCGAGCATATGATGTTCAAAGGAACACCCACGCTCGGCAAGGGCGAGATTATGCGTCTCGTCAATCGCAACGGCGGCGTGGACAACGCGTTCACCTGGACCGATTACACGGCGTACTTTGAAACTCTGCCGAGCGATCGGATAGACCTCGCGCTCCGTATCGAAGCAGACCGTATGGTCAATTCGCTCTTCGATCCGGACGAAGTCGCGCGCGAGCGCACCGTCATCATCTCCGAGCGCGAGGGTGCGGAGAACGAGCCGCGTTTCTGGCTCGGCGAAGAAGTCCAAGCCGCCGCGTTCAAAGTGCATCCCTATCGTCACGACACGATTGGGTGGAAGACCGATTTGCAAACGATGACCCGGGACGATCTCTACCAGCACTATAAGACGTACTACGCGCCGAACAACGCGGTCATCGTCGCAGCAGGCGATTTCGATGCGGACGAGATGCTCGCAAAGATTGCCGATGCGTTCGGCAAGATTCCGCGCGGTGGGGACGTACCGCCGGTCCAAATCGTCGAGCCGCCGCAGGAGGGGGAGCGGCGGGTGCGCTTGCGTCGTCCCGGCGCGACGGCGTACTTTCACGCGGCGTACCACGCGCCCCAAGCGAGCGACCCCGATTTCTTCCCGATGTTCGTGCTGACCGGCGTTTTGGCTGGCGTTGGCGGGATGAGTTTCTCCGGGCACGGGAGTCCCGGTCGTTCGTCGCGTCTGTACCGCGCGCTCGTCGAAACGGAATTGGCGGCCGATGTCGGCTGTGGTTTCCGTCCCACCCTAGACCCCGGCGTGGTGGAGGTGACGGCGACGGTGTGCCCAGGCGTGCCGATAGAAAAAGTCGAACGCGCGATCTTTGCCGAGTTGGAAAAGATCGCCACCCAGCGCATCACCGACGCGGAACTCGCCAAGGTCATCCAGCAGGCGAAAACGCAATTCGTCTACGCCACCGATGGCGTGATGAACATCGGCTATTGGCTAGGTCAGATGGAAATCGTTGCCGGCTACAAGATGTACGAGTCGTTTCTGGACAACGTAACGAGAGTTTCCAAAGCAGACGTGCAGCGCGTCGCCGCCAAGTCTTTCGTCGAGACGAATCGCACGGTCGGCTGGTTCATTCCGACGGATGGCAGGGGAGGTAAATCGAAATGACCCCCTCTCTTCCCATTACTCCAGAAACCATCACGCGCGTCACGCTCGATAATGGATTGACCGTGCTCGTCAAGGACAATCCGAACAACGCCTCGGTGACATTGCGCGGTCGCTTGCGCGCCGGCGGCTTGTACGATACTCGCGCTACAGCGGGCTTGGCGCGCTTGGCGACAGCCGCGTTGCAGCGGGGCACGCGCAAACGCACGTTCCAGCAACTCAACGAAGAACTCGACCGGTTCGGAATGTCGTTTGGCATCGGCGCGGGGATGGAGACGATTGGCTTGGGCGCCAAGTCGCTTGCCGAAGATTTCGACCGCCTGCTCGACCTCGTCGCCGATGTGCTGATGCATCCCACTTTTCCGCGCACGGAGACGGAGAAACTCCGCACCGAGATTATCACCGACCTCAAGGAAGCCGATGAGGATACGCAACATGTCGCGTATCGCGAATTTCGCGCCCTCTGTTATCCGGCATCGCATCCGTATCATCGCCTATCGGATGGACGCGCGGAATCGCTCCGACGATTATCGTTGGGCGCGTTGCGCGATTTTCACGCGCGCTATTTTCGCCCCGATGTGACGACGCTCGTCGTCGTCGGCGATGTGCGCGCGCCGCAAGCCATCGAAAAGATCGCGCGCAAGTTCGGTAGATGGAAGGCGCGTGGCCCCAAACCCGCGTACCGCATCCCGGACGCGCCCAAGCCCACCCAGCCGGTCCGCAAAGAAGTTCGATTGCCCGGCAAGACGCAAGCGGACGTGGTGCTTGGCTATCCCGGCTTACGCCGCACCGATCCGGATTACTACGCGCTCAGCATCGGCGATATGATTTTCGGACGGCTGGGCTTGATGGGGCGGCTGGGCGCGAACGTGCGCGATCAACAAGGCTTGGCGTACTATGTCTACAGCGCCGTCGAAGCGAGTTTGGGCGCGGGACCCTGGGCGGTGTATGCCGGCGTGAATCCCACCAACGTCGAGCGCGCGGTCGAGAGCATTCTGGCCGAGTTCAAGCGACTGCGCTCCGAGCCGGTGACCCAGACCGAGTTGGACGAGGCGCGCGATTTTCTGACCGGCTCGCTCGCACTGCGCCTCGAAACGAACGAGGGGGTCGCGGCGACGCTCGGCGACATCGAATTGTTCGATCTAGGGCTAGATTATTTGCAACGTTACCCTACGATCATTCGCGCGGTCACGGCGGAGCGGATTCTCGCGGCGGCAGAAAAGTACGCGTCGGTCGAGGGGTACGCGTTGGCGATTGCCAAGCCGGCGAGCAAGGGACAGTGAACAGCAGGCACTTGATCGGAGGAAACGATGGCTGAGACGACAAGACGCGCGCCGCGTCGAAAAAAACGGGAGGAGGCATTCGCGCGCGCCCAAGCCGAAGTCGAACGCGGGCGGGTGAACGATGTTTCGGCGCGCGAGGTGACGCTGCACGCCAGCACGGCGCACGACATCAAAGCGAACGCGGTCGCGTTGACACAGGGAGGTGCGAACGCGATTGACGCCAAGACGGTGACGATCAATCAGGGCGGCGTGATGGAGGTTTCGGCGGAGACGCTGAACATCAAGCAAGGGGGGGTGTTACGCGCCGAGACCGAGCGCGTGGAGGTTACACAGGGCGGGATCGGTGTGGCGCAAGCCGAGACTGTGACGCTCAGCGCGGGGGGCGCGGGGGTGATTCTCGCGACGAACGTCAATGTAGATGCCGGCGGTGCGCAGTACGTTCTCGCGCGCGAATCCATTCAGGTTTCGCAGGGAGGCGCGGTGTTGATGGTGGCGCCGCGGATCGAACTCCAGAACGGCGGTGCGGTCTTTTTGCTGGCGCGCCAGGTGCATGGCAACGTGCGGACGATGTTCGACGCGCGCGGTGCAGTGATTTTCGGCATCGTCGCTGGCGTGGTGATGGGCTTGCTCGCGCGCAAGCGGCGGTGAGTACCGGCGCGAACTGTTCACGCCTGTGGCGTCCCGTAGGTTCCGCGCTGGACGAGTCACCGACGACACTATTCGATCCGCCGCAACTCTGTGCGTACGGCAGTTTTTAGTTTACGCGAACTGTTTGGCAAGGTTAGGAAAGTTTTACTTGCGAGTCTTGACACGCCGAGTCTGCGACTGTATAATGTTTGCGTAATGTAATGAGCGGTCAATGCCGAACCGCGTAGTTTGTGGCGCGGTTTTTCTGCCTCCAGTGCAGATCGCTGGCGCAGTTTTTACATTGGCGGAGCCAACAATGCTGTCTTGGTATGCGTTGCATACAAAGCCACACAAGGAGCGTCAGGTTGAATCTGTTCTGACCGAGCGAGGCATCCAAGTTTACTTTCCCACGATTCCTGCTCCACCTCGGCGCGGTCGTTCTCCTGAGCGCGCCTTTTTCCCCTGTTATCTCTTTGCATACACCGATTTGGAATCCGTCGGCTTGTGGACGCTGCATTATGCGCCCGGGGTGCGTGGCGTCGTGATGTTCGGCGGGATTCCCGCGCGCGTGGGTGATGACCTGATCGTCGCGCTGCGCGCGCGTCTGGCGGATGTCAAAGTTGTGGACGAACGCGGCGAGGTGCTCAAGCCGGGCGACCGCGTGGTGATCACCTCCGGTCCCTTTGCCGATGTGGAAGCGCTGTTCGACCGCAAACTTTCGGCGGCAGGACGTGTGCGCGTGCTGATCAAGATGCTCCAGCACTCGGCGGCGGTCGAGTTGGATGCAAACGTGCTGCGGAAGGTGCGGTAGGCGGTAGGCGGGAGGCGGGAGGCGGGAGGCAGTGGATGGTGAACGGTGGATTCCAACTTCCCACCTTAAACCTGAAACGTGAAGCATGAAGATCATTTGGACCAAGCACGCGGAAGAGCGGCAGCGGGAATGGCAAATCAAGTTGGGCATCACACGTGAAGAAATCGAGGATGCGTTGAGCAAGCCGGCGCAAATCGTGCCAGGCGATTTGGGGGCGTGGGTCGCACAGTGCAAGCGCGGCGATGGTCTATTGCGCGTTCCGTTCGTGCAGATTCAAGATGGCTGCAAGATTCTGACGGTGTATTGGACGAGTAAGGTGGACAAGTACTGGCGGGAGGAATAAAAATGCGAATTCGATATGACGCCGAAGCCGATATTTTGCTGTTTGCCTTGCGCGATGCGCCCCCGGTGGATGCGGTGGAAGAGCCGGGTGGGGTGATCATCAGTTACGGTGAAGATGGCGAACCCGTCAGCGTCGAGTTTATGAATGTGTCGCGCCGTCGTCTCATCCGCACGGGCGAAATCAGTGTGACGCTGCAAACTTTCGACGTGGCGAAGGTGTACGCGGTGGCGGAGTAGACGAGGAAGATGGTGTTCAGTAGGCAGTGTTCAGTTGTGTTTGCGTATGACGCGGAATGGGAAGGGGAGTTCTATCGGGGGAAAGCGGGAGGCGGTGGGCAGTAGGCGGGAGGCAGGAGGCGGTAGGCGGTAGGCAGGAGGCACTGGGCAGGAGGCGGGAGGCGGTTGGCGGTAGGATTCTGGTAACGCGTGGGGTTGCCGGAAGGGCGGAGCGCGCTTGGGAGTCGGAGGACAGAGGGTAGGGGTCGGGGTGCGTCGAACCTTAACCTGAAACGCGGAATGTGAAAAGTTGAACGCGAGTTCAAAGGAGCGGGTTTATGCTGACAGAATATATCCGCCAAGCGCTTGAGCAAGCGCATTATGAAATCATTCAAGATCCGGAACCGTATTATGGCGAGATTCCGGGCTTGGATGGTGTGTGGGCAACCGGGGCAACCTTGGAAGAGTGCCGCCGCAACTTGGCGGACGCGCTCGAAGACTGGCTTTTCTTTAGCATTGCCAAGGGATTGCCGATCCCAGCCATCGGATCGATTGTATTGCGTTTGCCAGAAAAGGTCGCGGTATAGTGGCACGGCTTACTCCCATTCCGCGACGTGAATTGATTCGCCGATTGCGTCTTCTCGGATTCGACGGTCCGTTTGCCGGTGGGCGGCATGAGTTTATGTTGCGTGGAACGCACCGCTTGATTCTACCCAATCCACATCGAGGTGACATTGGTCTTACTGACGCGCTTGTTGCGTCAAGCCGGTGTAACGCGTGAGGAATGGGAATTAGGGGGACAGTGAGGCAGTGGAGCGCGAATCGGTAACTCTGCAACCTTGAACCAGCGGGCAGT
>DYLA01000172.1 GCA_020722265.1 Anaerolinea sp.
GGGGCATCAAGTGCACCAGTTTTGACGTCTCCACGATTGAATGTAGCGTTACCCTGACAGGAGGACAGCATGATAAACGAACTCAACCAACTCCGCGCGAACGCGCTGGAACAACTCGCGCCCATCGGGGACGACCGCGCGCTCGAACAATGGCGCATCACTTTTCTGGGACGCAAAGGCGCGCTCGCCGCGTTGATGGAAAAACTCGGCACGCTCCCCAAAGAGGAACGTGCTGCCGCCGGCAAACTCGCCAACGAGACCAAAGCCGCCCTCGAAGCCGCGTTCCAAGCCAAACTCGGCGCGGTGAAGCAGCGCGCGCTCTCCGAGTCACTCGAAAGCGAGCCGCTCGACGTGACCCTGCCGGGGCGGCCTCGGCCGCGCGGGCGTCTGCACCCAGCCACGCGCAACCTCCGGGAAATCTATCGCATCTGGCGCGATATGGGCTTTCAAGTTTTCCTCTCGCGCGAAGTCGAATCGGACGAGATGAACTTTCAACTCCTCAACATCCCGCCGCATCACCCGGCGCGCGACAATTGGAGCACGTTCTACATCGCCGGGAGCGAGCAGGGCGTCTTGCTCCGCACCCACACCTCGCCCGGGCAAATCCGCGCGATGCGCGCGCTTTCGGCGAACGGCACGCAGCCACTGCGTGTCATCCTCCCCGGTATGTGCTATCGGTACGAGCAAGTGAGCGCGCGCTACGAAATCCAGTTCAATCAGGTCGAAGGGCTGGCGGTCGGACGCCACGTGACCTTCGCCGATCTCAAAGGCACGCTCACCGAATTCGCGCGGCGAATGTTCGGCGAACGTCCCGTGCGCTTTTATGCCGATCACTTTCCGTTCACCGAGCCGAGCGCGCAAATGGATGTGCAGTGCATCATCTGCGACGGCGCCGGGTGTCCGCTGTGCAAATTCACCGGCTTTCTCGAAATTCTCGGCGCGGGGATGGTGCATCCCCAAGTGCTTCGTAATGGCGGCTACGACCCAGACGTTTGGAGCGGATTCGCGTTCGGACTGGGACCAGAACGCATCGCGATGCTCAAACACAGCATCGAGGACATTCGATACTTTTGGGGAAATGATTTAAGATTCCTGGAACAGTTCTAACTGAAGGTTTAAGTTGTGCAACTTGCCTGAAACGAGGTTTTCAGTATGAAACTACCCCTCACCTGGCTGCGTGAATACGTTGCCATCACTGTCTCGCCGGAGGAACTGGCGGAAAAGTTGACTTTTGCCGGCTTGGAAGTCGAACAGATCGAGTACATCGGCTTGCCGCGTCCGGGCGGCGCGCGCACAACCGACGAACGCCCAGAACTCGCGTGGGATCGCGACAAGATTTTCGTCGCGCAAGTCGTCGCCGTCAACCCACACCCGAACGCGGATCGTTTGACGCTGGCGCGCGTGGACTATGGGCACGGCGAGCCGATTCAGGTCGTCACCGGCGCGCCGAATCTCAAGGTTGGCGATCGCGGACAAAAAGTCGCCTTCGCGCTCGAAGGGGCGCGCTTGTTCGATGGACACGCGCCGGGCTGGAAAATCGCGACGCTCAAAAAATCCAAGATTCGCGGCGTCGAGTCTGGGTGTATGGTCTGCTCCGAAAAAGAACTGGGCTTGAGCGAAGACCATGAGGGCATCATCATTTTGCCAGACGATGCGCCGGTCGGCGCGCCGCTAGCGGACTATCTGGGCGATATCGTATTCGACATCAAGATCAATCCGAATATGGCGCGCTGCGCGTCGGTGATCGGCCTCGCGCGCGAGATCGCCGCGCTGACCGGTCAGAGCCTTCGCCCTGTTCCGCAAAAGGTGATCGCGAAAGGCGCGCCTATTCAAGGCCAGGTGGATGTCGTCATCACCGAACCATCGCTCAACCCGCGCTTTACGCTCGCGCTCGTGCGCGGCGTCACCATCCAACCCTCGCCCTTCTGGATGCAGCGCCGGCTAACGCTCGCCGGGATGCGTCCCATCAACAACATCGTAGATGTGACGAATTACGTGATGCTCGAAGTTGGCGAACCACTCCACGCGTTCGATTACGACAAGTTAGTAGCGCGCGCCGCGGGCGCGCCGCCGACTATCATCACGCGTCTGGCGGAACCTGGCGAAGAACTCGAAACGCTCGACGGCGTGAAACGGAAACTCGACCCGTTCACGATTCTGGTCTGCGACACGCGCGGCGCGCTTTCGATCGGTGGTGTGATGGGAGGCGCGGCGAGCGAAGTGGACGCGCACACGCGCAACGTCCTGCTCGAAGCCGCCGCGTGGGATTACATCAACATTCGTCGCACGATGGCGGCGCAGAAACTCGTGTCCGAAGCCGGTTATCGTTTCAGCCGCGGCGTCCATCCGGCGCAGGCGATTGTCTCCCTGAAACGCGCCATCGAATTGATGCGCCAATTGGGCGGCGGCCAAGTCGCTCGCGGCGTCGTGGACAAGTATCCGCACAAGCCGAAGAAAATCGTCATCCCCTTGCCAGTCGCAGAAGTGAAACGACAACTCGGCGTGGAGATTCCGGCGAAAGAGATCGTGCGGATGCTCGAAGGTTTGGAGTTCCAAGCCAAGTTCGAAAAGCAGCCGGCGGGCGGCCGTCGGCGGTCGAAGGTTTTGCGCGTGACCGTACCGGACCATCGTCTCGACGTGGACGGCACGGATGATTTGATCGAAGAGATCGCGCGGCTGTACGGTTACGCGAACATTCCGATCTCGCGGATGAATGACGAGTTGCCGCCGCAGCGCGAGAATGTCGTTCACGAGCAGGAGGAAGAGGTGCGCGACCTTTTGACCGGCGCGGGGTTGCAAGAAGTCGTCACCTATCGCTTGACGACGCCGGCGCGCGAGTCGTTGTTGACTCTGCCGGCGGCGCCGCGCCCAGCCCTGCCGCCGCGCGAGTACGTTCGCATCGAAAATCCGATCAGCGCGGAGCGGAGCGTGTTGCGTCAATCGCTCCTTGCCAATCTGCTCGATCTCGCGGCGGCGAATGTACGCTATCGCCCGCGCCTCGCCCTCTTCGAAATCGGTCCCGTCTTCTGGTGGCGCGGCGCGGACGAGGCGCTGCTCCCGCGCGAGGTGGCGGATGAATTGCCAGAGGACCAGGCGCGTCGGTTGCCGCTGGAACGGCGGCGACTCGGCATCGTATTGACCGGTCCGCGCGAGGAGATGGCGTGGAGCAAGACCGATGCGACGCCGATGGATTTCTTCGATGGCAAAGGCGTGGTCGAGGCGCTGCTCGCGGGCTTGCGCCTGCACGACGCGGCGTTCGCTCCATCCGATCATCCCTTGTTCCATCCAGGGCGTGCCGCCGCGTTACAATTCGATGGACAGACGCTAGGCGTGTTCGGCGAATTGCATCCGGTCGTGCGCGCCAGGTTCGATTTGCCGGCGCAGCCCGTCCTCGTCGGCGAGTTCGATCTCGATGCGTTGTTCGCGCGCGTGACCGCCGCGCATCGCATTGCCGCGCCGTCGCGCTATCCGGGGGTCGTCCAAGACCTCGCGCTCGTCGTGGACGAGGGTGTGCCGGCGGAGCGCGTGCGTGCACTCATCGCGCAGACCGGCGGCGCGCTCGTGCAGCGCATCGTGCTGTTCGATGTCTATCGCGGCGATCCGATTCCGAAAGGCAAAAAGTCGTTGGCGTACGCGCTGACGTTTCAAGCGATGGATCGCACCCTTTCGGACGCGGACGCGACCAAGGTGCGAGAGAAAATCGTCGCGCGGTTGAAACGCGAGATGGGCGCGGAGGTGCGCGGCACGTAAGGGGCGCAGGGAATAGCATAAAAGCGCGGGCACGGTCCCGCGCTTTTATGTGCATTCCTATAAATTACGCCTCACGTTTCACCTTGCGCTTGTCACTCTCCAACCGCGCGAGGCTCGCCACCGCATCGCCCTCTTTCAACTTGATCACTTCGCTTTCCTTCGACGTGCGCCGCGCCTTGGGCAAGTTAGCCACGCGCGTGCGCAAGACGTGTCCGCTCGTCGCGATGATCGTCACATCGTCGTCTTCGTTCACGACGCGCGCGGCCGCGATCACGCCCGCGCGCGCGGGATCGCGCCCCAGCGTGGACACGCCTTTGGTGTAGCGATTCTGCACCGCGTACTCTTTGATGGGCGTGCGCTTGCCATAGCCCTTGGCGGTGACGATGAGCAAAAAGCCGTCGGGTTGCACGACATCCATCGAAGCGACCTTGTCTCCTTCGTTCAACTTGATGCCGTAGACGCCGCCCGCCGCGCGCCCCTGCACCGGCACATCCTCTTCTTTGCAGCGCATCGCTTGACCCTGCTCGGTGACGAAGATCAATTCGCCGTCGCCGTGCGTGAGCCGCGCCCAGCCCAGTTCGTCCCCTTCGTTCAAGTTGATCGCCGCGACGCCGGAGGCGCGAATCCCATCGAATTCTGCGAGCGGTGTGCGTTTGGCGCGACCCTGCGCGGTTGCCATCGTCAAAAACTCCGCTTGCGAAAAATCGGAGACCGCGACCGCGGACGTGACGCGCTCGTTCGGCTCGAACGACAACAAGTTGTTGAGCGGCAAACCCTTGGGCTGACGTTCGACATCGGGCGCTTGATGCGCGCGCAGGGGATACGCCTTGCCCTTGTTCGTGAAAATGAGGAGCGTATCGCGCGTGTTCCCGGGAAAGAGGTATTGCACCGCATCTTCCTCGCGCGTCTGCACCCCCTTTGATCCAGTGGCGGTACGCCGCACCGACGCCAACGGCACGCGACTGATGTAACCGCGCTGCGTGATCGAAATCAATACGGCTTGCTCTTGCACCAAATCTTCCGCTTTGAATTCGGTCGGCGTTTCCGCGCTGCCTGCCGCGATGTGCGTGCGGCGCACGTCGCCAAAGCGTTTTTTCAAATCGGTGAGTTCATCCGCAATTACCCCCAGAATCTTTTTCGGATGCTTGAGCAAATCGGCGAGGTAGTGGATTTGCTGTTTGACCTGCGCGAGTTCGTCCTCGATCTTTTTGCGCTCCAACGCGGCGAGGCGGCGCAATTGCATATCGAGAATCGCTTGCGCCTGAAGTTCGCTCAACTTGAAGCGTTTGACGAGCCGTTCCTTCGCACTCTCCGCGTCAGGCGATTGGCGAATCGTTTTGATCACTTCGTCGAGATGATCGAGCGCGATCTTGAGTCCTGCGAGGATGTGTTCGCGCGCGCGCGCCTTGTCCAAATCGAACTGGGTACGCCGGGTAATCACCTCTTGGCGATGTTGCACGTACAATTGCAACATCCGTTTGAGCGACAGGACTTTGGGTTCGCCCTCCACGAGCGCGAGCATATTGATCGAAAAGCCCGACTGCAACGCGGTGTACTTGAGCAGTTGATTGATGACGGGTTGCGGGTCCGCGCCGCGTTTCAACTCGACGATGATGCTCATCCCTTGCCGATCCGATTCGTCGCGCAGATCGGCGATGTCTTCGAGTTTGTGATCGCGCACGAGATCCGCGATGCGTTCGATGAGCGCGGCTTTATTCACTTGGTACGGCAGTTCGGTGATGACGATGCGCGACTTGCCGCCGCCGGCTTCTTCGGTATGAATCTTGCCGCGCACGATGATGCGACCGTTGCCGGTGGCGTACGCTTGCTTGATGCCTTCACTACCCAGAATGATACCCGCAGTTGGAAAATCGGGACCCTGGACGAACTTCATCAAATCATCTACTTCCACCTCGTCCATCTCGTCCCACCGTTCGATCAGGTATTTGGTCGCATCAATCACTTCGGTCAAGTTGTGCGGTGGAATACTCGTCGCCATGCCAACGGCGATGCCGGCCGTGCCGTTCAACAACAGATTCGGAACTTTGGCAGGCAATACGCGCGGCTCTTGGAGCGTCCCATCGAAATTATCGGCGAAGTTCACTGTGTTCTTGTCAATATCGAGCAACAATTCTTCCGCGATTTCGGTGAGGCGCGCTTCGGTGTAGCGCATCGCGGCAGGGGGGTCGTTGTCAATCGAACCAAAGTTGCCTTGCCCATCAATCAGCGGATAGCGCATCGTAAAATCTTGCGCCATGCGCACGAGCGCGTCGTACACGGCTTGATCGCCGTGCGGGTGATAGCGTCCCAGCACGTCGCCGACGATGCGCGCACATTTTTTGTACGCGACGTTATGCCGCAAGCCGATTTCGCCCATCGTGTAGAGGACGCGGCGTTGCACCGGTTTGAGTCCGTCGCGCACGTCGGGGAGTGCGCGCGCGGTGATGACGGACATCGCGTAATCGAGGTACGCGTTCCGCATTTCGGTTGCGATTTCAATCGGTTTGACGGTGCCGATGGTGGGTTGCTGGTCTAGCAAGGATTATCCTCCGCGTTGTTCTGGCAAAGAGAGCAATCTCAAAAATGCACCGGTCTTTGCGCCGCGCCTATTATATCCCATTCCGAACAAAATGGTAACGCTACATTCAATCGTGGAGACGTCAAAACTGGTGCACTTGATGCCCC
>DYLA01000173.1 GCA_020722265.1 Anaerolinea sp.
CGAGATTCCTCGCTTCGCTCGGAATGACAGCGATGCGACTTTGCACATGCCGTGTAGCGGCGCCGCGGTGGGCTTGCGAAATGTGCGGAAAGTGCTATAATAGGGATAGAGGCTGCATTGGCATCGTCAGCGTGGGTAAGGAGACGCTGACGAGACTCAAAGGAGCGAATGTCAAAACGATGCAGTAGAATCGAAAACTGGTGTGTGGGAGAAGAGAATGGATTCAGTGGGAGGACCCCAGCGTCCCCAGGAGGTCAAGTCCAAGCCAACGAGCGCTGTCCAAGAAGGCGGAATCAAGATGAGCGACCTCTCCGATAACGAACTGGGTTTTCAAAAACTCAAGTATGGCGCGATCGTTTCCGGCACGATCGTGCGCGCCGAAGGAAAAGAAATCCTGATTGACATTGGCGCCAAATCGGAAGGAATCGTTGAGCCGAAAGAACTCGAAAAGATGTCTGCCGACGCGCTCAAGAAATTCAAGGTCGGCGATACGGTCTTGGCGTTCGTGCTGCGCCCGGAGAACCGCGAGGGAAACGTCGTCCTGTCGCTCGCGCGCGCCCAGTTGGAGCACGACTGGCGCGAAGCGGAAGAGTTGCTCAAAGCGGGCACCGTGTTCGAAACCCAAGTCGCTGGATACAACAAAGGTGGCTTGATCGTGCGCGTGGGCAAAGTGCGCGGGTTCGTGCCGGCGACCCAGTTGGAAGGAACGTTCCGCAAAAAAAGCCAAGCCGGCGAGCACGAGTCGAGCGAAGCCGACTTGAGCGCGTACGTTGGCAAGAAGATCCAACTCAAGGTGATCGAGTTAGATCGCGGACGTAACCGGCTCATCCTGTCCGAACGCGTGGCTATGCGCGAATTGCGAAAGGAACAGAAAGAGCGATTGCTGGGTGAATTGGAAGAGGGCGCCATCCGGACCGGCGTCGTAACCAGCGTCACCGATTTCGGCGTCTTTGTGGATCTCGGCGGCGTGGATGGAATGATTCATCTGTCCGAGTTGACCTGGAACAAACTCGAGCGTCCTGGCGACCTCGTCAAGGTGGGCGATCAGATTCAAGTGCAGGTCTTGGGAATTGACCATGACCGCGAACGGATTGCCTTGAGTCTCAAGCGCTTGCAGCCCGAACCTTGGACAACCGTCGAGGCGCGCTATAAGATTGGGCAGCTCGTGACTGCCACGATTACTAAATTGGCATCGTTTGGCGCGTTTGCGCGTCTGGAAGATGGCATCGAAGGATTGATTCATATTTCGGAATTGGCGGATCGGCGTATTCAGCACCCCAAAGAAGTCGTCAAGGAGGGGGATGTGCTGACCTTGCGCGTGGTGCGGATTGACGTGACGCGGCGACGGCTGGGGCTCAGCCTCAAAAAGGCATCGGAAGAATATGCTCCCGACGCAACGGATCTGGACGCGTCGGAGGAAGAATGGCTCGAGCCGGAGAGCGTAGAACCATTGGCTAACTAGCGTGACGACGTCGGCGTCCCTGCTTCTGGTGGGACGCTTTTGCTATCGAACTCGCGCGCGTGCATACGCGACGCGTGTGGAACGATGCCGGGGCGGCGCAAGCCACGCCCCGGTAAAGGTCTGGCTTGCAATGAGGTGAAACTGTGATGTCCGATAAACTCGACAAATTTACCAAGCGCGCGCGCCGTGTCCTCACCTTCGCGCAGGAAGAAGCCGTGCGCTTGAACCATAATTACATCGGTACGGAGCATCTCCTCCTCGGTCTGATTCGCGAGGACGAGGGGATGGCGGCCAAAGTCCTGCGCGATCTCGGCGTCGAACAAAATCGCGTGCGCCAGATCGTCGAAGAGATCGTCGGCAAAGGACAGGCGCAGCCGGGGGCGCGGCTCAGTCTCACGCCGCGCACCAAGCGCGTCATCGAATTGGCGGTGGACGAGGCGCGACGGCTGGGTCATCATTACATCGGCACGGAGCATCTGCTCCTGGGGCTAATGCGCGAGGGCGATGGTATCGCCGTCAGTGTGCTCAAGACCTTGGGCATCAGTCCGGACAAAGTTCGCAATTACGTCTCGCGCGCGCTGCTGGAACCGGTGCCAGCGCAAGGCGAGCGCAAGCCCACCGATTCCAAGACGCCGCTGATTGACCAACTCGCCACCGACTTGACCGCGCTCGCGGAGCAGGGCAAACTCGATCCCGTGGTGGGGCGGCAGAAGGAAATCGAGCGCGTGATTCAAATCCTCGCGCGGCGCACCAAGAACAATCCCGCGCTCGTCGGCGAGCCGGGAGTCGGCAAGACTGCCATCGTCGAAGGGCTCGCGCAGCAAATCGTGCAGGGCAATGTCCCGGGACCGCTCCTCAACAAACGCGTCGTGCAACTCGATGTAGGATCGCTGGTCGCTGGCACGATCTATCGCGGGCAATTCGAAGAGCGAATGAAGCGGGTCATCGAAGAGTTAAAGGGGAGCAAGACGATTCTGTTCATAGACGAACTGCATATGGTCGTCGGCGCGGGCGCGGCGGGGAGTGCGGTGGACGCGGCGAACATTTTGAAACCCGCGCTCTCGCGCGGCGAATTGCAAGTAGTCGGCGCAACGACGATGGAAGAGTATCGCAAGCACATCGAGAGTGATGCCGCACTCGAACGACGCTTCCAACCGGTGCGCGTCGAAGAGCCGACGGTGGAAGAGACTATCGAGATTCTGCGCGGCGTGCGTCCGCGCTACGAGGCACACCATCAGTTGAAAATCTCGGACGAAGCGCTCGTCGCCGCAGCGAATCTCGCAGCGCGCTACGTGACCGAGCGATTCCTGCCGGACAAGGCGATTGATCTGGTGGACGAAGCCGCCAGCCGCGTGCGAATGTACAAAGTCCCCAAGCCGCCCGAAGTGCTCCAAGCCGATAGCGCGCTTCAAGAGATCATCAAGCAGAAGCAAGCCGCAGTAGACCACGAGCAGTTCGAACTCGCGACCGAACTGCTGGGCAAAGAGACTGACCTGAAGCAGCGTCTCCAGCAAATGCGCTTGAACTGGATGGACGCGATCAGCAAGACGCCGCCCAAGGTGACGCCGGACGATATCGCCGAAGTGGTGGCGATGTGGACGGGGGTTCCGGTGACGAGTATCGCCACGGAAGAGAGTCAGCGTTTGTTGAAGATGGAAGAGGAGTTGCGCAAGCGCATCGTCGGTCAAGACGAAGCCATCAACAGCATCGCCAAAGCCGTCCGGCGCGCGCGCGCGGGGCTCAAAGACCCCAAGCGCCCCATCGGTTCGTTCATCTTCTTGGGACCCACTGGGGTCGGCAAGAGCGAACTCGCCAAAGCGCTCGCCGAGTTTATGTTCGGCAGCGACAAGGCGTTGCTGCAACTCGATATGTCCGAGTTTATGGAACGCCACAACGTCTCGCGCTTGGTCGGCGCGCCTCCTGGCTACATCGGCTACGAAGAAGGGGGGCAGTTGACCGAGGCGATTCGCCGGCATCCCTACGCGGTCGTCCTACTCGACGAAATCGAAAAGGCACATCCCGAAGTCTTCAATATGCTCTTGCAGATTTTGGAAGACGGTCATCTCGCCGATGCCAAGGGACGTAAGGTGGATTTTCGCAATGCGATTCTGATTATGACCTCGAACATCGGTGCGGAGGTGATTCAGCGCGACGCGGTGCTGGGTTTTGCGGCCAAGCGCAACGAGGCGGAGACGGAAGAGGACGCGTACAAGAATATGCGCGATAAACTGATGGACGAACTCAAACGCCTGTTCCGTCCCGAGTTCTTGAATCGGCTGGATAACGTCGTGGTCTTTCGCGCGTTAACCAAAGAGGATATTCTCAAGATCGTGGACATCCAGATCGGCTATCTCCAGCCGCGTTTGGACGAGCACAAACTCAAGTTGGAAGTGACTCCTGCCGCGCGCGCCAAGTTGGCGGAGCAAGGCTACGATCGCAATCTGGGGGCGCGCCCGCTCAAACGCGTGATGCAGCGGACCATCGAGGATCCGCTCTCGGAAGGGGTGCTCGCTGGCGAATTCAAGCCGGGCAGTACGCTGATCGCCGATGTCGTCGAGGAGGGCATCAAGTTACGCGTCCAAGATGTGCCGCGCGAGGCTGAGGCAAGTGACCCCGCTGTGTCGGAGCCATCGCTGACTATGGCGTGAGAGAGTCCAAGCCGTCCGTGTGCAAACTTCCGAGATTTCGAAAGTTTGCGTTTGCTTAATTCGCGATTCGATGCTATAATCCCGCCCGTTGTGTGAGCCGCTAGGCGCACACGTGATCATACCTTTTCGCTCGCGCCCCGCGCGGAGCAAACCCAAGGAAAGGAGACTCGATTGACTTACGAACTGATCTACATCATCCGCCCGACGCTGGATGAGCAAACCCTCGCCACGGTGAAAGAAAAGGTCGAAAAGCACATCACCGGCGCGAATGGCGAAATTACCCACCGCGACGATTGGGGCAAACGCCGCCTGGCGTACCCCATCCAGAAATTCACCGAGGGCTTTTACACTGTCCTCCAGTTCAATTTTCCCCCCGCGGCTGTCCGCGATCTCGAACGTTTTCTCCAGTTGACCGAAGAAGTCTTGCGCTATCTCGTCACGCGCGTCGAGACCGCCTAACCACCGCGAACGAGGTGGCTGGGCACGCGCGCCGCGCCTGCGCTCGTTCACCAGGGCGCGCGTGGACGGCGCGCAACCCAGCCGCGAAGGAATGAGGTATTGCGAATGGAAGAGCAAAAACAACCGATGGCTAATGCCGACTCTGCCGCCGCGTCGCCGCGCGCGCCGCGCGAGCGATCGAACCGGAACGGCACTGCGCGACGCGGTGGACGCTATGGTCCGCGCGTCCCCAGAAACTGTCCGTTTTGCGTCGAAAAAGTCAAGACGATTGACTATAAGCAAGTCGAGGTGCTGCGACGTTATCTGACCGATCACGGCAAGATCAAGGCACGGCGGAAAATCGGCACGTGCGCCAAGCACCAACGCCTGCTGGCATCTGCCATCAAACGCGCGCGCCACATCGCTCTGTTGCCTTTCGTCACCGAGCACACGCGCGCGGAATAGAGGATTGGGAATGTCCAAAGAAGGCAAACGAGTCCCTGCCGAAACGCGCAAGCAGCAGGTGCGCCGCGCGCGCGAAGAGCGTCAGGAGCGCATCTTGTTACTTGCCCTGGGCGGAGTCGCGTCGCTCGTCCTGCTCATCCTCGCGTTCGGCTACTATCAAGAAAACATCGCCAAGCTCGACCGACCGATCGCGACGGTCAATGGTGTTCCCATCCGCGTCCGCGAGTATCAAGCGAACCTCCGCTACAATTCTAGTGCGCTCATCGGGCAACTGGAATCGCTGCGCGAGGATCTCGCGCAATTCGGCGATGACCCCACCTATAGTTTCTTGAAGGATTACTTTGAACAACAGGCATCCGACTTGCTGGGACAGTTGTTCTCACTGCCACAAAACCAGTTGGAAGGACTCATCGAGGATGAACTGGTGCGACAGGAAGCGGCACGGCGCAACCTCACCGTGAGCGCGGATGAGATTGACGAAGAAGTCGAACGCGCGTTTGGATACTATCGCCCCACGCCGACACCGACGGCTGGACCTTCCCCCACACCGACCAAAACCGGCACGCCGACTCGGACGCCCACCATCACACCGACGTTCACGCCATCGCCGACACCGACCGGCACGCTGACGCCGACGACGCCCACTGCCACGCCAACGTTCGGCCCCACCGAGACGCCCCAGCCGACGGTAACCCCGATGACGTACCAAGGATTCCAAGAGCGCAAGCAGGAGTATCTTGACACGTTGAGCAAGAACGCGCAAGTGAGCGAAGCGGAATTTCGCCGCATCATCGAAGCAGCGGTCCTGCGGCGCAAGCTGCAAAAAGCCTTGGCAGACGAACTGCCGACGTCGGCGGAGCAGGTGCACGCGCGCCATATTCTGGTCAAGACGTATGCAGACGCGCTCAAGGCGAAAGAGCGCTTGGACAAGGGAGAGGATTTCGCCCTCGTCGCGCAAGAGTTGTCCGAAGACACCGGCAGCAAGGAAGACGGGGGCGATCTGGGCTGGTTCCCGCGCGGGGCGATGATCCAAGAGTTCGAAGATGTGGCCTTTGCGCTCGCGCCGAATCAGATCAGCGTGCCCATCACGACTTCGTACGGCGTCCACATCATCCAGACGCTCGCGCACGAGCCCGACCGTCCACTGGACGAACGGATTCTGCAACAGCGCCAAAGCGGTGCGTTGGACGAGTGGCTGCGAAATATGTTTCTCGATCCAAGCGTGAAAATCGAGCGATTCTTCCGGAACGAGTATGTTCCCGCCGATGTCACCAAAGCAATCGAGCAACTTCGAGCGCAGACGTACTAGTCCTGAATCCGGGTTTCCCAGAAAACCCGGATTCTTTTTTTGCGTTCATAGAGCGGTAGCACCACAGTAAATCGTGGACATGGGGGTTCAGGGGGCTTTGCCCCC
>DYLA01000174.1 GCA_020722265.1 Anaerolinea sp.
CGCTCACCCGCCGAATCCCGGCACACGCCTCCTAACCGTCAACGTACATACGCCCAACACCAACAAAAAGTTACGCCCCTTTCTTCTCTCCTCCCCAGCGCGCCTTTTCCAGCGCCGAAACGCGCGCCGTCAGGTTCACCGTGAGCGGGGTGAGAGAAACGACGCGATCCAGCATCACCGCGCGCACATCGGCATCGCGCTCCGGCACCGCGTTATCCAGCGCGAGCACATAGCCATCGAGACAACTGCCGCGCCGCGTCTTTTTGACGAGGGAACGATAGTAATTCGCGCGCGCCACGCGCGTCCAGCGCCACGGCGTCGCCCGCCGCGCGTCGCTCGGCACATTCACGTTGAGCACATCGGCGCCGCGTGGCATCCCGCGCTCCAATATGCGCCGCGCGAAGAATTTCGCAAAGTGCGCCGCGATGGAAAAATCAATCGAATCGTCGTGCGAATAGTGATACTTGGCATCGGTGACGAGCGAGACCGCGAGTGCGGGCACGCCGAGACTGGCTGCCTCCATCGCCGCGCCCACCGTGCCGGAGACCGTCACGCTGTTGCCGATGTTCTCGCCATAGTTGATTCCTGCGACGACGAGCGCGGGAGCGCGGTCGGCGAGGAGGAGGACGGCATAGCGAACCGCCAGCGCGGGCGACGCGGCGACGGCGAACGCGCGCACGCGCGCGCCCGCCACCGCGTACTCGATCGGTTGAGCGACGCCGCCCCCGAAGAACGCGCGCCCGGCAGCCGTCTGCTGATCGCGCGGCGCGACGACGAGCACCTCTCCCATTCCCACCAACGCGGTGACCGCCGCGCGTAAGCCGGGGGAGGCAATCCCATCATCATTCACCACCACAAGCAACGGAATCTTGGATTTTAAATTTCCGATTTGCGATTTGTCCTTGCCACTCGCCATTGATCACTCGCCATTCACAAGATATTTTCTGCGCGCAGCCACTCTTGCGTGCGAGCCATTCCCTCCGCGAACGACACGCGCGGCGCATAGCCCAGCCATCGCCGCGATTTCTCGATGTCAAAGACGACCTGATGCGAATAGAACTCGACGTTGGCGCGCGCGACGCGCGGCGGATATCCATCGAGCCGCGCCAGCCCCTCGAACATCATCGCGAGGGCAAGCGCGACGCGGCGCGGCATCCCGTTGAGTCGTCTGCCGCCGAGCATTCGCGCGTACGCGCCGTAGAACTCGCGCCACGTCACCCCGCGCCCTTCCGCGCCGATGAACGCGTGCCCAATGGCGGCGTCCTCTTGCAGCGCGAGTAGGATCAGGTCTATGAGATTGTCAATGTAAATCGCGTTGCAGATGCCATTCCCTCCGCCGATGAGCACCGGCGCGCCGCGCCGCACGCGCTCTAGCGGCTTGAGCGTCCACGCGTGCGAGCGCGGACCGTACGTGCAACCGGGTCGAATGACAACGAGCGGCACATCATTATCGCGCGCGAACTGCCACGCGGCGCGTTCTCCCTCCGCCTTGCTGATCGAATAGAAATCGCCGGCGAAAACGAGAGGTGAGTCCGCACACGCGTCGCGCGGCGGCGGGACGCCATGCACGTTGATCGTGCTCAAGTGGACGAACCGCGCGAGCCTTGCTTCGTGCGCGGCACGCAGCAAATTCAACGTCCCTCCCACGTTCACGCGGCGAAAATCGGCAAGGCGATGGCGTCCACCTTGCATCGCCGCGCAATGGACGACGGCAGCGCAGCCATCCACCGCGCGCCGCGCCGCCTCCACGTCGGTGATGTCGCCGATGACGATTTCCACGTCGCACAGGGACGAGACCTCGCGCGAACGCCCCACTCCCGCCGCGCGCGCCAACCCGCGCACGCGCGCGCCATACTCGCGCACCAAGCGCTCCGCGAGCCGTCCGCCGATGAACCCCTGGGCGCCGGTAACGAGGATGCATTTGCCGGTGATGTCCATTGCCCTCGCGTCCCAAACGAATTTGCCCGTGACGCAAAATCGTGTTAGACTGTGCGCACATTATAGCACAATCTTCAAATCACTACGACTTGAATGGGACGGACCTCTGACCGTTTTTTGACTTGTTCGTGCTACACTAATCACGCTGACGGGAATGACTCCCGCCACACTTTCGCGTCTGGAGCATGTGATGAATAGCATGTCTACCCCCGCGCTCCGCCCGAGCGCGTCCGTCAAGACGGGCGGCAACCGATGGAAATTCGTCATCGGCGGGCTGCTGATTCTCGCCGCCATCGCCTACGCGACGATTTCGTCGTTCCAGGCAAACACCCTCTACTATCTGACCCTGAACGAGTTGTACGCGCAGCGCACCGCGCACCTGGGTCAGTCCGTCCGCATCAACGCCCCTCTCGATAAATCCTCGATTCGCTTCGACGACAAATCGCTGACCCTCACGTTCATCCTGCGCGAGGGTGATTTGTCGCTGCCGGTCGTTTACAAGGGCGTCGTGCCCGACACCCTCGAGTCCGGAGAGAGCATCGTCGCCGAAGGGAAACTGGGCGCGGACGGCGTCTTCCAAGCCAGCACGATTCTCGTCAAGTGTCCCTCCAAGTACGAATCCGCAACGCCCCAGGCGGGCAAGTGAAGGACAAGGATCAATGACCGATTTTACGATGGCTGATCTAGGCTACGCCTCCTTGCTGTTGAGTCTGGTCCTCTGCGCGTATGCGGTCGGCGCGGCGCTGTATGCCGCGCACCGCCCTCGCCTCGTCTTTTATCTGAGCGCGCGCAACGCGCTGTTCGTTTCCGCCGCGCTCACTACCCTGGCTGTTGGTATCCTCGAATGGGCATTGCTCACCCACCAGTTTCGCCTCGAGTACGTCGCGTCACACACGAGTCGCGCCCAGCCCCTACTCTACACTATCTCCGCGCTGTGGGCCGGGCAAGAGGGCTCGCTCCTCTTCTGGGTATGGCTTTTGGCGATCTTTTCGGCGATTGCCGTCGCGCAGAATCGCGAACGTAATCGAGAACTGATGCCGTACGTCGCTGCCGGGCTGGCGTTCGCGCAAGTGTTCTTTCTTGCACTGCTCACGATGGCGGCGGATTCCGCGCAAGCGGGGTTTGTGATCGCGCTACCGTTGAACGCGCGTCTCTCCGCCGCGCTCGTGGGCAATCCATTCCGTCTCCTCGATTTCACTCCTTCGGATGGGCTGGGGATGAACCCGCTGCTGCAAAATCCGGGGATGTTCATTCACCCGGTCACCCAGTACATCGGTTTTGTCGGCTTTACGGTTCCCTTTGCGTTTGCGATGGCGGCACTCTTTACACGTCGCCTGGGGGACGCGTGGATTCGCACGACGCGTCGGTGGACGCTCGTCTCATGGCTGTTTCTTTCGCTCGGTTTGCTGTTCGGGATGCAGTGGGCTTATGTGGAACTTGGCTGGGGTGGCTATTGGGGCTGGGACCCGGTAGAAAACTCGAGTTTGATGCCCTGGCTGACCGGCACGGCGTTTTTGCACAGCGTGATGATTCAAGAGCGGCGGGGGATGCTCAAAGTGTGGAATCTGGTGCTCGTGATGCTGACGTTCACCTTCTCGCTTCTCGGTACGTTCATCACGCGGAGCGGCATCATCCAATCGGTGCACGCGTTCGGCGTCTCGAGTTTGGGACCGTGGTTCCTCGCGTTCTTTGGGATGACGCTGCTGGCGTTTCTGTACTTGCTCTTTAGCCGAATGAACGCTCTGAAAGAGGAAAACGAACTGGATGCGCTCGTCTCGCGCGAATCCACGTTCCTGCTCAACAACCTCATACTCGTCGGCGCGGCGTTTGCGACGCTGTGGGGCACGCTCTTTCCGATGGTGAGTGAGACGTTCACCGGCAAAAAGGTCACCGTCGCCAAAGAGTTTTTCAATCAGGTCAACGGCCCGATCTTTTTCGCCCTCGTCGTCCTCATCGGCATCTGCCCGCTCATCGGATGGCGTAAAGCCTCGCGCGAGAACCTGATGCGCAATTTCCTGCGTCCGTTCGGGGTCGCGATCGGCGCGGCGCTTGGGTTGTTCCTCATCGGCCTACGCGAATGGTACGGCCTCCTCTCGTTCAGCACGTGCGCGTTCGTACTGACGACAATCGCACTGGAAATCGCTCGCGGCATCCGCGCGCGCACACGCCAAGGCCGGGAGAACGTGCTGACGGCAAGCCTCAATCTGGTGCGCCAGAATCGGCGATGCTACGGCGGCTATATCGTCCACATCGGCGTCATTCTGTGCGTCATCGGTATCGCCGGTTCGACGTTCTATCAAGTCGAGACGCAGGCGCATCTCCAGCCGGGGGAAAGCGCGCAACTCAAGCAGTACGCGCTAAGGTACGACGCGCTGCAAACGTACGCGATCGAGAATCGGCAAGCGGTCGCGGCGCGTTTGACGGTGCTGGAAAACGGTACGCCGGTAGGGACGCTCGTGCCGGAAAAATATTTCTACCCCAGCCCGAATCCAGACCAATCGCAGTGGACAACGGAAATCGCCGTGCGAACGACCCTGCTCGAAGATTTGTACGTGATCCTTGCCGGGTGGGATATCCAAGCCGGGACGATAACGCTCAAAGTCATCGTCAACCCGCTGGTCGTATGGCTGTGGATTGGGTTCGCGGTTTTGGTGATCGGCACGCTAATCGCCGTCTTGCCGGACGCGCGCGAGGTCAGCGCGTCTGCGCGGACGCGCAGCGAGCCAGCGCTGGCGCGCGCGTAGAGGATGTTATGGTTACGATTGCTATCGCCCTGTTGATTGTCCTCGCTGTCGCGGTCGTCGCGTATCCGTTTTTCAATCCTCCGCCAGCAGCCAATCGGGCATTCGCGCCACAAACGGACTCGACGTGGGAGGAACTGACTCGCCAGCGCGAGGCGGCGTACACGGCGATCAAAGATTTGGAATCCGAGTATGCGTTGGGCAAATTGTCCGAGTCTGATTATCGCGCGCTGCGCGGCAAGTACGAAGCCCGCGCTGTGAGGATCCTGCAAGAACTCGATCGCTTGACCGCGTCGCGCGAACCCCGTGCGGCGCAAGCGGACGACGCGATCGAGCGCGAGGTATTGCGCCTGCGGGGCAAGCGCTGCCCCGCCTGCGGCAAGCGCGCGGCGGCGGGAGACAAGTTTTGCTCCAAGTGCGGCAAGCCGTTGTGACTGCAGACGGCTGACCGTAGACTGCCGCACGTCATAGCGGTTGGCAGTGGAATGGGAGAACGTCGGAATGACACCATCCGTCGGTCTGTACTGGAAGTTTCTCGATGATCAGAAAATCGCGCCGCTGGCGCGTGTAATCGGTGTGCTCGCCCTGTTGAACATCGCTATCGGTTTGTATATGGCGCTCGCGTACGCGCCGCGTGAAGCAACTATGGGGGACGCCCAGCGCATTTTTTACTTTCACGTCCCAAGCGCGTGGATCGGTTTCCTCGCGTTCTTCGTTGTGTTCGTCGCCAGCCTCCTGTTTCTCTGGAAACGCGAACGCCGCTGGGACGCGCTCGCGTTCTCGGCTGCGGAAATCGGCGTCGTGTTCACGACGCTAGTACTGCTCACGGGTCCGCTGTGGGCGAAGAAGGCTTGGGGAGCGTACTGGGTCTGGGACGCGCGTCTCACGACGACGCTGATTCTCTGGATGATCTACATCGGCTACCTGATGCTGCGCGCGACCGCCGAGAGTGAACGACGCGCGCGCTTGGCGGCGGTACTTGCCATCATCGGCTTTCTGGATGTGCCGATCATCTTCCTCTCGGTGCAGTTGTGGCGCACTATGCATCCAACGTATGTCATCGGTGAGACCGGCGGGCTGACGCCGCCGATGACACAGACCTTGATGGTGTGCCTGTCGTCGTTCACCTTGCTCTTTGTCTATCTCTTGATTCAGCGGGTCCGTCTGGAGCAAGCGCGCGATCAACTGAACGCGCGGCGCGAAGCGATGGAGTGAGCGATGGAATATTTGACGCTAGCGTACGGATTGATGGCGGTCGTGCTGATCGGGTACGGCATCAGTTTATGGCGACGCGCGCGGGCAATTGCGCGCGAGCGCGCGCGGCTGGAGAGAACAGAAAAATGACGCTCGCGCTCGACGCGGCGCCGCTAGCGACCCGATGAGACCTGCGCGGCTCTTGGAAATCGCGCAGGTCTTTTGCGGGTTGTTGCCGCGGCGTGTGAGAACTGCCGCTTGCAACTGGGTGATCTGAACACTCACTATGAACTCAACGTTAAGTCAGCGCGCTCGCCGACCTCATCGTCAAGGCAATGCGGCTGCCCGGCGCAACAGCCAGTGCGCCAGTGGCAGCGGAGTAAGTGTAGAAAAAAAGACCCGAAGGATTTACAATCCTTCGGGTCTTTGCTATTCCAACTCGATTACCAAAGCAGGTACGAAATCTAGGCTCAGCCTGACAACCCGGTAGCACCACAGTAAATCGTGGACATGGGGGTTCAGGGGGCTTTGCCCCC
>DYLA01000175.1 GCA_020722265.1 Anaerolinea sp.
GGCATCAAGTGCACCAGTTTTGACGTCTCCACGATTGAATGTAGCGTTACCCAACGGACTCGGCAGCCTCGGCAATTTCATCATCGAGCGACAAGATCGGCGCGTCGTCATCACGCAGCGACCCAAGCGCTCCGACCTCCGCATCGGCGAGCGTCCGATTCCCGGCGATGGTCCCATCATCGAGTATCGGCGATTGCGCCGCGAGATGATCCAAGCCGCCCAGTAACCGCTCACGTGTCAGGGCGCGCGGGGCGGCGTTTTGTGCAGCGAAGCAATCCCCGCGCGCACGTTGGGGATTGCTTCGCTTGGCGGCTATTCGCAAATTGGCAGTGAAAAGACTTACCCGTTGGCTCGAAAACGGGTTGCTTGTTTTCAGCCTCTCACCTGCGGCTTGATGGTGCGACAGCCGAGGGCTGCCATGGCCGCGCTCACCCGATCGAACATTGCTTCATCGCGATACGTACCGATGATCGCGCCGCCCGAGCCGGCGAATTTCGCGCTGGCGCCGCAGGCGCGCGCCGTTTCGACCATCTGCACCTGCCACGGCGCGATGTTGTAGATGCTCCGCCGCGTGTCGAAATTCGCGTTGATGAGCTCAGCCACGCGCGTCTCGTCGCGCGCCCACAACGCTTCGCGCCCCTGCGCGGCGATTTCGGCAAAACGTTTCATCGCGTTGACCACTGATTCCTCGCCGCGATGAAAGCGACCGCGAATGTCGTTGTGGAAGACCTCCGTCGGCTCGCTCATCGAATTGTTGTACGAGACGTAGAGCGGCGGCAAGCACGCCGGGTCGAGCGGTTCGTAAACGTAGCATTTATAGCCATCGAGTACGCGCTCGCGTTCCTTGGCAAAATCCATATAGACCACGCCCTCGTACACCTGAATCACGCGATCCTGCAACCCCGCCGCGATGCCCAAGTCTTCGTTTTCGACGGCGAGAACCAGACTGGGTTGCACCTCGCGCGGAATTTCGACATCGTAGAATTCCATCAGCGCCCGCAGGGTCGCGACGATGATCGCGCTCGAGCCCGCCAGACCGACTTGCTGGGGAATGTTCGTTTCGTAGCGAATCGAAAAATTGCGCGCGTGCAGCGACCAGCCGCGCCACGCACAATAATCCACGAATCGCTTGATTGTCGCTTTGATGAGGCGGATGCCGCCGTAATAGCCGTGCAGTCTCACATCGCGGGCGAGATCGTGAATCGAACTGAACCGCGCGCGATCGTTCTCCGCCAGCACGATTTCTACCGTATCCCACTCGTACAGCACGACCTCCGCCCAGAAATTGCGGACGATGATCGAGATGGTCTTGCCATTGTAGCCATCGGACGGATTGCCGAGCAAGCCGGCGCGCGCATACGCGCGCTTACGCAGGATGACCATTGATGAGTTGCTCTACGAACTCGCGCAGCGCCGCGCCATACTTTTCGTCCGCCAGCGCGAACTCGACAAAGGCACGAAAGTACGAATCGAAATTGCCGATGTCGAAGCGCCGCTCCTCGCCGCGCAGAACCATTCCATACACTTGGCCACCGTTGGAGAGGAGCGCGCGAATCGCATCGGTGAGTTGAATCTCGCCTCCCTTGCCCGGGCGCGTCCGCGCCAGCGCGTCGAAAATCGTTGGCGCGAGGACGTAGCGCGCGGCGATGGCAAGATGACTCGGCGCCTCCTCCACACTTGGCTTTTCGATCAAATCTTCCACCTCGAACACGTCGCCGCCGTCCTTCGGCTTGGCGATGCCGTAATGATGCACCTCACTGCGCGGCACCTCTTCGAACGCGACGACTGCCGCCGCGTTGCGTTCGCAGAACAAGCGTGTCATCCGACGCACGATGTCGCTTTGCGCGTTCACGCCGATGATCGAATCGCCCAGAGCGACGACGAAGGGTTGGTTGCCGACGAAGGGCTGCGCGCATAGAACCGCGTGCCCCAGTCCCAGCAATTGGCGTTGGCGCGTGTAAAAATACTGCGCCGGCGCGCGTTCGAACTCGAATTCCGCGAGCAACTCTTCTTTGCCGGTCTCGCGCAGATTCTGAATCAATTCCAAGTTCAGGTCGAAGTGATTTTCGATGGACGTTTTGCCGGGACCGGTGATGAACAGGATGCGTTTCATCCCCACACGCGTCAGTTCTTCGACGACGTACTGCACGACCGGCTTGCGTCCGACGGGCAGCATCTCCTTGGGCTGCGATTTCGTCGCCGGCAAAAGCCGCGTTCCCAGTCCGGCGACCGGCACGACCGCGATGTTGATTTCAGGCATAGCGGATGCGCGTCCTCCTCATTTTCCTGCTCCGATTATACCGCCGATGCGCCATTTGGCAAATTGCCTTTCCTCGCGCAGATGATCGAGCCCCCCAGAGGGATAGGGAAAAAACAAGACTTCCAGAGTCTTGCCGACTTTGGAAGTCTAAACCCCGCATAAATGTGATCCGCTATAGACCGACCAAGCCGAACAACAGCCCCAGGATAAAGCCGACGACCAGTAAGATGATGAACGCGACGATGCCGGTCAAGATGGCTTTGGTCGTGTCGAACTCGGACGCTTCGCGGATACCGATGATCGCGGCGACGACCGAGAGAATCAGCGCAACGATGGTACCGATGCACGGCACGATCCCGAAGATCTGAAAGACCTGCGTGTACCCAAAGACACGCAGCATCTCGCTGGTGTTGGTCTTGCCGCCGAAGAAAGTTGCCGAGACGAACGCGATCACCCAACTGCCAACGAGCCAGGAAATGATCGCATTGACAAACGTGCGAATCATAAAACCGATGGGTGAACCCATTTGGCTGCCGGGTGGCAGGCTGGAGGCGACGGCGCCCAGCAGAACCGCGCCCACGACAGCGGATATCAGCGCCATCACCACGACGATGATCGTCGCCTGTCCGGTCGCCGCCTCGTCGTGCGCGATTTCGCGGTACTTGTCAGCCTTGAGTGTGATAACTCCAATGATACGGTCCAACATTCGATCCTCCTTCGAAGAATGAACTAGATGGTGGAATCCTAACTACGATCGCTCGCGGCGAAGGCATCACCTCCTTCTTCCGATATGCCGAATGTGCGTGCGTTTTGACGCGCTCGCGTGACGGTGCTATAATCTGACGCACCTCGACCAATGAAAGGACTCGATGTTCAACGATTGGGAATCATTGTTCGCCGCAGTCGTCGCGGTGCTTTTCTTCGGCTCGTTCGTGCTGGGAATGATCTGGAACACTCGCAAAGGGAACGCGCTGGTGCGTTGGCTGCGCGATGGGCTCCCGCTCGTCGGCGAGCGTTCGACAATGCACTGGATCGGCACCTCCGTCGTGGAGATGCGAATCGCCAAAGCCAAGCCTCCGTTTCGCAGCGCGGAAACGCTCGTCGCGCTCGAACCGCGCGATATCGTTTTCTTCTGGGCGTACACCCGCTGGCGCGGGCGGCGAGACGTGCTGATCTTTCGCGCCCAGTTGCATACCGCGCCCTCTTTCGAATTGCACGTGTTCGACCCGCGCGCGTGGACGGCACGCGAGCTCGCGCGCCGCGTTCGTGACAAAGGTTGGACGCGGCTGGAGATGGGCACGCGGTCTCTGGTGGGCTATGCGGCGAACGCCGACGCGGCAACCGCCCAAGCATTGCTCGCACAGGTGGAGCGCGCTGGCGGAACGGTGGTACGTCTATCGGTGCAGCGCGCCGTGCCGAATCTCCACGTCCATTGGTTGCTGCCCGATCCCAAGCAAGTTTCGGCGCACGCGTGGTTTTCCAACTTGCGTCAGATGGGTGAGCAACTCACGCACGAGTGATTCCCGTCGCGTTTGGTTCTGATGATCCCCCCGCTCTCTGGGTTACGCCGGAGAGCGGGGGGTTTTTGTTCATCCCAGCAAGTCCAGTCCTTCCGCTTCGAAGAAATCGCGCTCTCGCAGCATCTGCCGCTTCCAGGTGGCGATTTGGGGAACGAGGTAGGGAAGCAATCGCAGCGAATAGTACGGCGGCAAGACCGGCAAGCCGATGAGGTCGCCGACGGTGACGAGGATAAACAGCCCTTCCATATCCGCGCGCAGTCGAACCGTGTACAAGACGATCTCGTGCGCCGCCAAGCCGTACGCGATTTTTCGCAGGGCGCGTGTCCAGTGGTCAAGTTTGTTGGCGAACAGAGCGGCGGCGGGCATTTTCTTCGTAAGCCAAACTTTCGCACCCTAGACCCAGCGATAGGGAAGCGCGTAGAACTGACTGCTCGAGCCCGTCAGTTGGCTTGTCCCAGCGTGCAGGTGCGAAATCTTGGCTAAGCAATGGGGCATCCTTGCGGATGCCCCATTGATCATACTCAGCGCGTCATTCCGCCGGCGCGGCAGCAGCTTTCGCGCCCTTCAGCCGATTGTACGCTTGCCAAGCGTCATAGCCGATGAAGAGCGCGGCGACGACGAGGAAGATCGCGATCACGATCATCACGCCTGCGCCCAGCACGGCAATCTCAACGCCGGGCTTGCCAAGGTGCTTCTGGAAGACCGTCACCCACAGATTGTAGGCGGTGATGAGATTCGCTGCAATCGTAGTGACGTACATAAAGACCATCGGCCAGAACGCGTACGCCGCATTCCGCTTTTCGGAGACGAGCCACAGGGTGATCAACATCAGCGCGAGCGCCGCCATCAGTTGATTCGCACCGCCAAAGAGTTGCCACAGATACGTGAAGGTGCCGCTCAACACGATGATGATCATCAGGATGCTGGAGACGATGGTGCCCACGTGCATGTTCTTGGCGATGGGCCACGCTTCTCCGAGCGACTCGGCGAGGACTACGCGCATAAAGCGCACGGCGAGTTGCGTCACGGTGATGACGATGATGATGAAGGAGGCGAAACCGAGCGCCGCGCCGTAGGTCGCATCCAGACCAAAGACGTTGAGGAACTGCCCCACGCCAGTGGCGAACGGCCCTGCCCCTGCGCCTTTGCCGGCGACAGAGATGGCAAGCAACGCGAGGAGCGCAAGCAACATCTCGCTGAACATTGCGCCCGCGCCGACCGGCAGCGCGTCCGTCTCGTACTCCAACTGCCGCCCGGTGCCGACGGTGGAGACGAGCGAGTGCCAGCCAGAGATCGCGCCACAGGCAATCGTCACAAAGAGCATGGGCCACAAGGGTTGGAGCGCGCCGCCTGTGCCCGCGTTGAACGCCTTGAAAGTGGGCAGAGTGAAGGTCGCCGCCGCCGGCTTGACGAAGACCGCCACGATCGCGCCGGCAAGCCCACCAACGAGCGTCAACGCCATCACCCAAAAGCCGATGTAGTTAACCGGTTGGGCATAGCGCCAGATCGGCAGCGCCGCGCCGCCGTAGGAGAACGCGACGACGAAGAGGAGCCAGAACATATAACTCGTCGTAAAGGGCTTGACCAACCCATCCACGTCTACGTAAAAGATCCGGAGACCGATGGTGTTCAGCGACTTGTTGAAGGCATCAATGACACCGCGAACTTGGGGAAGCGGACCGATGAGGATGGCAAGCAGCGTCAATCCGACGACGACGATGGTCGTAACGATGAGGTCCATCTTCCAGCGGTACAGCATTTGCCCGGCGAGCATCCCCGCCAGCGCGAGTACGATGATACCGAGAGGAACGCTTGAGTTGCTCGCCAGAGTGCCCGCCAGAAGGTTGCCGAACGCGCCGACGACCATCAGCAGGTAGAAGAAGATGAAGATCAGAAGAACGGTGCGCGTTCGCGGAGAGACGAGTTTGTGAGCGATAGCAGTAATGCTATCGCCGTCCCGGCGGACTGCCATTACCATCGCGCTATAATCCTGCACCCACCCGATAAAGGACACGCCGAGAAAGAGCCATAGGAGGGCAGGTAACCAGCCCCACAGGTTGGCAGCGGTGATCGCTCCAACGATGGGTCCTGCCGCAGCGATGGATTTGAACTGATAGCCGTACAGAACATTTCGATCCGTCGGCGAAAAGTCCACGCCGTCCATATACAACTTTGCCGGCGTGGCTTTCTTGGGGTCTGCCTGGATGATGTTGGCATCCACGCGCTTGGCGTAGAATGCATAGCCAAGGTAGACAACCACGGCCGCAAGCACAATTGCAATCAGGGTATTCATCATTGACCTCCTGAAGAATGTGGGTCGCCTTTTGGCGACCGGAGTTGATCTCACGACGGTGGAGCAAATTCTCGAATGAGTTCCCTAGCCATCACCTCCTTCCAAAAGTCGGCTCGCTCGCCATATTGTGCACGGTCACAAACTGCGTGGTTTCGAGCGTCGCCATGCACCATCGGTGCTCGTGCACAATACATAACCCCGCTAGCGGCGTCTCGTTACGCGGCCCCCCTCTCATCTATATTATACTACGCTCCGAACAACTTGGCAAGCCCCTTTTCGCACGGCATGTGCAAAGTCGCATCGCTGTCATTCCGAGCGAAGCGAGGAATCT
>DYLA01000176.1 GCA_020722265.1 Anaerolinea sp.
CAGGGGGCAAAGCCCCCTGAACCCCCATGTCCACGATTTACTGTGGTGCTACCACGCGAGGCCTGCTGGATACAAATTGGCGCAAGAGACGCGCACCCATTGGACCACGCCGGCGACCTCCGTTGCCTGAAATTCGAGCCGACGACAGTCGGCTTTGCCGCCCAGTCGCTCCGTGATATAATTTCGCTATGAGCGAACGATTTCGCAGTCTCCTCCTCGCGGATGCGCGCGCGTGGGACGATTTCGTTGCTGCGCGCCAAGGGCACATCTTGCAGACGAGCGCGTGGGGCGAACTCAAATCCCGCTTCGGCTGGCACGCGCTGCGCCTCGCACTCGCCGATGACGACGGGCTGCGCGCCGGCGCGCAGGTCCTCTTCCGACGCCTGTTCCCCGGACTGACCTTCGCATACGTCCCGCGCGGTCCCGTCGCCGATGCCGCCGATCGCGCGGCACTTGCGCTCTGCGACGCCTTGCTCGGCGTGGCGAAATCGCGCGGCGCGTTCGCGCTGAGAATCGAACCGAACTGGCTTGAGCCTAACGACCTTGCACTGGGAACCGCGAACTGGGAACCTGCCGCGAGCATTCAGCCACGCACGACTCTCCATCTTGACCTCACCCGCGACCTCGACGCTATCCTCGCCCAGATGAAGCCCAAGTGGCGATACAACATTCGACTGGCGGAGCGAAAAGGGGTGACCGTGCGCGCCGGCAGCGCGGACGATTTGCCGATGTTCTATCGCCTGTTGCAAACTACCGGAGCGCGCGATCGCTTTGCGATTCACGCGTTCGACTATTACCGCGCGGCGTACGAACTCTTCGCCGCGCGCGACTGGGTGCGCCTCTTCGTCGCCGAGTACGCTGGCGAGCCGCTGGCGATGATCCTGGTCACCGCGTTCGCGGGCGAGGCGATCTATCTCTACGGCGCGTCGTCGAACGCGCAGCGTGAGCGTATGCCGAATCACGCCTTGCATTGGGCGGCGATTCAGTGGGCAAAGGCGCGCGGGTGCTCGCGGTACGATTGGTGGGGTATCGGCGCAACGACGGAGGCAGAGGCAGAGGACGCGCACGGGTTGTACCAGTTCAAGCGTGGGTTTGGGGGGCAGTTGGTACGTTACATCGGCGCAAGGGATGTCGTCCTAGCGCGCGGACGCTACGCCGTGTACACGCGCGCGGTCAAATGGCGGCGGGGGGTGGTGGGGTAAGAACAGAGCAGAGGTCAAATGCGCGCTCCACAACGCGACCAGCCGACTCGGCTGGTCTTTTGTTTTCTAGTCCGCGCCCAACCGGCGGGAGGTGTGTCATCGTGCCGACTTGGCGAACTTGTCGCGGTACATCCGCCGATCTGCCTCCTTGAGCACCTCCGCCAGCGGGATATCCCGTTCACCCGTCGCCACCCCCAGCGAAAAACTCAAGGCGTGGCTGGGATTTTCGCGATTGTGCGCCTCCACCCGCTCTCGGAGGCGCGCCAGCGCATCCGCCGCGACCAAGGCATTGGCATTGGGCAGCAGAACCGCAAATTCGTCCCCGCCGATGCGCGCGACCAGGTCCTCGCCGCGAAAAGCGGACTGGAGCACACGCGCGGCGTGTCGCAACAGTTCGTCTCCCGCCGCGTGTCCCAGCGTATCGTTCACTTCCTTCATCCGATCGGCGTCTGCCATGAGGATGCTCACTGGGAATTGTCGCCCGCGTTCCAGCCGCGCCAACTCTTCCTCAAAGTAGGCGCGATTGTACAGCCCGGTCAGAACATCGTGCGTGCTCAAATACACCAGTCGCTCCTCTGCCTGCTTCCGTTCGGTGATATCGGTAAACACCGAAAGGACGCCGTTGAAGCGTCCGCTCCGGAACGCGGGACGCGCACCGACGATGACCGGCACACGCGCGCCGCGCTTGGTCAGCAAAACCGTCTCGTAGCGGCTGGCGACTCCTTGCGGTCTCTGCCCCACCTCCTCCTCGACACGCGCTATCATTTCCGGTGCGACGATAGTGCTCCAGTGCCGACCGATCAGTTCTCCCGGCGCATAGCCAAGCAGGGCTTCGGTTCTGGGATTGACGAAGGTAATCGTTCCGGTCGCGTCTTCGATGAGAATTCCTTCTTCCATACTTTGCACAATGTTCTCGTTGAACGCGCCCAAACGCTCGGTCTCCTCGTACAGTCGCGCATTGTCTAACGCCAGCGCGACCGCATCCGCCAGCGATTCCGCCAACTGGGCCTCCTCTGCGCCAAAGGCGCCCGGACGATCGCTTTCGATGTTGAGGACGCCGATGATGCTCCCGCCGCGCCGCAAGGGAGTGGCGAGTTCGCTGCGGATGGCAGGGTGCGCGGCGATATAGTCTGGGTCGGTCAACACATCCGCGACACACTGCGTCACGCCAGTTCGGAACACGCGTCCGATGATGCCTGCCCCGATGGGACGCGTCATTCCCTCCAGAGGCGCGAGCGCGCCGCCGGCGCCTTGGATGATCCAATGTGCGCGCTCGGCATCGGGCAGAGCGATGTTCACGTGCGCCCACCCGGTCAGCGCGGCGATGGTTTCCACCGCGCTCTGCGTCACCTTCACCGGGTCAAGTTGCTGGCTCACCGCGCTGAGCACGCGGTACAACGTGGCTTGGCGCGTCGCCGCGCGTTGTTGCGCGTCAAAGTTTTGTGCGTTTCGCATGGCGAGCGCCATCTGATCAGCCGCCGTTTGCATCAGCCGCAAGTGCTCCGCGTCGAAATGTCCCGGCTGCGAATGAACGAGCGTCAAGACGCCCACCAACGTCGCGCCACTCACAATTGGCACGCAGAGCGCGGAGCGAATCGGTTGCATGACCTCCGGCATGCGCAGCCAACGTTCGTCACGCTCGGTATCGGCAAGCAGAGCCGCTTGGCGCTGCCGCGCGACCCAGCCCGCTAACCCCTTGTCCAGGACACGCGCAGCGATAACACCTTGATCGAACTGGGAGGTTTTGTCCGCTCGCAACACAAGGCTGTGCGTCGGCGCGCCGGCGGGGTCCAGCAAAATCAGGTCGCCGTATTCCGCGCCGGTGAGCGCGGCAGCGGTCTGGAGCGCGTTTTGCAGCGTCGCCTCCAACGTGGGTTGCTCGACGGTCGCGCGCGCCAGTGTGACCAGATTTTCGAACAGTTCTTTTTGTGCGCGCAGCGATGCCTCTGCCCGCGCGCGTTCGAGCAATTCCCCGCGCACTTGTTCGTGCAACCGCGCGTTTTCGCGCAGCGCGAGCGTTTGCCGGACGAGCGCGAGCGCGATGACTGCTCCCACTCCTAACGCCAGCGCAAAGAACCCCATCGGCAACGCGTGGTCGTGACTCCAGCCGAGCAAGCCATACGCCAGGGTGAGCCAACCGTACGGCAGATAGAGCGACCACGTATTCAAGCGCGGGAGAGCGTCCGCCGACGCGGGCGCGATCGGTTCTTCCGCTTGTGCGACACCGGCCAAGGCGGCGAACAGAAAGCCAATCATCCAACCCGCGTCCACCCAACTGCCGCTCACATAAGTTTCGGCGATGGACTGGTAGCCAAAGATCGTGTCGGTGACGATTAGCGTCGTCGCCGCGCCGGCGAGCAAAAACAAGGGCATACGGCGTTGTGTCTCGAAAGGTCGAAACAATAGAACGAGGAGCGCCCCCAGCAATACCAAATCGAAAAGGGGATAGGCGAGCGAGAAGACGAGTGTCCAAAGGTCGGTCGCGCGCGTCATCGCCAGAGGCCCAATGAGAAAATTCCAGGAGACAAGTGCGGCGGAGAGCAGCACGATACTGATGTCCAGCAGCATTGCCAGCCCCTCGCGGCGTGTCAAGCGCGTCGCGGGCAAACGCAAAACGCCAATCAGGAAGAGAGGGTAGAACGAGAGATACAACCCATCCGCGACGGAAGGGAACGGGTCTTGGCGCAAAACAATTTCGATAATCGCCCAGACCACATCGCCCAGCGTCCAAGCGACGTACGCCAGCACGAGGATACCCCACGCGTCGCGCAATCGGCGCGAGTGAGACGCGGAGCGATGCGCCGCGTACGCGAGCGCGGCGACGGCAAGCGCGCCTTCGACCGGCAAGAGGAGGTCCACGATGATCACGCGGAGTGACGCGTCCTCTACGATGGCGACGAGCGCGAGGTGACCGGTCAAGATCGCGGCAGCCAGAATGACCGCGTGGCGAAAATCGAGCGCCTTGCGAATGAATGTCCCTGTCATCGTTCACACCAGCGCGCGCTTGACTAGCCCCAGCGCGGTCTCGATGTCCGCGCGCTCGATGCCGTAGTGCGTCACCGCGCGCATCCGTCGCTCGCCCATCGCGCCGATGAGGACGCCGTCGCGCGCGAGGCACTCGGCGAGTTGCGGCGCGGTGAGCGCGCCGGTCAAATCGA
This sequence comes from Anaerolinea sp., assembly GCA_020722265.1. Classification (GTDB taxonomy): domain Bacteria; phylum Chloroflexota; class Anaerolineae; order UBA4142; family UBA4142; genus DYLA01. The sequence goes on from DYLA01000176.1 coordinate 4,361, forward strand.
AAAAGACGATGTTCGTCTTGATGCGCGCCGGGTCTAGTGCGACGCCGGGAATATCGGCGAGTCCTTCCGCCAGTCGTTTCGCGTTCGCGTGGTCGTCTGCGAGGCGGTCAATCATCGTCTCCAGTGCGACGATGCCGGCGGCAGCCAGCACGCCGGCTTGGCGCATCCCGCCGCCGACCATTTTGCGATGGCGACGCGCCGCAGCGATAAACTCGCGCGAGCCGCACAGGAGCGAGCCGACCGGCGCACTCAACCCTTTCGAAAGACAGAACGAAAGCGAGTCGGAGTAGCGCGCGAACTCGCGTGGCGAGACGCCGAGCGCGATGGCGGCGTTGAAAATGCGCGCGCCGTCGGTGTGAACACGGATGCCGCGCGCGTGCGCGAGGTCGTACACCGCTTGGTGGTACGCTGGCGAGAGGGGCGCGCCGTTGCAGGCGTTATGCGTGTTTTCGAGCGCGACGAGCCGCGTGCGCGGCCAATGCACATTGTCGCCGCGAATCGCGCCCACGATGTCATCCAGCGCGAGTGTGCCGTCCGGCGGATTCGGAACCGTGCGCGGATGAATGCCGCCGAGCGCTGCCATTCCGCCCACTTCATTCACGAACGTGTGCGCTTTGTCGCCGACGATCACCTCATCGCCGCGACCGCAGTGCGTGAGGAGCGCGACGAGATTCGCCATCGTCCCGCTCGCGACAAAGAGCGCGGCATCCTTTCCCATTCGCTCCGCCGCCATCGCTTCGAGGCGGTTGACCGTGGGGTCTTCACCAAACACATCGTCACCCAGTTCTGCGTTTGCCATCGCCGCGCGCATCGCGGGGGTGGGGAGAGTGACGGTATCGCTTCGCAAATCAATGCGCTTCATAGATGCCTCGGACGAATTTTGCGTTTCACGCGCTGTGCTAGTAATTTCTCACGATGTTGCGATACGTCGCCGGCTGGCGGCTCTGCATCGTTTGCAACTCCTCGCGCGCTTGCTTGACCTGATCCAAATCAATCTTGGCGAGCGCGTACGCTTCCTTCGGACGATCGTGTTCGTCGCGCCCGACGCTGGCGTACGTCTCGCCGCGCGGACCGATGATCGCGCTCTCGCCGCCGAACGAATAGGTGTACTCGTCGCCCACGCGATTCGCGCCCGCGACGAAAATCGAATTCTCGAACGCGCGCGCGTGCAGGTAGGTTCGCCATTCTTCGATGGCTTGGGTCTCCCAATTGGCTGGCGCGACGATGAGTTCCGCGCCGTCGAGCGCGAGGGAACGCGCGGCTTCGGGAAACGCGAGGTCCCAACCGAGTAGCAAGCCCACCGCGCCGAAGGTCGTTGGGAAAACCGGAAAGCGAAAGCCGCCGCGAAAGATCGGCCGCTCCTCCGGTTTCAAGTGGACTTTGTGATACTGCCCGATGAGCGCGCCGTCGGCTCCGAGCAGAATCGCCGCGTCGTACACCACGCTTTCGACTTTGTGCTTCGCTGCCATTCCGAATGCGAGGTGCGTCGCGTGCTTTTCCGCGTGCGCGCCGAGTGTTTCGACGGTAAAGCCGGGTACCTGCTCCGCGAATTCAGCGAATTTGACGCCGCACTCGTAGCCGGTCGTCGCCAGTTCCGGAAAAACGATGAGGTCTACTTTTTGCGCGGCGCAGATGTGCGCGATGATGTCGCCCATTCGGTCCAGATTGGCTTGCAGTTCGCCCAAGCGCGGATGAAACTGTGCGATGGCGATGTGAATTTCTCGCATACGAATTTCCTTGTGTTATGTTTGGTAGTGTGCGCTCATTGTATCACAAATGGCGTAGCAATTCAATTTGCCGCGACCGTCACGGCAGGGCAGCGCGCCCGGCGCGTAGGGGCGCGCCTGTGTGTGCGCCCGGCGCCTGTGTGTGCGTCCGGCAGGGCAGACACACAGCCCGGCAGGGCAGACACACAGCCCGGCAGGGCAGACACACAGCCCGGCAGGGCA
>DYLA01000007.1:0-3447 GCA_020722265.1 Anaerolinea sp.
GGCATCAAGTGCACCAGTTTTGACGTCTCCACGATTGAATGTAGCGTTACCACCCGTGCACTAAAATCGAAAAATCGTGGCAGTTGGCGCTTGGACGGGAGTAAACACAATGAGCATCTTGATTGACAAGAAAACCAAATTGCTGGTGCAAGGCATCACGGGGCGTGAAGGCGAATTTCACACCAAGCAGATGATCGAGTACGGCACGCACGTCGTCGCGGGGGTAACGCCAGGACGCGGCGGCGAACAAGTGCTAGGTGTACCGGTGTTCGACACCGTCGCGCAGGCAGTTGCCCAGACCGACGCGAACACGTCGGTCGTGTACGTGCCAGCGCGCGCGGCGGCCGACTCGATTCTGGAAGCGGCAGACGCCGGTATCAAACTCGTGGTGTGCATCACGGAAGGCGTGCCGGTGGTAGATATGCTGCGCGTGGCGCGACGGCTGGCAGAAACCGACACGCGACTCGTGGGACCGAATTGCCCCGGGCTGATTTCGCCGGGCAAATCCAAAGTGGGCATCATTCCCGGCGCTATTTGTATGCCGGGACCGGTCGGCATCGTCGCGCGCAGTGGCACACTGACATACGAAGTGCTCCACGCGCTCACACAGCGCAGAATCGGTCAATCCACCTGTGTCGGAATAGGCGGCGATCCAGTACACGGCTTGGGTTTTATCGAAGTGTTGGAGATGTTCCAGAACGATCGGCAGACCAAGGCGATCGTGCTGATCGGCGAAATCGGCGGGACGGACGAGGAAAAAGCCGCGGCGTTCATCAAAAAGAATGTGCGCAAGCCGGTCGTTGCGTTCGTGGCGGGGCAAACTGCACCGCCGGGCAAACGGATGGGACACGCCGGCGCGATCATCGAGGGGGGCACCGGTACCGCCGCCGAAAAAATCGCGGCGTTCCAAGCGGCGGGCGTCCCGGTCGCGCGCTTTCCGGGCGAAGTGGCAGAACTCGTCGCGCGACGATTGGCACGCGCGAAAAAATAAGTTTCAGGTTCCAGGCTGGAATTCGCGACAAGACCCCAGACCTGAAACCTGCAACGCTCCCATGGCGAATCGCCCTAACATTCCCCAAAAACCTGACCTGACACCGTATGCCGGTCGTTGGGTCGCGATCGTGCACGGACGTGTGACCGGCGTGGGAACGTGCGCGGCGGAAGCGCGGCGCGCCTCCAAGTATCAGCGTCCCAAGGAAGAGCCAATGGTAGTGTTTGTGCCAGAAGAGACGAATGACCAAAGACGAAGGACAAAAGGCGGATAATATTTGTTCTTCGTTCTTCGCCCTTCGGAGGTGGGTATGAACGTGCTCGATCAAGTGCTGGCGTTCATCGCGGATCAAAACGTCGAAGCGTATTTCGTCGGCGGGTGGGTGCGCGATGAACTCTTGGGGCGCACCGTCAAACGCGATCTGGACCTCGCGGTGGATGGCGACGCGGTGGAACTGGCACGCGCGTTTGCCGATAAACATCGCGGCGCGTTCTATCTGATGGATGAGGAGCACGATGTGGCGCGGGTCATCCTCGGAGACACGTACGTGGATTTTGCCCGCCTGCGCGGTACCCTGCGCGAGGATTTGGCAACGCGCGATTTCACCATCAACGCGATGGCGCGTCAACTGGGCAGCAACGAACTCTTCGATCCGTTTCACGGGCAAAAACATCTCGCGCTCAAACAAATTTGCGCGGTCTCCGACCAGGCGTTTCAAAACGATCCCGTGCGGCTCTTGCGCGCGGTGCGCTTTGCAGGCGAGTTGGGTTTTACAATTGGAGCGCACACCGAGAAACTCATCCGCCGCGATGCGCCTCTCCTCGCGTTCGCTTCACCGGAACGCGCGCGCGATGAATTTTTCAAGATTCTCGCGTTGCCCAAGCCGTCTGGACTGATTCGCCAGTTGGATGATCTGGGGCTGCTCGCCGCGCTGCTGCCCGAAGTTACCGCGCTCAAGGGGGTGACGCAATCCGCGCCGCACGCGTACGACGTGTTGGAACATACCGCGCGCGTGCTGGACGCCATCGAAGCGATTCAGGCGGACGGATACGCGGCGGTGGCAAACGGCACCTGCGTCGCTGAATTGCAAACCCATTTCGCGCAGATCGTTTCCGCCGAACGTACGCGCGGAACGCTGTTGCGTCTTGCCGCGCTGCTGCACGATGTTGGCAAGCCGCCGACGCGCACGGTAGACGAGGCGGGCGCGATTCATTTTTACGCGCACGAACCGCGCGGCGCGGCGATGAGTGAGGCATTGATGCGTCGTCTGCGTTTCAGCAACGACGAAATCGCCATCGTCACGCGCGTCGTCGCCGAGCATGTACGTCCCGCGCAGTTGGCGCGCGAACCACGCCTCAGCAATCGCGCGGTCTACCGTTTCTTCCGCGACGCGGGCGACGCCGGTGTGGATACGTGCGTGCTGATGCTGGCGGACCAGCGCGGCAAAACCGCCGCGCGCGAGGAGGCGGACGACGCGCGCTATCGTGCGGCGAACGCGATCTTGCTCGATCGTTTCTTCCGCGCGCGCGACACGGTGATCGCGCCGCCCGCGCTGATTGATGGACGAACGCTGATGCAGGCGTTGCAGATCGAAGCGGGACCGCGCGTCGGCGAGTTGTTGGAAGCGATTCGCGAAGCGCAAGCGGAGGGAGAAGTGAAAACGCGCGAGGAGGCGATAGCGTTTGCGCGGAGACAGGTAGGCCAGTAGGCAGGTAAATACGATCCCCGTCTACCGGTCTACGCTTTACCCCAACTATGGAACTTGAAATTGCTGCCGCCAAAATTCCAAAGTACGCCATCCACGAATCCGGCGATACGCTGGAGATGATCGAGCGACCGCACGGCGGATTGTCGTTCGTGTTGGTGGATGGTCAGCACACCGGCCGCGGCGCCAAACAGATTTCGAACTTGGTCGCGCGCAAAGCCGTAGCGCTGCTCGCGGAGGGCGTGCGCGATGGCGCGGCGGCGCGCGCCGCACACGATTATTTGTACACGCAGCACGATGGCCAAGTGTCGGCAGAATTGCACATCGTCTCGATTGATCTGGTCAGTGAGACGATTGTCATTTCGCGCAACAGCCATTGCCCCGTACTCGTCGGTGACGCCAACGGCTTGCGCGTGCTGGCTGAATCGTCGTCGGCGATTGGCGTGCATCGGCGGATGAAGCCGCATATCACCGAACTGCCGCTAGCGCGCGCGACCACCATCGTCGTCTTCACCGATGGCGTTTTCGACGCGGGTGCGCGCGACGGGAAAAAGTTCGACGTCGCGACGTTCGTCGCGGCGAAGTTGCGCGACGCGCACCTGGACGCGACGCAACTCGCCGATGCGATCCTCGCGCGCGCGGTGGAACTGGATGGCGGCAGACCAAACGACGATACAAGCGTGCTGGTGGTGCGCGTGGCACCGCGCACGGGCGGCGACAACGCGCGGCGGTTGAGTGTGCGGTTTCCGAT
>DYLA01000007.1:3547-20574 GCA_020722265.1 Anaerolinea sp.
CAGTTGACATCCTCGCGCATCGGTTATATCATCCGGGCAACTCTCAAGAAAGGCAAAACAGCAATGACCCATCGAAGCCTCGCGTTGTTCCTCCTCGCTCTCATCGCAATTCTTGCGTGCGAGCCCACGGCACTTTTCTCTTCGGCAACGCCGACACACCCGCCCGACCTCATCGCCACTGATGTCGCGCGGCAACGCGCCGTCGCCGCCACGCTCACCGCCGAAGCGCAAGCCTACGCCACTTCCACCGCCCACCTCACCGGTCATCACACCGACCGCAACGCCAACCGCAACGCCAGTAAAACCGACTGTGACGCCAACGCTGCCCCCCAATCGGCTTCGCAAAATGCGCTCCCTTCCTCAACTCACTCTCGCCGTGACGATGTGCCTCGCGCTCGCCGCGTGTAACCTATCGGCACCCGCGCGTGACGAGCCAACGCCTACTCCCGCCATTACCCAGATCCTCGTCGTCGTCACACCGAGCGCGAGCCCAACGCCCTTGTCCACGACAGTCATCGAACGCTACACCGTTCGCGCCGGCGACACTCTCGGCGGCATCTCGTTGCGCTACGACATCGCCATCGAAGACCTGATGAAACTCAACGGGCTTACCAACCCGAACAGCCTAAAAATCGGACAGGTCTTGAAAATCCCCATCGAGGTGCCGCGCCTCGCACCGGCCGAAAAACTCTTGCCCGATAGCGAAGTTGTGTACAGCCCGGCGTACGCCAACTTCGACGTGACCGCGTTCGCACAGCAGCACAACGGTTATCTCGCGACCTACCGCGAACGCGTGGACGGCGAATGGCTGACCGGACCGCAAATTGTCCAACTCGTCGCCGAACGGTTCAGCGTCGGTCCGCGCGTGTTGCTCGCGCTCTTGGAATTTCACAGCGGCTGGGTCACCAACCCCGCGCTCACGCCAAACCAAATCGCGTATCCGATGGGGCTCGTGGACAAGGCGCGGCAGGGTTTGTTCCTCCAAGCCAGTTGGGCGGCGAATCGCCTGAACGAAGGGTATTACGGCAAACTCTCCGGCACTCTGGTCGCGTACCGATTCAAAGACCGCTCGCGCGCGCGCGTCACGCCGACGCTCAATCCCGGCACCGTCGCCCTCCACAACGTCCTCGCACTCAACACGACTTGGGACTCGTGGCAGCAACAAATCGGCGCGGAGGGATTCCTCGCGAGCTATCGCAAACTCTTCGGCGACCCGAACGCGCTCGCCCTCGAGCCGCTCATCCCCGCCGATCTCACGCAGCCAACGTTACGCTTGCCGTGGAGCGAAGGCGAAATGTGGTACTATACCGGGGGACCGCACGGCGGCTGGGGTGATTTTGCCGCGTGGGCAGCCGTAGATTTCGCGCCGCCAGACACAGCGAACAGTTGCTACACGTCGAAACGCTGGGCGACCGCGGCAGCCTCCGGCAAAGTGATTCGCGCGGAACACGGACGCGTGATGCTCTCGCTAAGCGGAAGCGATTTTCAAGGCAGCGGCTGGACGCTGCTCTACCTGCATCTCGCGAACGCCGGACGCGTGAACGTCGGCACGATTGTCAACGTCGGCGACCGATTGGGGCACCCGTCGTGCGAGGGCGGCAGCGCGGAGGCAAGCCACGTCCACCTCGCGCGCCTGTACAACGGTCAATGGATCAGCGCGGACGCTGTGCCCTTTGTGCTATCGGGGTGGAAAATCTTATCCGACGCGCAAGAGTACGAGGGCAAAATGATACGCGGCGCAGAGACGCGCGAGGCAAGCAATAGCCGCGACGATCCAAAGAATGGCATCGTAGCGGACAACCGATAAAGGATGGAAGAACTATGGAACACTCGATGGTCACGACCACATTGGAACTGCCCGGCTATCACGTGACGAAAAATCTCGGCGTCGTGCGTGGCATCACCGTCCGCTCACGCAGCGCGCTCGGCAACCTCGCCGGGGGCATCCAAGCATTCTTCGGCGGCAACATCACCATCTACACCGAATTGTGCGAACACGCGCGCGCCGAGGCGTTCGACCTGATGATGCAGCACGCACAGCAACTCGGCGCGAACGCAATCGTCGGCGTACGCTACGACGCGAACGAAGTGATGGAAGGAATCACCGAGGTGCTAGCGTACGGTACCGCAGTCATCGTCGAAAGAGCCTAGTAGTGCATCAACTTGAAAGTGCGTAGTCCAACGTGGATTTTTCGGCGCATTTACCGATATATTCCAGCGGGGCTGGTATGCAACTCTTTCAAGTTGCTGCACTAGCCCCCCCAATGCTCCCGCCGGTCATCCGCACTTCCGAACCGAACTCCTGGGCGCGCCATACCTTCGAGACACGCATCCCGCGCATCCTCGACGACATCGTCGCGACGAACGACTATCCACCGGCGATTGTCGCCGCGCTGCGCGACCTGCGCGCGGAAATCGTCGCCGGCACGATCCAGCCCCTGCGCGAGGACGCGCCCGATCGCGACTTTTGGGACGCGCACGCGCGCGAACACATCGGCAAAACGTGGCTCGACGTGCCCTGGTACTGGGCAGAGGCGTTCTGCTATCGCCGCGTGCTGGAGGCAGTCCGCTACTTTGAAGCGGGCGCATTCTTCCAGCGCGATCCCTTCGCCCCACTCAAGCGCGCCGAACTCGCACCCGACCGCGCTCCGCGCGCACTCGCGCGCGTCCTCACGCACTTGCCGGACGACGACGCGCACGCGTTCCGCGCGCTCGTGCACGCGAGTCTGTGGGGCAACCGCGTCGATTTGTCAATGTACGACATCGCCGCGAATCCGCAAGACGCGGCAGCACTCGAACGCGAGCGCGCCAATCTGCTGGTGGACGATACCGCACGCGTCTTCGCGCACCTGCTGGCGCGGCGCGGCGAGCCAGTGGACTTGATCGGCGACAACGCGGGGACGGAGTTGGCATTCGACCTCGCGCTCGCCGATTTTCTGCTCCGCGCCGAAATCGCCAGCCGCATCAACTTGCACTTGAAACCGCAGCCCTTTTTCGTCTCCGACGCGATGAACCGCGACGCGATCGAGATGCTAGACGCGCTCGGTCGGTCATCCACCTCTGCGCTCCGCCCACTTGCGCAGCGACTCGCACAATCGCTCGACGCCGGACGCCTCGCCTTGAGCGACCACCCCTTTTGGGTCACCGGCTTTTTCTTTCACGCTTTGCCGAATGATTTGCGCGCCCTCCTCGCGCGTGCCGCGCTGGTCATCGTCAAGGGAGACGCCAACTATCGGCGGCTCGTCGGCGATTGCCACTGGGAGCCAACGACGCCCTTCGCCTCGGTCGTCGCACATTTTCCCGCGCCGGTGGTCGCGCTGCGGGCGCTGAAAGCCGAGTTGATCGTCGGCTTGCGCGCCGGCGACGCGGAACGCTTGCGCGCGGAGGATGCCGCGTGGATGACGAACGGCACGCGCGGCGTCGTGCAATTCAATCAAGGAGCTCTATCCATATGAGCGATCCATCTTCCCAAGCCACACCCCCACTGCGCGACCGATTCCAAATCGAACGTGAACGCCTCGCCGCTGCCGGTCCGCAAAAATGGCTCGATAGTTTGCTGCCCCAGGTGGAGCAAATGCGCGCACAACTCGCCCAGGGCGATCCGCGCGCACTCGCCGCGCGCAGCGGTGCGACACTGGACGATGACCAACGCACACTGCACCTCGCGCTGTGGGACAAGGAATTTACCCTGACTCACCCGGAATACATCGCGCGCATGAGTGATGGCGTACCCGCGCGCGCCGATCGTCAGGCGTTACTGCTCATCTATCTCACGCGGGCGGACGGAACGCCGCCGGCGTACCGTTGGCTGCGCTATCGAGAACTGCCCGGCGGATTGTTCTACTCGAACGCGTTCCAAGATTACGCCGAAGCGCGCCTCGCGCGCGCCTTTCACGACAAACTCGACGCGTTCCGCACCGCTGCTCAACGACTGAATGGAACGCGCCTATCGTTCGGAGATGCCGCGTACGAATTCATCGCCTTGCCGCGCGTCCGTCTGGCCGCCGTCCTCTGGGCGGGCGACGAGGATTTCCCAACGAGCGCGACGATTCTCTTCGATGCGGCCACCGGCCACTATCTGCCGATTGATGGCGCGAGCGCGCTCGGCAGTCAACTCGTCTCACGTCTGCTGGCGATGCGCGACGATGCCGGCAAGACGCTCACCGCGCTCGCCGTGCAACCGCCGCGCGAGGGATGACGATGCCGATTGATCTCAACAGCGATGTGGGCGAAGGATTCGGCGCATACACGCTCGGCGACGACGCCGCGCTGATACCGCTTGTCACTTCGGCGAATATCGCGTGCGGCTTTCACGCCGGCGATCCGCAGGTGATGACGCGGACGGTGCGACTCGCGCTCGAACACGGCGTCGCCATCGGCGCGCATCCCGGTTTTCCCGACCGCGTTGGTTTTGGACGCCGCGCCCTCGACGCGACGCCGGACGAAATCGCCGGCGACGTGCTGTACCAAATCGGCGCGCTGTTCGCGATCGCGCGCGCGGCGGGTGGGACACTCGCGCACGTCAAGCCGCACGGCGCGCTGTACCACCTCGCCGCGACGCGCACGCCGATTGCACGCGCGCTCGCGCGCGCAATCGCACAATTCGACCCCGCGCTCATCCTCGTGGGACCACCCGGCTCGGCGATGGCGGATGCCGCGCGCGAGTTCGGCTTGCGTTTTGCGCGCGAGGGATTTGCCGACCGCGCCTACCATCGCGATGGCACGCTCCGTTCGCGCCGCGAACCGGGCGCCGTGTTCGATAACCCACGCCGCGCGGCGGAACAGGCACTGCGGATAGCGCGCGACCAATCGGTGCTGACGCCGGAAGGCGAGACGATTCCGATGCCGGTGGAGACGCTCTGCGTTCACGGCGATACACCAGCCACAGTAGCGATCCTGCGCGCGGTGCGCGGCATCCTGCAAGAGAATGGCATCCCGGTGGCGGCGATGCGTGCCCAGCGCGCCGCGTAAAAAGGGACAACGCGCCATATGAACCTGCGACCAGAACCGCGTCTCCTCCCTGCCGGCGATGCCGCCATCCTCATCGAGTTTGCGAACGAAATTGACGACGCGGTGAACGACCGCGTGCACGCGTTGGCGCAGCACTTGCGCGCGCAAAATCGCCCGGAGATTCGCGACCTTGTCCCCGCGTACGCGTCACTCCTCGTCTGCTATGAGCCGCGCCGCGCCGCGTTCGCCGAGATGTGCGCGTTCTTGCGCGCCGCACTCGCGGCGAGCCAGAGCGCGCGCCTGCCCACGCCGCGCCTCATCGAAATTCCCACCGCGTACGGCGGCGAGTTCGGTCCCGATCTCGCTTTCATCGCACAGCGCAGCGGGCTGACGGAAGACGCGGTGGTGCGATTGCACACGCGCGTCGTCTATCGCGTCTATTTCGTTGGCTTTGCGCCGGGATTCGCGTATCTTGGCACGGTGCCAGAACCAATCGCCGCGCCGCGTCTCGAAACGCCGCGCCTGCGCGTCCCCGCCGGATCGGTCGGCATCGCCGGTCGCCAGACCGGCATCTATCCGATGGACACTCCCGGCGGCTGGCGTATCATCGGACGCACCGCGCGGCGCCTGTTCGACGCGAGGCGCGATCCACCCACACTCCTGCGGGCGGGGGATCGCGTGCAGTTCGTCGCAATTTAGCGAAATGCTCCGAGTTATCGAACCGGGAATTCTCACGACGATCCAAGACGCCGGCCGTTGGGGCTATCAGCAGTACGGCGTGCCGGTCTCGGGCGCAATGGATTTGTTCGCGCTGCGCCTTGCCAACCAACTGGTTGGCAATCCGCCGGACGAAGCCGCCATCGAAGTCCATTCGCCGATGGCGCTGCAAAGCGACGCCCCCCACTTGGTCGCGCTGACCGGGACAGCCGCACAGTTCGCAGTTGACGCGCACACGATGCCAACGTGGATGAGCGTGTTTGTGCGCGCCGGCGCGACCATCGAGATCGCGCCGCGACGCGGCTGGTGTTATCTTGCGATTCACGGGGGGATTGACGTGCCGCGCGTGCTGGGGAGCAAATCTACGTACGTGCGCGGCGGGTTCGGCGGGCTGAACGGGCGCGCGCTCATTGCGGGCGACCAAATTCCCATCGGCGCGGCGACCGTGAGCGACCTCGTCGCGGCGGCGGGACGCGCGGCGAGTGAGCACGCGCGCGCGTTCGCGTCTCGCGCGGGCGCCATCCGTGTCCTCTTGGGTCCCCATGCGGATTGGTTCGCGCCGGAGGCAATCGCCGCGCTGACGCGCACCGAATTTGTAATCACCGAGCAGGCAGACCGGCTGGGGTATCGTTTGCGCGGGGATGTGCTGCCGCGGGCGCGGCGAGGGGAACTCGTTTCGTGCGGCGTGCCGCTCGGCGCGATCCAAGTGCCGCCGGATGGACAGCCTATCGTCCTGATGGCAGATCACCAAACGACCGGCGGCTATCCGATCATCGCGACGGTGATCGGCGCAGATGTACCGCTCGTCGCGCAGCGCGCCCTGGGAGAGCGCGTACAGTTCGCAATGGTGGAGACGGAAGATCGAAAACCTCCCGCAGGTTTTTGAACCCGTAGGAGGTTTTGCGGTTATCTTTGCACCGGATAATAGCATACCCCGGCGGTGCCGGGGCCCGTATGAACGCCGAGTGCGGGCGACAACTCGGCAATCAACGATTCGACACACGTGAGACGCGCTTCGATCAGTTGCCTGATCGTTTCCACCTCTGACTCCGCCGCCGCGTGCACGTACGCGATCTTGATCTCTCCCATTCGACCCACCACCGCTTCGATCATCTCTGCCATCATTTCGTAGGCTCGGTGCCGGCTGCGCGCTTGCCCCAACGGCACGATCACTCCGTCTTCCATTCCGATCAACGGTTTGATGTTCAAGAGCGAGCCAACCAAGTGCTTGGCTCTGCCGATGCGTCCGCCCATATACAAGTACTTGAGCGTGTCGGCGGTCTGAATCATCCGCGTCACCGGCATCATCTCCTCGACGACGCCAACCACATCGGGGAGCGATTTGCCGGCGAGCGCGGCGCGCGCGGCTTCGATCACCATCCAACCCTGACACATCGAAACGTTCAGCGTGTCAATCACTTCAACGCGCAGCCTGGGGATGTCTTCTTCGACCATCTGCTTGGCGACGCGCGCGGCTTGGTACGCGCCACTCCCTTTCGAAGTCATATGGATACTGACGATTTCGCGTACGCCCTGCTCTGCGAGTCGCTTGTACGTCTCGAAATAATCGCCGGGACCGGGGCTGGCGGTCTTGGGTAACTCTTTGGCCGTCGGCAGCCATTGGTAGAACGCCTCACGCGACACCGTGACGAGATCGCGCAGCACTTGTTCGCCACGATGGATATAGTACGGCACCCAATGGATGTTCAACTTTTCGATGAGGGCTTCTGGGATACTCGCCGCGCTGTCGGTCACGATGGCAACGTTAGTCATTGGGGTCTCCTTGGGCTGTCGTTCATCCTCGCGCCGATTTAGACCCTGCGAGAGGATGCGATGTGAAATCATCATCTAGAAGTTTATCACGATAACGACAAACTTGCAAAAATGCGCTATAATCATCGCGGGGAGGTTTCGATGGTCATTGTAGACTCAACTCGCTGTTGTTATTGTGGTGGCTGTGTGAGTGTTTGCCCGGTAGACGCGCTCACCCTCGCCGAGACGCGCCTGCAAGTGAACGCAAGTTGCATAGATTGCGGCGAGTGCGTTCACGCCTGTCCGGTCGGCGCGCTACAATTGCAAACCGAAACGCGCGTGGGCGCGGCGCGCCCCCTCCGTCCCGCGTACGATCTGATCGTTGTCGGAGCGGGACCCGGCGGCGCGGTCGCGGCGCAGACAGCCGCCCAAGCCGGCCTCACGGTGCTCCTCATCGAAAAGCGACAGGAGATTGGCTCGCCGGTGCGCTGCGCGGAAGGGGTCGGACACGACGCGCTCGTGAAATTCATCGCGCCGGCCGCGCGCTGGATCGCGGCAGAGATCACCCAAGCCGAAATCACTGTCGTCGCGGAGGGAGCGACGCGCACGCGCCGCGCGGGCGGCGGACACGGCTATATCCTCGAACGCCGCGTCTTTGACCGCGCGCTCGCGGAACGCGCTGCGCAAGCCGGCGCGCACGTGCGCGTCAAGACGAGCGCGACCGGCTTGCTGATCGAAAATGGCGCAGTGCGCGGCATCCGCCTCGAATCCGGCGAACGCATCGAGGCGCACGTGGTCATCGCGGCGGATGGCGTCGAATCGCAGGTAGGACGCTGGGCAGGCTTGGAGACGCAACTGCCGCTCAAAGACACGATGGTCTGCGCGCAGTACCTTCTCGCGGGGATTGACATTGACCCCACTTGCACGTACTACACCATCAGCCACACGGTCGCGCCCGGCGGCTACGCCTGGATTTTTCCGAAAGGGAGCGGCAAGGCGAACGTTGGCTTGGGTCTCCAAGCCGATTTGCCGCGCGATGCGTCCGCGCTCGATCTGCTGAATCGCTTCATCGAATCGAATCCCGCGCTCGCGTGCGGCTATCCGGTCACGCTCATCGCCGGCAATGTGCCGGTGGCACTGCCGCCCGCGCGCCTCGTGACGGATGGACTGATGCTCGTCGGCGATGCCGCGCGGCAGGTAGACCCGCTGACCGGTGGCGGCATCGTCAACGCGATGACCGCCGGGCAACTCGCCGCGCGCGTCGCGATCGAAGCGATTGCCGCGCGCGATACTTCGGCGAAGTTTCTCCATCGCTACGCGGACGCGTGGCACAAGACCCTCGGACGTAAGATGGAACGCAACTATCGTCTGCGCGAGAAATTCGCGCCGGCGCAGCGCGCGGACGATGCGTTCGTGCGCGCGTTCGCGCTCGCGGTCAAGTAGCCGCCGATGAGGCTGGCTCAGCCACCGGCTTGCCGAGCGCGAACAACACAAAGCCAATCAGACGCAGCGCACCGCTGACGACGAGCGCGCCCCCCAAACCGATTTGATCGGCGAGCAGTGTGCCAACGAGGGGTGACGCCAGCGTCGAGAGGTGCTGTAAACTTTGCGCGAGCGAGACGAACGTGGCGGTGTACCTTTCCGGAAAGGTCTTCATCAACTCGTCGAAGAAAACCAAGTCGAGTCCGGCTTGGAACAAGCCGGACAAACCGGCGTACAGCGCGATCCATTCGACCTGACGCGTCAACGCGGTGAAAATCGGATAGAGCGACAAGCCGAACGTCGTCGCGAGCAAAACGAAACGTCCGCCGCGCAGGCGCGATTGTCGCGCCCAGAGCAAATATCCCAGCATCATCACCGCCGTTTGCGCGGTGTTGATGACGCCGATCCACGCGTCCGTCGCTTGAACCTCGCGCACAAAGTAGAGCGGAAAGAGCGGCACGCCGAGCGCGGTGCCAGACACATAGACGAATCGCTTTGCCATAAAAGAGACGAACGCCGGCTGCCCGCGAATCAAATCGGCGAAGCCTTTCGCGCGCTGCCACAGGGATTGCCCTGCCGCGCGCGGCAGAGGCTCGGCATCGGGCAAATCAATGTGACTGGAATAATAATAACTGACCAAGCCGCCCAGCGACAGCGCGAGGAAGACGACCTGATAGTTGAAGGGAAAATGGAGACGGTCCAGAACCTGACCGACGATTGCCACAGTCAGCGCGGTTGTAAAGCCGAGGATGGACCAGCGGCGACTCATCAACTCGTAGCGGCCTTGCGGTCCGGCAACGGCGTTCATCACGACGGAAAACGCGACGTTGACGACAGTCTGCGGCAAAGTCGCCGCCGCCCAGATCGCCAGCACCGCTGGCACCGCGTATTCCTTCGGCACGACGAAGGGCACCAAGCCGGTCAGCGCGTAGGACGAGATGACGGTCAAGCGCGCCCGGCTGAACCAAGGAACGATTTGACGGCGCGTTTGCAAGAATCGGCCAACGGCAATCGCCAGCAGCAGACCGGTGAACGCCGGCATCGCGGTCAGCAAACCGACTTGCACATTCGACGCGCCGAGTCGCGCGAGAAAGACCGGCAGGAACGCCGACGCCGCGCTGGCAATGCCAATGCCGATGGCGTCAATCTGGACGTTGATAAAGTTACGCCGCTGCGTCGGCGAGGCATCCTCCGGCGCAGCGGACCAGCGAATCCAACTCACAAGCCCTCAAAGCGAGTTTCAGGTTGCAAGGTTCCGATTATCGGTTTCTACCGGCAGATCGGGATCGCGGCTCCAATCGCTCCACGAGCCGTCGTACAGCAGCGCGTTGTCGAAGCCGGCCAGCTGGAGCGCGAGAATCGTTTGGCACGCGTTGATGCCGCTGCCGCAGTATACGACGATGCGCGCCACGTCGCGCGCGCCCAGTTGCTCAAAACGCGCGCGCAACTCCGCCGGCGTCCGAAAGCGCATATCGTCTGCGCCGCGCAAGTTGCCGGCGAGCGGCGCGTTCTTTGCGCCGGGAATGTGCCCCGCCTGCGGGTCGAGTGGCTCGACGATGCCGGCGTAGCGTTCCGGCACGCGCACATCGAGGATAAGTGTCGCCGGGTCGCCGCGCCGCGCGTTCACACGCGCCTTGTCAACGAACATCTCGGGACGCGGGCGCGGCGTGAAGATCGCGCGATCCACACGTGGGATTTCAGTTTGGAGCGAACGCCCCTCGACGATCCACTGCGTAATCCCCCCATCGAGCAGAGAGACCGCGTCGTGTCCAAAGTAGCGGAGCAGCCACCACAGCCGCGCCGCCGACGCGCCGCCACGATCATCGTACGCGATGACGTGAACCTCCGGCGCGATGCCCGCGCGCGACGCGGCTTGCGCGAATCGTTCTGGAGTCGGCAAGGGGTGGCGTCCCGGTCCCTGCAAGGGCGGCGAGGCAAGATCGGTGTCCACATCGAAAAAGACCGCGCCGGGGATGTGACCGCGCAAGTACTCGTTGCAGCCGGTTGTGGTGGGGTCGAGCAGATACCAACGCACATCGGCGACGCGCACGTGCGGATCGCCGAGGTGGGCGGCGAGCCAATCGGTGGAGACGAGTAGTGGAATCGTCATAGATGACCTCGCAGGTTCATTTCTCTTCGGTGGTTTTTTTGCTGCCGATTTCGACGAGTTGAACCTGGACTTGATAGCGTCTGCCGTCAATCTCGATTTTGCCTTGCCCGTGAAAACCGCGACTGCCGGTTTTGAACTCTTTCGGGTTCGCAATCAGCGTGGCGATGAGTTTGCCTTCGGTTTTCAGTTCGGCGGTAATGATCATAGGCTCTTCCTCCAGACTTGTGTCTCCATTATACTCAAAAATCGCCGGACGACACATTCCGCGAGACGGAGTGCCCCGCCCGACGATTCGGGGCGCGCGTTCACAGACGCGCGTCATCGGCGCGCGCGGGCTATCGCTTGCCCAATTCCGTCTTGGCTTTTTCGACTGTGTACACCGTATAACGACTGAAGACGACTTTCGCCTGATCGCTCCCTCTGTTCCAAATCCACAACCCCGCCGAACCCCGCTTGATCGAATCGTCGTTGAGCGTCTTGACCAAGTTGCCGTTGATGTAGAGCGAAATCTTGGAACCTTCGGTCAGTACGCCCAAGCGGTTCTTGGAATTCCCCGGCTTGATGTACGGCGAAGACGTCAAATCAATGGGTGGCGGAATAACGGCTTTGCCGTCAATACCTTTGCGCAGGGTATACGCGCCTTGGGGAGTGATCCCAAAGCGATAGTACTCGCTGTGCTCTATGCTCCGATTGCTGCGAAAAATGATGCCATAAACGAGATTAGCGCCGCCCTCCGGCTGCGCTTCGATCTCGAAACCCATATCCTCGAAGATGCCTGCCGGATAGGTCGAGTACGATGCGTTCGACTGCTTGACCGTGATCGTGAATTTGTTGAGCGACCAGACATTGTCCACCGCGCTGCCGGTGCTGAACACCCAGCCATTCGCTTCGGATTCTGACTTGGAACTGAAATCGTCGTTCATCCACACGCCCGGCGTGGCAGCGCGCGGCGCTGACCACTCTCGCTTGGCTCTGTCGAGAGTATAGATCGTCAGCCGGCTGAAATCCACGCGCGCCTGATCGTTCTGGATGTTCGTCACGAACACCCCAGCGCCGCCGACGGCAGAGGCATCGGCAATCGTTCGCACCGGTTGACCGTTGATGTAGAGCGCGACGGTAGAACCTTCCACCAGCACACCCAGCCGATTCTGCGCCGCGCCCTGTTTGATGTGGGGCGAAGGGCGAAGGAAGACCGGGTCTGGCTCCACCATCGCGCCGTCCACCATTCTGTACAAATAGAAATTGCCCCCCGTGGTGACGCCGAAGGTGTAGGCGTTCAAACGACCACTTTTAGTTTTTACGCCGAACGCGATTCCATACGAAAGGGGTTTGTTCTCCGGCTGCGCTTCGATCTCGATGCCACAGTCCTTGAAATCGTCGTAGTAAAGCGGACCGTTGAATTCGGTCTTCCCCTTTCTCACTACGAACGAAAGTTTGTTGGGCGACCAAATGCTGTCGTGAGTCGCCGTCGAACCGAACTCCCAGCCGTTCTCTTCGGCGTCCCGCTGCGATTTGAACTCTTCGTGGTACACCACGCCGGGTACGCGCGCGGGCGGCGCGCCCCACTCTGCTTTTGCCTTCGCGACGGTGTAAACCGTGACGCGGCTAAATGCCACCTGCGCGCGATCGGCGTCAACGTTGTGGACAAAGACGCCCACCCTGCCGCTGGAGAGCGAATCGTCGGCGACGGTCTTGACGCGCTGACCGTTGATGTAGAGCGAGATAGTGGTGCCTTCCGCCAGCACGCCCAGGCGATTCTTTCCGCCCGGCTTGATGGAGGGAGAAGGTCTCACCTCCACGAGCCACGGCTCGGGCGTCTTACCGTCAATCATTTTCAACAAGTAATAGGAGTACGTCTTGCCCTTGTCGAAACTCGCGATTCCAAAGCGATAATAGCGCGCGGCATTTCCCTCTTGCGCGTTGGAGCGAAACACGATGCCGTACTCGGTTCTGGGATCGGCAGACTCTGCTTGCGCCTCGATCTCGATACCCGCGTCTTGGTAGTCCCTCGGCAGAACACTCGCGTAGATCGAGTTCTTCTTTTTGAGCACGAGAACGAACTTGCCGGGCGACCAAACCGCGTCGGTGTCTGCGCCGGTCTTGAAAGCCCAACCTTTGTCCCGAGACGCTTGCTGCGAACTGAAATCGTCGTCGAACCAAATGCCGCTGGCGGGAGTCGGTTCACCGACGAGCCGAACGCCCCATTCCGCTTTTGCCTTCGCCACACTCCACACGGTCACACGCGTGAAATCCACCTGCGCCGAACCGGACTCGTCCGCGCTCGCAAACACTCCCACCGAGCCGCTCTTGATCGAATCGTCCTTGAGCGTGTTCACCAGATTGCCGTTGATGTAGAGCGCGATCGTGGATCCTTCGACCAAAACACCCAGCCGATTTTTGCCGGGACGCGGTTGGACGTGGGACGAGGGCGTAAAATCAATTAGCGGCGGCTGGATCAACTTGCCGTCAATCCGTTTTGCCAAATAGTACTGATTGCTGGTCGTGACGCCGAACTCGTACAAGTTCTTTGCCTGTTCATCACCGATGCGGAAGGCGATACCGTACGCTGCAGAGACAGTCCGCGCATCGCTCGCCGGCTCTGCTTCGACCTCGACGCCGAAATCGGCAAAAGACTTGCCCCTGAGAAAACTCAAATGCGTGTACTCGGCTCTCTTGACGATGATCGTTTGCTTGTTGACCGACCAGAGGA
This sequence comes from Anaerolinea sp., assembly GCA_020722265.1. Classification (GTDB taxonomy): domain Bacteria; phylum Chloroflexota; class Anaerolineae; order UBA4142; family UBA4142; genus DYLA01. The sequence goes on from DYLA01000007.1 coordinate 17,269, forward strand.
TGTCGGCGTTATCGCCGCGCGCGAAGACCCAGCCATTGCACTTGGACGCCTGCTCCGAACTGAAATCATCGCGGAACAACACATCCGCAGGCAGCGACGCGAGCGGGTTTGGAAAACAACCGCCGCTTTGCGCCACCCACACGCCGGTCAAACCGAGCAGCGCGCAGACCAGAATCACGATTGCGGTGGTCAACCCGCCCAAGATGACGAATAGGCAATTTCGCGATTTCATCTCGCCTCCTCTATCGTTTGCCCAACTCCGTTTTCGCTTTCGCGACCGTGTAGAGAGTCACCCGGCTGAACGCAACCGCAGCGCGCTCGCTCTCTCTGCTGTCCACAAAAACCGCCACGCTGCCGCTCGCCATCGAATCATCCGTAATCGTCTTGACAAGGTTGCCGTTGATGTACAGCGAAATCCTGGCTCCCTCCGCCAGCACGCCCAACCGATTCTTGGCAGCCCCCGGCTTGATGAAGGTCGAGGAGGTATCGCTCACCGGGTCTTGGTCCGCCCACTCGCCGCCGACCTTTTTGTACAGATAGTACTTGCCCTCCGTTGTCACGCCGAAGAGATAGTACGAGCGCGCGTCCGCGCTTCCGCCGAGCCGCAACATTATGCCGTACTCGATGCCGGGCTTGTCTTCCGGTTGCGCCTCGATCTCGACGCCGAAATCCTTCTGCACGCCAGCGGGCACCGTCGCCCAAAGGATCGTGCGCTTTTTCTTGGTCGTGATAGTGAGTCTATTCGGCGACCAAGTGTAATCCGCGCTCGTCTCCGCGCCGAAACCCCATCCCTTGCTCCGAGACACCTGCTCGGAACTGAAATCGTCGTGGAACAGGATGCCGGGCGGTGTCGTCGCGGTCGGACGCGGCGGCGGCGTCGCGGCGGCAGTCGGACGCGGCGCGGGCGTGATCGCTTCGGGGTGCGCGCCCAACTCGGTCTTGGCTCGCGCCAGCGTGTACACCGTCATCCGCGTAAAAGCCACCGACGTGCGCCCGGTCCCTGCGCCCACATACGCCGCGATAATCCCACTCTTGATCGAATCGTCACTGATCGTCTGGACGAGATGCCCGTTGATGAACAGCGAAATCGTCTTGCCCTCCGCCAACACGCCCAGCCGATTCTTGGCAGGCGGCGGCTTGAGGTACGGCGAATAAGTGCGCGGCAGCGGGTCTGGCGCCGCCCACTTGCCATTGATCTTTTTGAACAAGTGATAGTACCCATCATTCGTCACGCCGAAAGTGTAATGACTCACACTCGTCCCGCCCTCACTCAATCGGAAGAACAAACCGTACTCGGTACGCGGCTCGTCGGCTGGCTCGGCTTCGATCTCGGCGCCAAAATCGCCGAGCGCGCCGGCAGGTATTTCTACCAACTCTATCGCCGTCTGATCTTTCTTGAGCGTGACCGTGAACTTGCCGGGCGACCAAGTGAAATCGGCAACCGCGCTCGACTTGAACGCCAAGCCCTTGGCTCGAGACGCCGCTTCGGAACTGAAATCGTCGTGGAACAGAACACCGGGCGTTCCCCACTCCGCCTTTGCCTTGGCGACGGTGATCGCGGTCATCCGGCTAAAGTCAACTCGCGCCGCGCCGCCTCGACTCTGGACGAACACACCGACACTGCCGCGCTCGATTGAATCGTCGAAAACCGAAGTGACCCGCGCGCCATTGACGTAGAGCGAAAAAGTCGAACCCTCTGCCAGCACCCCCAGCCGATTCTGGCTCGCACCCGGCTGGACGAGTGAAGAAGGCGCGCGCCCTACGATAGTCGTGACGGCAGAACCGCCAAGCGTTTTCGTCGCAAAGTAGTTGCCCTCCGCCGATACCCCAAAAAGATAGAAATCTCTCTTGCCTCTTTCCCCTCCATAACGAAACACAATGCCGTATTCAGTGTTGGACGCTGTGATCGCTTGCGTCTCCACTTGGACTGCGAAATCCTTGTAGGTACCATAGGGATAACTCGTCACCAGCGTATCTTTCTGCTTGACCGCAACTGTAAGTTTATTCGCCGCGCAGAATACATCGCTCGTCGCCGTCGAACCCACAGTCCACTCGTCCTCTGCGCACGCCTGCGGTGAACTGAAATTACTTTCGAACAAAACGCCGGTGGTCTCCCACTCTGCCCTTGCCCGCTCCACCGAAAGCACCGTCATACTCGTAAACGTCACGCTCGCTGGCGCGTTGTTGCCCGTCATCACGAACAGTCCGACCGCACCGCTGGCAATCGAATCATCCACCACCGTCTTGACGAGCGCGCCATTGACGTACAGCGAAAGCGTCGAACCCTCCGCCAACACGCCCAGCCGATTCTTGGACGCGCCGGTCTTGATGTGCGGCGAGGCTGTTCGCAGCACGGGCGCGCGCTCGGCATACTTGCCTCCAACCGATTTGCCCATATAGTACTGGCCATCCACCGAGAGAGTGAAATAGTAAAAGTTCAGTACCTCTTGACTCGTTCCGCCGAAACGAATCAGGATACCGTACTCGGTCCCCGGAATGTTCTCCGGTTGCGCCTCCACCTCGACACCGAAATCACTCAGGAAGGGAATATTCGGTCGCGTCATTTGCAGGAGGTTCCTTTGCTTGACGCTCCACGTGAGTTTGCCGGGTGACCAAACCCGTTCCTGATCTGCCTCCGCGACCAACTTCCAACCGTTGTCCTCGACAACCTGTTCCGAACTGAAATCGTCATGGAAGAGCACGCCGGCAAGCGCGGCAGCCGTCGAATTATCTGGCTTGGTCAACGCCACTTTGGCTTGTTCAGCCGAAAAAACGGTCACGCGAAAGAAATCCACTTGCACTCGCTCCGCGCTGAGATTGTTCGCCATTATCTTGAACGCGCCGCTCGAAAAGGTCGTGTCCGTCACCGTCTTGACCAGACGCCCGTTGATGAACAACGAAATCGTCGCGCCCTCCGCTAGCACGCCCAAGCGATTCTTGGCAAGCCCCTGATGGAGATACGGACTGGGCCCCTCCGCTAGTGGCGGTTTGATGGGCTGCCCATCCACCCTTTTGTACAGAAAGTAAAAGCCATCCGTCGTGACGAAGAAGAAATACTCGTTGTGCTCGTCCTCTCCGCTCGAACGAAAACTGATGCCATACGTCACCGCTTCGGCAAGCGGCTGCGCCTCGATCTCGATTCCGCCGTCTTTGAAGACACGTTCGAATCTCTGGGCATAGTTGGCGTTTTGCTTGATGGTGAGCGACACCTTGTTCGGCGACCACGCCACGTCAAAGTTCGCGTCCGAGCCGAAACGCCAACCTTTGGCAACAGACATCTCTCGCGAACTGAAATCGTCGTGGAAC
>DYLA01000007.1:20674-34205 GCA_020722265.1 Anaerolinea sp.
AACATCACAATCGAGCCAGCCAGAATACAGCAGAGCAAAATCCCCATCGTCCCCAAGGCGCCCACGAGGAAGAACGGTACGTCTCTGGATTTCATCTCCACCTCCCCTCGGACAAGACGAAAAAAACATCTGCGCCGGACGCGTCAACTCGCGGAGTGCAGATGTTTCGATGCGGGCTATGTCGAGGCAACGATGTACCGTGCACGATCATCCTCGCGCCCCCTCGCGTCGGTTCGCAGCGACCAAGACGAACCTACGCTCGAAAGTATATCATAACGACACGAAAAAGCAAGCAGAAACCGCGTCACCTCTGACGCGGATCGCGCACCAGAAAGAATAGCACCAGCAGCGTCGCCAACCCGCCCAACGCCGAGACCAGGAACGCCGCCGGATAGCCCGCCGCGTCCGCCAGCCATCCGCCGGCAATCGGCGCGGCAATCGTCACCGGTGCGATCAGCGTGTTCGCCAAACCGACGTACGCCGGGCGTTCGCTCGCCTCGCGCGCAAAGTCAATGGTCATCGTCATCGTAATCGTCCACGCGGCGACATTCGCGACGCCGGCAAGGACGAAGACGAGATAGAACCAAGCGCGGCTCGGCAGCCACCACGCCACGAACGCGCTCAGCGTCGCTGCTAGCGCGCCGATCTCCAGCACCGTCCGATGACTCGACCGGTCGCCGACCCAGCCCATCACCGGATTCGCGACGATTTGCGTCCCCATCAGCACACTCGTCATTACGCCCGCCGTCATCGCGCTAATGCCGTGATAGCGCACCGCGTACACCGTGTAGAACGCGAACGCCGTCGTCGCCAGCGCAAAGAGCATCCGCACCGCCAGAAACCAGCGAAAGTTCGCGTCGCGTCGCAGAATCGCGACCAAACTCCGCCTGAAATCTCCCGGCGCGGGCAGCGGAGCCACCGGCGGACTCGCCGGCTCGCGCGTCCATGCGAGGAACGCCCACGAAACCAACATCGCCAAAAACGCGAGCGCGAAGCACATGGCGAAATTCAGCGGCGCGCCGACGCGTTCCAACAACGCGCCCGCCCCCACCGCCCCGACACTCGCCAGCACATTCGCCGCCGAAGATTGGAAACCGAAGAATGTACCGCGCCGATTCGCCGGGATGATCTTGGCGATCATACTTTGCCACGCGGTCGCCGTAAAGCCGCCCCCCAAGCCCTGCCAGACCAGAAACAGGTACGTCAGCCCCAGCGCGGCTTCGCGTTGCAAACTCGATAGAAAGAACGCGACGAGGGTGAGACCGAGAAAGGGGACGCGCTCGTGGCCGGTCATAAAAACCGTCATCGGCTTGTAGCGCCGCAAGCGCGCCACGCGATCCGCTGTCAACAACTGTGGCAACTGCCAGCCAACACCATGAATCGCCGGAATCAAGCCGATGAGAATCGCCGAGTCCGTCAGTTGGCTGACGAACAGCGGAATGACCGTCACGAAGGAGGCACAGCCGAACGCGAATCCGAAGAACGCGCCATCCACGACGTTGACAATGAAATTGTGTCGAAGATGTTTGCGCAGATACTCGTCCATGCTCGATGCTCAAGTTTGTCGCGTGACATTATACCACAATCGTGGATTCCCAGTTGAGCAACCTCGACCTTTGAACTTAATTTGGCGTCCCGCGCAAACGGTGTTATCATAGCGCACGTTTTGACAATCTTTACTGCCGGAGAGACAACCCAATGACCGAGACCGTTCATACACCCCCCTGGGTACAGGACGCCATTTTCTACGAGATCTTTCCCGACCGTTTCGCGACGAGCGTGCGCGTCGAAAAACCGCGTAACCTCGAACCCTGGGACACGCCGCCAACGATTCACGGCTACAAAGGGGGCGACTTGCTCGGCGTCGTCGAGCATCTCGATTACCTTTACGATCTCGGCATCAACGCCATCTACTTGACGCCGATTTTCCAGTCCGCGTCGAATCATCGCTATCACACCCACGACTATTACCAAGTGGATCCGCTTCTGGGCGGGAACGCCGCGTTCAAGGAATTGCTCGCGGCGGCGCACGCGCGCGGCATCCGCATCGTGCTCGACGGCGTGTTCAATCACGCCAGTCGCGGCTTTTATCAGTTCAACCAAACCCTCGAAAACGGGCGCGCGTCGCCCTATGTGGATTGGTTTCACTTTCGCGATTTCCCGGTGCGCGCCTACGACAAAGCGGTGAACTATGAAGCGTGGTGGGGACTCCCCGCGCTTCCCAAGTTCAATCACCAAAATCCCCAAGTGCGCGAATTTATTTTCCGCGTCGCCGAGCACTGGATACGCGCGGGGATTGACGGCTGGCGGCTCGACGTACCGACAGAAATTGACGACGACGAGTTCTGGCGCGAGTTCCGCCGCCGCGTCAAGGCGATCAACCCGGACGCGTACCTCGTCGGCGAAATCTGGCATCGCGCCGATCGCTGGCTGCGCGGGGACCAGTTCGACGCGGTGATGAATTACCAATTCACGCGCGCGTGCCTCTCCTTTTTCATTGACGCGGCGAGTCTCAACCGCCAACTGATTCACGAGCAATCCTACGGCGGCATCCACGTGATGGACGCCTCCGAATTCGCGCGCACACTCGACGATTTGCTGACCTGGTACCCGCGCGCGATTACCTACGCCCAGATGAATTTACTCGACAGCCACGATACCGCGCGCTTTGTTACCATCGCGCGCGGCGATACCACCGCACTCAAACTCGCGCTGCTCACGATGTTCGCTTATCCCGGCGCACCAACCCTCTACTATGGCGACGAAATCGGGATGGAGGGGCAGCGCGACCCGGACAATCGCCGCGCGATGATCTGGGATCCCAGTAAACGCGGGCGCGAGATGCTCGCTTACGTCAAACGCTTGATCGCGCTGCGCAAAAAATACGCCGCGCTGCGGCGCGGCGCGCTGACGAATCTGCACGCGAACGAGAAATCGTACGCGTTTGCGCGGCATCACCCCGGCGCGGAGACCGTCATCGTCGCACTGAACGCGGGGCGCGAACGCGTCTCCCTCGATTTGCGCCTAGACCGCCTCCTCCCCGAAGGGGCGCGGCTCATCGAAGAATGGACTGGGGCAGAACTCGTCATTCGAGATGGCTTTGCACGCGGTCTCCCCCTCGCGCCGCGTGCCGGGAGCGTGTGGATTGCCACGGCGCATACAATGACGTAGGGGCGTTCGCTTGAACGCCCCTACGTGCACTACGTCTTGGCTTGTTGGGCAAGGATGATCGCCTCGGCAATCTCCTTCATCGGCTTACGCGTGTTCATGCTCATCTTTTGAATCTTGCGAAACGCTTCTGCCTCCGTCAGGTGCTGCTGATCCATCAACAGCCCTTTGGCGCGGTCAACGACTTTGCGCGTCTCAAGCGTCTCCTTCAAATCGCCGACCTCTTTCTCCAATTCGCGAAATTCCTGAAAGCGCGCCAGCGCGATGTCAATCGCCGGCACGATCTCCTGTTCGCGAAACGGCTTGACCAGATAGCCCACCACGCCGGCTTCTTTGGCGCGGTCTACCAGGTCACGCTGGCTGTAGGCAGTGAGCAGCAAGACCGGCGCGATCTTCTCTTGCGTCAGAATCTTGGCGGCTTCGATGCCGTCGAGATTCGGCATTTTGATGTCCATGATCACCACGTCCGGTTTGAGTTCGCGCGCGAGGTTTACCGCGCTCTGCCCATCCCCGGCTTCGCCGACGACCAGATAGCCAAGCGTCGTCAGCATCTCGCGCAAGTCCACGCGAATAACCGATTCGTCATCGGCGATGATCACTCGGGCTCGTTCCACTTGTCTTCACCTCCAAGAGAGACTTTGGGGAATTGGACGATTGCCGAAACCCCCTGATCGCTCTGTAAATCTATGCGTCCTTTCAAATCTTGCGTCACCAGCATCTGGACGATGCGCAAGCCCAGCGAGTCCACGCGCTCCAAATCGAAATCGGGCGGCAGGGCGCGTCCATCGTCGTGGACGATCAAACCCACCGTGTCCCCGCGATCTTGAAACGTCAGCGAAATCGTACCGCCGGTCGCGCGCGCGTCATAGCCATGCTCCAGCGCATTCTGCAACAATTCGTTGATGATCAGCGCGCACGAAGTTGCCTGACGCGCGGGCAGATAAATGCTGGGTCCCTGCACCTCGAACGCGATGTGGCGCTCTGGGTCGAGCACGCCGGTTTGTATCTGCTGGACGATCCGCTGCGCGACCTCGCGGATGTTGATGGCGCGCGTATCCTGCGCCGAGAGAAACTCGTGAATGACGGCGATGCTCAGGATACGATTGACCGCCTCCGCCAGCGCACTCTTGGCTTCCTTCGTCCGCAAGCGCCGCACTTGCATCCGCAGCAGCGACGCGACGGTTTGCAAATCGTTCTTGACGCGATGATGCAACTCTTTGATCATCGTCGTCTTGATGAGCAGTTCGCGTTCGCGCTGCCGCGCCTCCGTATCGTCGCGCACCAAGAGAAAAGCGAGCGACGAACTCGTCCGCATCGAACCGAGCAGGCTTGGGCGTTCGCCCCGAATAATCGGAATGACCTTCTTGACCCAGACGCGTCCGCGCTCTTCCAACTCGACCTGCACACAGCGACGCGTCGCGAACGCGCGCTGCACCAACTCATCGTCGCGCGTTTCGAGATAACTGAGCGGCTTGCCCTCCAGCGGCTCGGCAAATCCGATGTTGCGGTACAAGTTCGCGGCGATGCCGCTCATATAGCGAATCATCCCCTCCGCGTCTACGACGAGGATGCCATCGTGCTCGCCAAACGGCGCGAGGGTTTCGATTCCTTCCACGCCGCCGCGCAGCGCGCTTTGCTGAAAGATTCGCAAGACGCGTTGAAAGACCTCGCTGCGTCGCTTGAGCCGCTCGCTTTCCAGCAGATTCGTTTCGATGAGCATCCCGCCGATGACCTGCCCCGCGGGATTCTCAATCGGATACGCTTCTTGCACGACCGGGGCAGGCGTCGTCTCCGCGCCGTTTCCCAACGACGGCGGATACTCGCGCAATCCCCGCGCGAACCGCCGCGCTTCGATGGCGCGAAAGAATGCCCCCGCATCACGACGCGTCAGACGCTGTCCCACGATGTCGCCGCGATGCACCGGCGCGACCGAGTGTGGTCGCGCCTGGGCAATGATCTCGATCTGATGATCCGCGCGCAGAACCCCAATCAGGACGTCAGCGCGGCTCAAATCTGCCAGTATCGGGATGACCTTGAAGATACTCGCAAACACCGCCGCATCGGCATCACTGCGCTCGGATAGATTCGTCGGGACCACACTGTCCATGACCAACGGGCTAACCTTATCCAGAATAAGAAAAGTCGAGGTTGCGCGCCTCGACTCGGGTGTTCCAACTTGCGTTTCCCCGGCGCTGGGTCAACGCGTCAGCAGAAGGCAGTCGGGGCGAGAGGATTTGAACCTCCGACCACTTGTACCCCATACAAGTGCGCTACCGGACTGCGCTACGCCCCGATTCTCGTCGGCGATTATAGCAAAGAGTGGGCAATTTGGCAAATGCCGAACGCGCCGCGCGGGCACGCCGCGTTTTACACGGATTTTGCAACCGATTGACACGGCGATAACCCAACGACGATAGGGTACCAATAGTGAATTGCGCGTTTCCGTAACGCGCAGTAAAATTGGAACCAAGCCAAACTCTCGCACTCTAGACCCAGCGATGGAGATAGGTCAGGAGAGACGATGAAAACCAATGTACGCCTCCCAATCGTATTGCCGCTGTGCGCGCTTTTGGCGTTCACGGCGTGCGCGCCGAACGCGCCCCTGCAGGCTGCAGCCGCGGCTGCCCCCTCCCCCACACCGAGCAGCGCCATACCCACGCCGACGCCTGCCAGCAGCGAACTCCGCTTTTCCGATCGCGGCACCACCAGTTACGGCGAATGGTCGGCGGAAGTACACGTGACGCCGACGCAATGGACACCCGGCACACCGCTCCGCGTCCAAGCCACGCTCCATCTTGGCGACGACTATTTTGCCGCGCTCGCCGCCAAGAATCTCCACCCCGATCGCTTTGTGATGCTCGTCACCGCCGAACGCACCTTCGACGCGGAGGGCATCTTGCGCCTGCCCAGCGACGAACGAATGTCCACGCTCCTCACGCCGACCGGTCTCCCCATCGAAGGAGGTGTACAAGGTGCGGTCACGCCGCGATTTGGCTATCGCTTTCGCACGCCGGTAGATGAACTCGTGAGCGTGCCGATGACGGCGACGCAAAAAACCGAAACCGGTCGCGCGATCACCTTCACCGTCGCGACGAAACTGCCAGACGATTTGCCGCCCGGCATCTATCGCTTGCGTCTCGATTACGGCGCGGCGATGAAGAATCGCCAGGCGAATTTGAACGCGGAAGCGTTCGCGCGGCGCGGCTTTCCGAAAGGTCCCTGCGATTCCGAATCGTACTCACCGCCGATTCGCGCGAGCGCGCCGCACGTCAACGGCACATTCGTGGATGCCGCGACGATCCAGCCGCGCATCCCTTGGGTCATTCTCGGCGCGTACAACTCGAACGGCTATCGCGGCGTCGTCGCCGAAGAGGACAAGGCGCGCTTTGGGCTTTCGCCGCGCAACCTCATTCAGGACGATGTGATTCTGCCGCGCTGGGACGAGAACAACCCCAAGAACATCCTCACCTACTCGCTCGAACCGCAATTCCCGGCAGACACGATTTTCAACCGGCAAAACATCCCCTGGGATTACACCAAGGGGGAATTGACGATTCGCATCACGCAACCGGACGGCAAGACGATTGACCTTGGCACCGCGCCGTTCGTCGGCAAAGCCGGCAAGTTCCCCACCACGCGCAACCCCAAATTCACTCGCTGGCAGCCGCCGATGTACGGCGAGTACACCGTGCAGGCGACCGGGTGGACACAAGATATCTGGGGCAATCGCTACGCGGGCGGCGGCACGTACAAATTCTGGATCGCCAAACGAATGACCCTCGCCACCGCGACGTTTCAGGGGCAACCGTACCCGGTCGGCAATCGCTACGGACGCGACATCGGTTTCTCGCCGGCAGTCCCCGCCGATGTGACGGTGACCGCGACCTTGTTCGTCAATTCCGATCCCAACCAAGCCAAGACGATCACGTACTCGGGCAAGGCATCGGCGGGCGGAATCTTTGGCGCGGCGCAAGGAATGAAACCTCTCGTCTTCGATGCGCCGGGGGAGTACGTCGCGCACATCTTCGCTCAATACACCGACGCCGATGGGCATCTCTGGGTCGAATCTTTGCGTCACGCCGGCGTCGTCTATCCGCCCGATTCGCCGATCGTCGCGCACGGCAAGATGTTGCGCGTGAAAGATAAACTCGTCGAGCGCGGCGAAACGCATTTCGAGGGCTGGGCGGACCGCGACCGCGACGCGCAGCAACTCGATCACATTGACTTTCCGTACAACTCGGGTGACGTGCTGCTCATCGCGACCGAGTTCCAAGCCGCGAACAAAATCAATCCGACGCTGACCTGGGCGTACAAGAACAACCCCGCGCCGTACGATCCCAAGATTCAGCCGATTGGCTTGTCGAACGTCCGCCTCCAAACGTCGAACGGCTACTCGCCGCATCTCTTTCCAGAGTACATCACCGACTTGCAGTACTTTTACGCCGCCGCGCCGCGTCCCGGCTTTATGGGGCGTTTCATCGTCAGCGAGGACGGCGTGCGCGCGCCGTACTGGCACCTCAGCCCCTTCAACTTCGGCGGACAGATCGGCGCGTCGAACAACGGCGATATGCCCGGCGAAATCTATCGCCTCATCGGCGGCGTCGTCATCCGCAACAAGGGTCAAACCCCGATGTACGCCGGCTATATGGCGAACGCGATCACGCTGCCCGCCGGCACAAAGAACAATCGCGTCATCGCACCTGGCGCGGAAGACATCTTGGGACCGACTGGCGAAAAGGCGCGCTTTTTCCTCGCGATGAACGCGCGTCCAGGGATGGTGTACGACCAAGGCACAACGTTCGTCCCGGCGTTCCAGATTGACCCGATGCTGCCGGCGAATATGACCTTTACGCTGTACTATCCCGATGGGCGCACGGTCGTCGCGCAAGGGGTTGGCGATGCCAGCGGTTCGTGGGCGGGCAAAGAGCCTTGGACGCTCGATGTGCCAGGGGTGTATCGCTACACCGTGAACGCCGAGTGGAACGGCTACCCGGGGCTCGTGCCCGGCTTGCCGAAAGAGGGCGGCGAATTCTACGTCATCGAAAAAGAGCGACCCGCTGGCGCGACCGGCATCGTCTTCAACCTCCCACCGATTTCGAAATTCGATCCGGCAAAGGGAACGAAATTCACCGGCACGAGCACCGCCCAGACGATTCGCTATGCGGTCATCATCCCGGGCGCAGTGATCGCGCAAGGCACGCTGCCGGTGACGAATGGCCAATTCGAATTCACGTTCGACCCCGCCTCCATCAACCGGCGGGCGACGACGTACGACACCAAGAATGTAATTAGCGGCAAGCCGGAAATCGGCGACATCGTGCACCTCACTTTCTTCTCGAAAGAAACCACCGCGTCGGGCGCGCCATATCATTCGTTCGTGCGCTTGATTATTCGTGGGAACACGGTGTATTACGCGCGGTGAACCCAATTTCCCCCTGCACTCGACGTGCGAAATCGTGTATAATACCTCCACGACACTCAGACCAGAGAGAAACGCGATGAAACAATTTCTGCTTTGCGCTCTCGTCATCCTGCTCGCCGCCGCATGTTGTCCGATTCCAACCTTTGAACCCGAGTCGCCCAACATTGACGGGATTCTTCTGCGCCAGGGTCTCCCGGCGGCGAACACGCAGGTCTTTCTCGCGGTCAACAAAGAGATCTCTACCGGATGCAGTCAAGGCAGACGTGAAACCCGCACCGATGCGGTCGGGCGATTCCAGATCGATCGAACCGGCTATGTCTCGCCGGTTCTGGTGTTTTACGGCTCGCCGCGCTATGATCGCTGGGCATTGTGCTTTCGATTCTCGGACGGCTTGGAAGCGGTATGGAGTTACCGCGATATGTTCGGTGGAACCCCCGTGCAACGGCTGGTCTGTCAGATTGACGGCACGCCAGAACCAGCAGACGGACCTTTGCAACTCGCGACTGCCAAGCGCGGTCAAAGCGCTGCGAACAGTTGCGCCGTGGAAAACATTCGCGCCACGCCCACACCCAAGAGTCGTTGAGCGAACCGGCAACATCCTCCGCCGCCACCGCAATCTGCAGCAATGCCAGGGCAATCAGGAGTCGTAGTGAACCGTTCCAGTCTGCTTGCGCTCATCTTCGTCCTAACTGCGTGCACTTCCTTGCCGACGTTGATACCGCAACCACCTGCGCCGACGCCGACGCTCCCACCACGAAAGGTACTTGCCCCGCGTCCGACCCAGCCCGCGCCGTCAGCGCGCGCGACATCGCCTACCCCAACCACCTCCGATCGCATCGGCTCCGGCGCCGCGCCCGCGCCTGATCTCGTGTTCATCCCTGATCCCGGCATGCGTGTTGAGAATGCGACCAACCCTGCCGCCAGTTTGAACGCCGCCGGCGTATTCTATCTCTTTTTCGAACAGCGCAGCGGCAATGAACCTGGGAAGCAAATGGTCGCCACATCGAACGATGGGCTGAATTTCGCGTCCCCGCGCCCACCCACGCCGCAAGACAATCCCCATCATCCATTTTATCTGCAACTGCCCGATGGGACATGGCGCAAGTTCCTGTTCGATCCACGCACCAGCGAAATGCGGAGCGAGAGTTCGCGCGATGGCGTCAACTATACACCCGATCCTGGCACACGCTACAAAGCGCAACCCAGCGACAACGGCACCATCGGTGTTCGTGACATCTATGTTGATCCCGCCGGCGGCGTCGTGATGCTCTACATCGGCGATATGCAAGGCGTGAACAATATACGCCGCGCGTACTCCCCGCCGGGAGACAATGGCATGAACTTTGTCCTTGAAGACGACAATGTACTAGGCGACAAGGCGCAAGGCGGACGGAACACGTACGTGGATCCAAAATCCATTCTCCTGCCCGATGGACGCCGCCGCTTGTTTGTAATGTCTCAAGGGACGGGACCTCGTCCACCACTGGGACGCTGTTGCACGATCTCCAGTTTCATTAGCAGTGACGGCAAGACCTATACGCCGGAACCCGGGACGCGGCTCACGTACAACGATTTCAGCGAGTTTCAAGTAAACTCGCTGAACGATCCGGTTGTCGTCCGCTTGAGCGATGGGCGTTATCGAATGTATGTCGCGGCGATGATCATCTTGCCCGATGGCAAAAACAAATGGGCAGTCGTCAGCGCGACGACACGCTCCACCGCTGGCACCGGCCCGGCGACTCCTCCGCGGAACACATTGGGCGTCCAATCAGAACGGGTGTGCTTGCCGGAGAAAAAGAGCATCGGCGTTCCCGATCCGAATGGTCCCGCGTTCCACCAAGTCTTGGTCGCCAAATCGTCGGATGGGCTGATCTGGCAGACCGACAACCGCGTCATCATTGATCAGGCATCGGTGCCGGAGGGCTTGCGCCTGGCGGATGGACGCTGGATCATCTACGCGGTAGATGGCACCGCGCTCGGTGGTCCCGGCTTGATGTACGCAGAATCGAAGGATGAGGGCAAGACGTGGCGGTGCGGCAAAATCAACGTGCAAGGCGCAGACCCGGATGTGGTGATGTTGCCGGACGGCAAACTGCGGCTGTACTTCGTCGAGTTTCCGTTCGGACCGAACCCACCGCCGCCCGGTTCGGCGCAATCGAATCAACCCAATCGCGTCAAGAGCGCGATTTCGTCGGACGGAAAAAACTTTACCCTCGAAGAGGGCGTGCGTCTCGAAGGGGTTCAATACACCGACCCGGATGTTATTCGCGTCGGCAGCGATTGGTTTATGTACGTTTCGACCGGCATGACCGCGTGGGTGGCGCAATCGTCCGATGGACTCGCCTTCAAACTGATCGGCAAGGTGAACGAAACGGGCGCGGTCTCTGGTAGTTTCGTTTTTCCGGACGGAACCCTTCGCCACTATTTCTGCGGACATGGCGGAATCCTGAGTGGGACATCAGTTGACGGCACAAGTGTCTGGAAAGAGGAATCCGGGGTGCGCATCGGACAAACGCAAAATGTGAAAATCGTTTGTGATCCATCGCTGCTGTCCGATGGCAAGGGTGGCTATTGGATGGTGTACAAGATACAACCCAAGTGAATCAGAAGCTTTATGAACAAACAATCCTTCATCGCATTGGTTTTGCTCGGCGTGCTGCTCGCTGCATGCAATCTCCTTCCCGCCGCGCCAACGGTTGCACCGATGCCAACACTTCTACCCCCCAAAGTGATACCGCCGCGCACGCGACCTGCGCCACAGCCGCCCGCGGCATCACCCAGCCCGACCCCAACCACGTCGGATCGTCTCGGTGCCGGCACTGCGCCCGCGCTCCCCGCGCCGCCCGCGTGCAGCGAAATCGCCTGCGCATACGCCACGATCAATATCGCGCAACTGCAAGGACACACACCGGACAAAAACGTCCTTAAACTCTTTTCCGCTGCCGCCGATCCGATGCGCAATCGCGTCTACGTCGCCGGGATTTTGACGCGCCACATCGCGATCCTCGACGGCGCGACCGAAAAGTGGATCGGCACGGTGGATTCGGGCATCGAAGGTTTCGCGCTCAAGTATCTCTACCTCGATCCCGTCGCGAATTTCCTCTACATCGTGGACGAATCGCATTACCAACTCCGCCGGATTGATTTGAACACGAACGCGGTCGTGGGTCCCGTCGCGCTGCCCGAACACGTCGGCGCGGTCGCGGTGGATTCGACGCGCGCGCGGCTGTACTTCACGACATCCGACGCGCCCACCTTCCGCGCGTTCGATGGCAAGACGCTGCAACCGGCGTACACGATTGCCGAAATGGGTCCGGGCGCAGGCGCAATCGCGTTCGACGCGAAAGCAGACGCGTTGTTCGTGTTGAATATGACGCCCAAAACCGGCGGCGAAATTTTCCGCGTCGATCCGAAAACCGGCAAGGTCGCGGGGACGATGGCGTACAACCCACCGCCCGGTCAGCGCGCGCGATTTCTGGAGTACGACGCGGCGCGCGCGCGTTTTCTCGTCGGCAGCGATCGGATGATGCAAGTGTTGGATGCCAGCGGCAAAGAGACGCGTGCATTTCCACTCCCGCGCGAACGTGAAGCGCAAGACATCGCGTACGACGCCGCGCACGAACGCCTCGTCTTTCTCTCGCTCGAGCGTCCGAGCGGGGGACAGGTCGCCGGGATCGGCGGATACGCGCAGGTCTATGACGTGAACACAGGGAAAATCACGAACGAGTTTGCCTTTGGCAGAAAACCGCATCGCCTCACGCTCAATCCGGCGAACGGCAAATTCTACGTCCCGAACGGCGATGCTTCGATCCTGTGGAGCATTGACACGAACACGTACGCGCAAGCCACGCCGATTCGTCTCGGCGACTCGCTCGAGCAAATCATCTTGACGAACGGCGGCAGACAAATTTTTATGAACAGTCGGCTCGGTGGCAATTACATTTTCAACTACAACGTCGAGACGAATCAGTGGGAAGCGTTCACGAGCGGCACGTGGCCCATTCCGCTGCGCGCCGACGCGACCGGCGAAAAACTGTTCGCGCTGAACGCGTGGGATAGTACGCTTTCGATCTACAACGTCAAAGGCGCACGCACGCTCCTGGCGACGATTCCGCTCGGCCTCCCGCGCGGTTCGACGGATCGCTTGCCAGAACTTGCAATTGACACGACGCACCAGCGCGCGTACGTCGCGTACCCCGAATTTGGCAAAATCGTCGTCGTGGATTGGAACACGCTGAAAATAATCAAGACGATTGACGTGACCGGGTTCAAGACCGGTGATACCGGCGGCGGTCCCGCGCAACTCGCCGTCGCGGTCAACGAAAGCGCGAATCTGCTGTATGCGTTTTGGAAAAACGAACATCGCTTGACGATTTATGACGCGAACTACAATGTGATCGCGACGCAAGACCTGCGCGCGCTCGATTGGAAATCGCTGCGCGACGCGCCGGACACGGACAGTCTGTTCGTAGACGCGGCGAAGAATCGTCTTTTCGTCAGCGCGTTCGAACTCGACGCCAAAACCGGCAAGCCGACCGGGCGTAAACTCGCGCGCGGTCAGCAACTCCTCGCGCTTGACGCAGCGGCGAACACGTACTGGGCAATCGGCGTGGAAAACATCGGCGGCAAAGCGACGAACGTCGTCGTCACGCTCGACCGCGAATCGCTCGCGGCGCGCGCATCGAAAACATTGAGCGCGGTCAGCGGCGTCGGCGAATCGTTCGCGCTCGATCTCGCGCGGCACCGGCTCTATGTCGGCAAGATGACGACGGCGGAATTGGAAATCTGGGTGACCCGGTAGAGATGTTGGAAAAGATTCTGCGCTGCCTGCGCGTGCGCGTTTGGCGGTTACACGGATACGACCTATTTGCCGGTGATTGGTACCCCCGGTAACGCTACATTCAATCGTGGAGACGTCAAAACTGGTGCACTTGATGCCCC
>DYLA01000177.1 GCA_020722265.1 Anaerolinea sp.
GGGGCATCAAGTGCACCAGTTTTGACGTCTCCACGATTGAATGTAGCGTTACCTCCGATTGCCAACGACAGGAAAATCGTATATAATAGAAACAAACTTATCCGTGGTCTCGTCTATCCCTGGGAGGAGTCTGGTCGCGACTCGGCTGCACCAGACAACGTGTCCGCCAACTGACAGATGACGAGTGATACTCCAACCTCCCTTGTCACTCATCAGCCGTCACATCTCCAAAGGAGGTTGTATGCGAAAGTTCCTCGCGTTCGTGCTGGTCATCTTGTTCGTGCTCACCTTGCCCATCGCGCTCCTCTCGTTCAATGTCGGCCGAGTCGTGTTCGATGCGCCGCTCGTCAAGCGCGTCGTCACGAAAGAGGTCACCGAATCCGATCTCATCGCCGTGACCGTACGCTGGCTCGCGCAGCGCCGCGCGCAAGAGCGCGTGTTGACCGGCGAAGCCCAGACGGCTATCCGCGAGCCGGATGCACTCAAAGCCCTCGAGTTCCCCACCCTCGCCGATTGGCGCAAGATCAAAGCCGAGGTGCTCCCCAACCAGTATCTCGAAGAGTGGGTCACGGTGTCGGTGGATGGCGTTTACAGTTGGATTGACACGAACGATCCGCTGCCGAACGTCGTCCTCAATTTCAAGCCGTGGAAGGATTACAATCGCAGCCAGCACGGCTGGAACGCGATTCAGGTCATCTACACCTCGCTGCCCCCCTGCAAGCAAGCCGACATTGACGATTTCCTCAAGCGCTTTGCCGCCGCCGCGCCCGGGCAAGAGATCCTCTACAATCTCTACACCCCCTGTATGTTCCCCGATCCCTGGCGACCGGACCAGAACCAAGACTATTTGGATGGACGGGACGAAATCATTGACAACGCGCCCGACCGCTTTTTCCTCCCCCAAGAGTTGTCGCGCATCGAAAAGCAAACCGGCATCGGCGCGGAGGGAATCAAGCAACAGGTGCGACTCATCCGCACGGCGATGAGTCTCTCCATCATCGTCCCGCTCATTTTCCTCGCGCTGCTCGCGCTGCTCGCGCTCCGCAGCCGGATGGACCTGGCACGTTGGCTCGGCATCCCGATCGTCGTTGGCGGCGTGCTGGCACTGCTGCCCTCCCTCACGTACCAATCGTTCGTCGCCAGTTTGTTGACGGCGGGTCCGCTGAGCGAAGTGCCGGCGGAAGTGCGCGGCGAGTTTGCGCGCGCGTTCGGCGTTCTGCTCGCCGAAGCGTTCAATCCGATGCTGATCGAGTCCATTGCCATCATCCTCGTCGGGCTCGCCATCGTGATCGTCGGCATCGTCCGCAAACCCAAAGCCGCGCCAGCAGTCCCCAGCCCATAATCGCTCGGTCGAGTCGCGTGGGCAGTGCGTCACCTACGCGACTCTTCGATCGGTCAGGAGAAGCATATGACTCTGCGCTCGAAAGGGCTCGTCTTCGGCGCGCTCATCGCATTGGCGTTTTCCATCGCCGCGTGCGATTTGCTCGCGCCGCCGCCGGGCATTGCCAAAGTGGTGATGGCGCAAGGCGTTCAAGGCGCGAACCTTGAACCGGTCGGTTTGTCCGATAACTATCCGCCAGACCAAGACGCGTTTCACGCCATCGTCACGCTGCGGGACGCGCCGAAGGACACGGTGATCAAAGCAGTATGGTACGCCGTGGATGTGGGCGTCGCCGCACCACCAGACACCCAGATTGACGAGACGGAAGTCAAGACCGAGGGCTCGCGCAACCTCGACTTTACCCTCCAACGCTCTAGCCGACAATGGGCGCCCGGCTTGTACCAAGTCAAAATCTACTGGAACGGCAAACTCGACCGCACGGTGAACTTTACCGTCGTCGGCACGCCGCAGCGTCTCGGCACGCCGATTCCGCTGAGCGGTTGTCCCCCCGCAACGACACAGACCCACAAGGTGAGCAATCTAGTCAGCAAAGTGATTATGGCGGAAGGAGTCAAGGGCGAACAAAAGGAGCCGTTCAACCGCACCGGCGAATTTCTGCCGAACGAAACGGTCCACGCGGTCGTCGAGATTGCGAACGCGCCGGCGAATACCAAGTTCCGCGCCGTCTTTTTCGCGGTGGATGCCGGCGGCTCGACTCTCTGCAACGCCAAGTTAGGCGAAATGGAGATCGTGTCGAGCGGCTCGCGCAATCTCGATTTCACGCTCCAGCCGTCGAGCGGCAATTGGCTGCTAGGCAAGTACCGCGTGGATATTTACGTGAACGATGTGCTCGACCACACCGCGAACTATGTCGTGGTAACCCAAAAGAGCGTGCACTGAAAGGCGGAACCGCATCGGCCGGAAATGCCGTGACGCGCAGCACGAGCGCGCGCGTGAAGGCATTCCTGTATGATGCCAGACCGCCTCCCCGGAGGAGCCATGTTTCCTGAACCTTTCTTCTTTCTCTTGGGTCATCCTGTCACGTGGTACGGCACGATTCGCGTCGTCGGCGAGCTGCTCGCGCTGCCGCTCGCGCTCGCGTTGGCGTCGGCGCGCGGCTTGCGCTGGCAAATCGTGTGGGACGGCTGGGTGATCGCACTCACCGCTGCCGTGCTCGGCGGATACGCGCTCCCCGCGCTCGCGCACGCGTACGATCGCAACCTGCCGAGTTCGTGGTCGCTCGGCGCGATTGCCGCCGTCGTCCTCGCGCTCGGCGTCTACGGCAGGCGTTTGCCCGCGACGCGCACGCGCCTGCTCGCCGCGCTCGACGTGGTGCTGCCGCCGATCGCGCTGATGCTCGTGCTCGGCAGGATCGGTTGCTTTACCGCCGGCTGTTGTCACGGCTCGCCCGCGGCGGACTTGCCCTGGGCGATCCGCTTCGACCATCCTCTGTCGGCATGCATCATCAAAGACGTGCCGGTGCATCCGACGCAACTCTACGAAGCCATCGGCAGTCTGGTCATTTTGCTCTTCCTGCTGGCGCTGTTCAATCGCCCGACATTCGTGGGGACGCAACTGTGGCTCTTCCTGGCGAGTTACGGCGCGCTGCGCTTCGTCGTCGAAATCTTTCGCGGCGACGAGCGGACGATGCTCGGCGTTCTCTCGCTGAATCAAGTGGTCGCGCTCGCCGCGTGCGGCGTCGGCGCGGCGATGCTGCTGCGGCGCGCGGCGACGCGCGCGCCGGTCGTCGAACGCGAGTCGAGGTAGCGCGCGATGGTTCGCGTCGGCATCCCGCGCGCGCTGCTCTTTTACCAGTACTTTCCAATGTGGCACGCGTTTTTCCGCGCCCTGGGCGCAGAGGTGGTCACGACTCCCGCGACGACGCGCGCGACCCTCGCGGCGGGCGCGGCGCGCGTCGTCGCGGAAACCTGTCTGCCGGTCAAAATCTACTGCGGACACGTTCTCGATCTGGTCGGCAAGGCGGACGTCGTCTTCGTGCCAAGCCTCCGCAGTCTGGAACGCGATGCGCATCACTGCGCCAAGTTGCTCGGTCTGCCCGATCTCGTGCGCGCGGTCGTCCCGGAAGCGCCGGACGTGCTCGACGTGGACGTTGATCTGGAAAAGGGCACGCTCGCGTTCTATCGCGCGATCTACGCGGTAGGACGCCGGTTCACGTGGAATCCACTGCGCGTGAAACGCGCCGCCGCAATCGCGTGGGCGGCGCATTTGCGGTATCTGGATTGGCTGCAACGTGGCGCGGGTGAAGCAGAACACGATAGCGAAACGGGATGGCTGAATGATTGGCATCGCGGTTTGACGAATGTTGCGCCCCTCCCCATTACCATCGCCGTCGTCGGACATGCCTACAACCTGTTCGACGCGTACGCGTGCCACGACGTTTTGCGCCGGCTCGCGTCGCTCGGCGTCGCCGTGCGGACCCCGACCGAGTTGCCCGCGTCCGCGACGCGTGCGGCGATCGCGCGCTTGGTCGGGCGCGCGTACTGGGCGTGCGAGGCGGAACTGATCGGCGCGGCCGGATGCTTTCTCGACGACCCGGCAGTGGATGCCCTCGTCGCGGTGATCGCGTTCGGCTGCGCCCCGGACAGCGTAATGATGGATGTCGTGCAGCGATACGCGCGCGCGACGGGCAAGCCGGTGCTGATGCTCCCGATTGACGAACATACCGGCACGGCTGGCGTTGCCACGCGCCTCGAGGCGTTCGTGGATCTGTTGACGCGGCGATGATCATCACCTATCCGCACGCGGGCGATATGCACATCGCGCTCGAGGTCTTTTTTCGCGAGATGGGCGTGGAGGCGATTTCGCCGCCCCCTTCCACCGCGCGCACGCTCGCGCTCGGCGCGCGCCTCGCGCCGGAATTCATCTGCGTGCCGTACAAGGTGCTGCTCGGCAATCTCGTCGAGGCGCTCGAACTGGGCGCGGATACGGTGCTGACGCTCGGCAAACCGAGCGGTTGCCGGCTCGGCTACTATCCGCGCTTGCAGCAAGCCGCTTTGCGCGAGCGGGGGTACGCGTTTCGGATGTACGCGCTGCCGCTGATGAACGGCAGCGCGGCGACAGCGATCTGGCAGGTGCATCGCATCACCGGCGTTCCGCTGCGCCGGATTTTGCGCGGCGTCGCGCTCGGCTTGCCGGTGCTGCGAATGCTCGACGAGTTGGATCGCGCCGCGCATTACCTTCGTCCGCGCGAACGGACGCCGGGCGCGGCGTCGAAAATCGTGCGCGCGGCTAAAGCGCGACTGCGCGAGGTGTGCGACGCGGAAACGCTCGCGCGCATCCGCCGCGAGACCTTTGCCGCGCTCGACGCGATTCCGCTCGACCGCACGCGCGCGCCGCTCAAGATCGCCATCCTCGGCGAATTCTATCTGGTGATTGATCCGTTTATGAGTATGGATCTGGAAGAAGAACTCGGACGACGCGGCGTGGAGGTGGAGCGCAACATCTACCTGAGCCAATGGCTCGATTTCAATATGTTTCTGCGCGCGCTGCGCGTGCCGGAAACGCGGACGCTGGAACGTCTCGCGAAACCGTACCTGCGCCGCAACATTTCCGGCGACGGACTCAAATCCATCGGCGGGACGATTCGGTTCGCGCAAGCCGGCTACGACGGCGTGCTGCACCTGCAATCGTTCACCTGCGCGCCCGAGTTGATGGCGTCGAACATCATGCCGCTGGTCGCACGCGATTATGCTATTCCAGTCCTGCGCCTCGTCTTCGCCGAGCAGAGCAACCGCAGTGGTTTACTGACCCGGCTCGAAGCGTTTCTCGACGTGTTGGAGCGCCGGCGGAACGCGCAACGGAACACGCCATACGCCACGCGCACGGAACTATGATGTCATCCCAAGCAGCGTATCTCGGCATAGATGTCGGCTCGGTGACGACCAAGTTCGCGGTGCTCGACGCGCGCGACGCGGTCATCGCCACGCTCTACACGCGCACGCGCGGCGATCCGATCGCGGCGCTGCAGAACGGCTTGCGCGAGTTGCGCGCGCAAATGCCGCGCGGCGTGGTGATCGCCGGCCTCGGCGCGACCGGCAGCGCGCGCGAACTCGCCGGGGTCGTCGTCGGCGCGGACGTGGTCAAGAACGAGATCACCGCGCACGCCCTGGGCGCGCTGCGCGCTGTCCCGGACGTGCAGACGATCATCGAAATCGGCGGGCAGGACAGCAAGATCATTCTCCTGCGCGACGGGCTCGTAGCCGATTTCGCGATGAACACGATTTGCGCGGCAGGCACCGGCGCGTTCCTCGACCAGCAGGCGACGCGGCTGAACCTCCGCATCGAGGATTTTGGAGCGCTCGCGCTGCAAAGCCGAACGCCGGCGAAAATCGCCGGCAGATGCACCGTCTTCGCCGAGAGCGATATGATCCACCAGCAGCAGGTCGGGCATCGCATCGAAGACATTCTGTACGGCTTGTGCGTCGCGCTCGCGCGCAATTATCTCAACAATGTCGCGTTGGGAAAGGAGGTGAGAGCCCCGGTCGTGTTTCAGGGCGGAGTCGCGGCGAATGTCGGCATGGTGCGCGCGTTCGAGGCGGAACTGGGCGGCGCGGTGATCGTTCCGCCGCACTATGCGACGATCGGCGCGATCGGCGCGGCGATTCTGGCGCGCGAGTGGATGGCGCGTAACGGGCATATGACCGCGTTTCGCGGCTTTGGGCTGAGCGAACGCCGGTACGACACTGCGTCGTTCGAGTGCGCGGGCTGCGCGAACAACTGTGAGATCGTCGTCCTCAAGTTGGAGGGCACAGTGATCGCACGATGGGGCGGGCGATGTGAGCGGTGGACAGTGAACAGTGGATAGTGAACAGTGAACAGTTCGCT
>DYLA01000178.1 GCA_020722265.1 Anaerolinea sp.
CTGCGCCAGGCGCAGTACGGATACCTGCTGCCTGCCCTCGCGCTCTATTTTCTCGGTGTGGGGGTGCGCGCCGTGCGCTGGTACTGGCTCTTGCATTCGCTCAAACCGATTTCGAGCGGCGCGCTCTTCCGCGTCGTCGTCATCGGCTATATGGCGAACGACATTCTGCCGGCGCGGATGGGCGAACTGGTGCGCGCGTACATTCTCGGAGCGCAGGAGAATGTGAGCAAAGCCGCGACCTTCGTCACCATCGTCGTCGAACGCGTCTTCGATGGCTTGGCGATGCTCACCTTCATCGTCGTCGCGTCCTTCTGGTTGAACTTCTCGGACGCGGCACTGACCGCGCGCATCCGCCTCGTGGGCGCGCTCTTCATCGCCACTATCGTCGCGTTGGCGATTCTCGCCGGGATGCCGCGCCGCGTCGAACGCCTGGCCGATGGCTTGCTTCGACGCGTGCCGTCGGAATCGTTGCGGACGCGCGCGGCGGCGCTCACGCGCGCGCTCCTCGAAGGCTTGGGCGCGCTGTCTAGCCCCACCGATTCGTTCGCCGTGTACGCGCTCTCGATTCTCGCTTGGCTCTGCGAAACCGGGATGTATCTCGTCCTCGCGTGGGGGTTCGACATCACTCGGCCGTTCGCGGTGTTCCTGCTCGCGTGCGCGTTCGCGAATCTCGTGACGATTGCGCCGAGCACGCCGGGCTACATCGGCGTCTTCGACGCGCCGGTGGTGTACACGCTAACCTTGTTTGGAATCGAGCCGAGTCTCGCCACGAGTTATACGCTCGTTCTGCACGCCGCGCTGATCGTGCCGGTCACGCTCTTGGGATTCTACTATCTCTGGCGCGCCGGCTTGACGCTGACCCAAGTGACGCGCGCGTGACCTCACTCTGGCTTGCCGAACTGGCGCGGGATGGGAAAAGAGACGGGGAGGATTGTCTGTGGCAAGCAAATCAGATCACGATCTCATTGCCGGCATCAAAGCCGGTCACCCCAGCGCGCTGGGCGAGTTGTTCGACCGGTACAGCCCGGCGCTCTACGAATTCATCTATCGCATCGTGGGCGACCGCGACCAAGCCGCGCGTCTGCTCGAAGAAGTGTTCACCCACATCTCGACGGCTGTCGGCGGGCTGATGCCGAACGAATCGGTGCGCGGCTGGCTGTACGGACTCGCGCGCGAGTCCTCGCTCAACTTTCTGCGGCAAAAGGGCTGGCTCGACGCGCTGCCTCCCTCTGATGAACCGAGCGTCTCCGGCTTGGTCGGCGATATCTGGCGCGCCGCGCGCGCGATGCCAGCATTCCATCGCGCCCTCCTCATCGTCGAAGAACTGCATGGGCTCTCTCCCACCGAAAAAGCGCGCGCGCTCAATGTTGCCCGCACCGATCTCGCGCGCTTGCTGGAAGAAGCACGCCGCTCTTTCAATCATCAATTTGACCTGCTGGCGCGGCAGCAGGGACGCGTCCCGTCGGCGCAGATTGACCCGGAGCGCATCTGGGGCATGCATCGCCGCATCGGCGCCACCGGTTCACTCTTTGGCTATCTTCCGATGATGGTCCTGCCCAATTCCCTCGCAACGATGATTCGTGCCAAAGTGTTGCGAACGGCTCGGCTTGCCACGCTCGCCACGCTCTCCCAAGAACCGGAGCCCGCAGAAACGAAAACTGCTGCGCCGCCAGAGCCGACGCCAACCCCAGCCGTCGTCCCCCTCGACGGGGGATGCGGCTGGCAACTCATTCTCGTCGCCCTCCTCGTCGCCCTCCTCGTCACCGCACTGGCGGCGGGCATCGGCTATTGGCTGACGCGCGATACGACCCTGCCGGTCATCGCCAAGATCGAACCCGCCACAGACGCGCAAATTCCCGGCCCTCCCGGCGGCGCGACGACAGTCGCCGTGAACATCGCGGCGACGTATCGGGACGACCGCGCCATAGACCTTCATTCGGTTCGCCTCGTCGTGGACGGACGCGATGTGACCCAGCAAGCCATCGTCTCCGGCGAATCGGTTTCGTACAGTGCGGAACTTGAGCCGGGCGGACACGTCGCTCTGGTCGAAGCGCGCGATTCGGCAGGCAACAAAGCCTCGCGCGCCTGGCAATTCGTCGTCGGTCCGCCGCAGATGACCCCTGTGCCCACCGTCACACCGACCGCGACACCAACGTTCACACCGATTCGCACTCCCACGCCGACGACAACGCCCACTGCCACGCCGACGCTGACGCCATTCCCCCCACCCGCCATTCTCTTTTTCGCCGCGAGCCAATCGGTTATCACGCGCGGTGTGACGATCACCCTCTCGTGGTCAGTCACCGGCGCGGATCAGGTGTGGCTTGATCGCGAGCGCGTCGAGCCCACCGGCTCGCGCGTCGTCGCACCGACGACGACGACGACGTATCGCCTCTCCGCGCTGAATGCGGGCGGCACCGTCGAACAGTTCGCGACGATTGCGGTACAAGAGTTGCCCGACCTGACCGTCGGCAGCATCACGCTGAACGCGAACAACCAAATTATGTACACGATTTCGAACATCGGCACTGGCGATGCGACCGCGCGCTTTCCGGTACTCGTGTTGGTGGATGGAACGACCAGCATTGATTTCCGCTACATCACGACGTCTCTGCCGGCAGGGCAGGACCTGACGCAGGTCGTGCCGACTTATCTGATGGTCGGCGCACACATCGTCACTGTGCGCGTGAACGCGACGCGCGAGTTGGTCGAATCGAACTACAACAACAACGAACTGACGTTGACACTAGCGGGTCCGCCGCCCACCGCGACGTTCACGCCGACGGCCACCGCGACGAACACACCCACCGCGACGCCGCCGAACACGCCGACGGCGACCGCAACGAACACGCCCACCGCGACGCGTACGCCCACTGTCACGCCCACCGCGACGCGCACGCCCACTGTCACGCCTACGGCGACAGCAACGCCGACGCCGGTGGTTACTGGCGTCAACGCCAGCGTGACGCCAGAAAGTTACGCGGGCGCGTGCCCGGGCAACTTTAACTTCACGGCTACCATCACGACGAATGGCGCGACGACAGTGACCTATCGTTGGGAACGCAGCGATGGCATCAGCAAAACGCCCGCGACGATTCTATTCGCCGGCGCGGGAACGCAATCGGTCACCGATGCATGGGCAGCCGCGCCGACCGGCACCGGCTGGCAACGTCTGCATGTGACTGCGCCCAACGATCTCACATCGAATCAGGCGACGTTCACGAACAGTTGTCACTAGTGCAGCAACTTGTTGATGCACTCTAGTGCGAAACCTCCCGCAGGTTTGCAACCTGCGGGAGGTTTGTTCTACGGCGAAGCCAACACTCCTTCGGGCGGGATGAAATAGTGCTTGCCTTCCACCTCGACCAGATAGAGGGTCACTGTACCAGCCGTGATCTTGGCGACGAGTTGCGCGGCGGCGAAATCTGGCGAGGGTTGGCAAACGCTGAACACTGGGGGGGGCACGTCTTCGTGCAAACACGCGTATCCAACGGACGATGCCAGTCGAATCGTTTTGCCGCGCCCGGTGAAATCATGTTGTGCGGGTGCCGGCGGCGTGGGCGAGACATTCTCGGTCGCCGTCCAGAAACTCCTCTTGCCATCCAGCGTTTGCAAATGCGCGAACGCGCCTTGCTGACCGAGCAAACGGAACACGTCCGAGCCGCTTTCGTACAGCCAGAAGGTCGTGCGCGTGAGGGGTTGCGTCTGTCCGAGGGCGAAGACCTGACGGAAGGGGAGCAGATAGACGCGCGGCGCGGGCGTCGGCGTGGCAGTGGCGAACGCGCGCACGAGGAACGCGGGGGGAGCATCGCTTGCCAGCGAGACCAGCAGCGGGCAAGCAAGCAACGGGACGAGGAGGAGCAAAAGGCACGCGAGCGGATCGCGCGCAGGAGAGGGATTTTTCATAAAGTTTCAACTGGGGCGGCACTTGACGCGCATTGATTTCTCGCTTATAATCCGCACCAGAAATGCGGGTGTAACTCAGTTGGCAGAGTGTCTGCTTCCCAAGCAGAATGTCGTGGGTTCGAATCCCATCACCCGCTCATCACGATGCGGTCTCTTGTTCGAGGCAAGGGGCATGCGGGTGGCAGGCGCGTTGGTTGGAAGACAACCGACGCGTTTTTTTTGCCGTACGGCATATCGGCTATCCTTCGGCGGGCGGCGAATATCTCGCCGCGCGTCTCTTTGCTCGCTTCCCGTTCCCGACTCGGCTCGGATTGTATCGCCGCAAGAGGGAATTGTCAAAATTTCTCTTCAGCCGCCACTTGTGCTACAATAGATAACCGCGTCGCGAGCAGCAGCGTCTGGGTGTCATTGCGCAGTATGCAAGCCATCGCCGATGGGCAGAGTGGGGGTCGCCTCACAAAAATCGCTCGTAACCCTAACCCTCGTTCCCGCAAGTGTGACAGTCGGGTAAACGCTTACCCTCGCGGCATAGGCAACTATGAGAATTCTCCTGCGGCTTCTTGCAGCACTCACTCCCTATCGCGGCCAAGTGCTTGCGCTTCTCGCGTGCGTCGCCATCGTCACGGCGGCGTCGCTGGTCTCCCCCGCGCTCATTCGCGCCGCGATTGACGATGGGCTAGCCAAGCGCGATCCGAACGCGCTGGCTGCCATCGCCCTCACCATCGTCGGCATCGCCATCGTTCGAGCGTTCTTCAATTTTGGCAGACGCTATCTTGCCGAGTGGCTCAGCAATCAGACGGGATACGATTTCCGCAACGCGCTGTACGACAAGATCCAACATCTGTCGTTCACGTACCACGATCAGGCGCAAACCGGGCAACTGATGAGCCGTTGCACCGAAGATGTCAGTTCGCTGTCGCGTTTCGTCGGGCACGGCGCGATCGAGTTACTCAATGTGATGTTGCTCTCCATTGGTATCGTGGCGGTGCTCTTTCAACAGAGTATCACGCTGACGCTCATCGGACTGGTGCCGCTGGCGCTGCTATTTGCCTTGACGATTGTTTTTGGTAAACACATCGGACGCCTCTTCCTCCGCATTGATCGCGCCCTCGGCGATTTGTCCGCGACACTGCAAGAAAATCTCACCGGCGTCCAGGTCGTGCGCGCCTTCGCGCGCGAGGAGTACGAGAAAGAAAAGTTTGCCAACGCGCACCAGAAACTGTACGACGCGCGCGTAACGGTCATTACGACTTGGGGCGCCTATATGCCAACGACGAGCATACTGATTATGCTTGCGACGGTGCTGATTCTCTGGTTCGGTGGGCAGCAGGTCATTGACGGCACGCTGACGTTGGGCGCGCTGGTCGCCTTCAACGCGTACCTGCTGCTTCTGGCGTTCCCCATTGGCGAACTCGGCTGGGTGGTCAACGCGGCGGGCGAAGCCATCGCCGGTGGGCAACGCATCTTCGAGGTCCTCGACGTGGGGGAGGAGATTACCTCGCCGCCGAACGCGCCCGTACTGCCGCCTCTCGCCGGGCGCGTGACCTTCGAGGCGGTGACCTTCTCGTATCGCGGCGAACGCCCCGCTCTGCGCGAGGTCTCCTTCGAAGCGCAGCCGAATCAAGTCATCGCGCTCATCGGTCCGACCGGCAGTGGCAAGACGAGCATCGTCAATCTCATCCCGCGTTTCTACGACCCGACGGCTGGGCGCGTGTTGGTGGATGGGTACGACATCAAGACCGTTGACCTCAAGTCGCTGCGTTCGCAAATCGGCATCGTGTTGCAAAGTTCGCTGCTCTTCTCAATGTCCATCCGCGACAACATCGCCTATGGTCGCGTCGATGCGCGCGAAGACGAAATCATCGCGGCGGCACGCGCCGCGCGCGCGGACGAGTTCATCCGCGCGTTTCCGAACGGCTACGACACGATGGTAGGCGAGCGCGGCGTCACGCTGTCGGGTGGACAACGGCAGCGCATCGCCATCGCACGCGCGCTCTTGATGAACCCGCGCATCCTGATTCTCGACGATTCGACTTCGAGCGTGGACACGCACACCGAGTACCTGATTCAGCAAGCGCTTGCGGAACTGATGCAGGGACGCACGACATTCGTCATCGCGCAGCGACTTTCGACCGTCAAGCGCGCTGATCTCATCCTCGTCCTCGCCGATGGCGCGATCGTCCAGCGCGGCACGCACGATGCGCTGCTGGCTGAAGGTGGGCTGTACAAAGAGATTTATGATTTGCAACTCAAAGACCAGGAGCAGTTCAGGCGGGA
>DYLA01000179.1 GCA_020722265.1 Anaerolinea sp.
ATTTCGCCGCGTTCGTCCTTCATCAGGTAAACGCCGGGACTCGTCGGCAGGGTATTGAGTTTTTGCTGGATTTCAGGAGAAGGCGTCAAGTTATTCACTACACCTCCTCAACCTGTTTTGCGCGGGCGGACGAGCGCCAACCACATCACGAGCACCGCCAGCGCAAATCCAATCACCAGCGGCACGATGATCGCGACGATGGATACGCTCGCCGCGACCACATCTTCGCCGACGCTGACGAACGCGTTCCCCATTCCACCAGTGCTCGCCGTCACGACCGGGCGCGCCGTCGCCTTGACCGCATGCACACCGAACGCGAGAATCAAGCCGAGAATCGCGGCGAGAACCGGATGCACGTCGAGCGCGTTCGTGCTGGCGGCGAAGAGAATCGCACCCGCCGTCGGACGCACGAACGTCTGGATGACATCGTTCAGCGTGTCCACCGCCGGCACCTTGTCCACGATGATTTCGATCGCTAGCAAAACAACGAGCGCGCCGATCACCCACTCGTTCGTCAGAATGTCGAACGGCGCATTGAGTTTGATCAGCGACGTGAACCGCGCCGTGAGCGCGACGATGAGGAGCGGGATGTACGCGTTCAAGCCGGAGGCGGACGCCAAACCGAACGCGGTGAGCAGTTGCGGAATCACACTCAGCATAAGATCTCTCGCCTGCGATTATACCACAAACCGAACCAAGGGGCTAGAGACTAGATTCGCCACACCATCACCCGCCACAATCGTCGCTGCAACTGCTCCCACGCGCGCACGGCCGCGCGGCGCGCCGCTGCATCCGGCATATGGGCGCTGTAACACGAGGCCACGTACAAATCGGCGATGGTGCGCGCGAGGGTGGTGACGTGGCGCGTGAACGCGTCCCCGCCGCGCCGCCCACGTGCGCTCGCCGCGAGATGTTCCCCGAACGACGCCGCGAACTCGTACGGCGTCTCCGCGGCGCGCGTCGGCGCGCCGACCCAACGCGCCCACACGCGCCAGCGCCAATACACCGCGGCAATCGCCGCGCGGGGCGGCAAGCGCCGCAACCGCCACGCGTCCACCGCCCACGCGACGAGCGCGAGCATCGCGAGCGCGGCGAGCGCGCCCGGCAACGCGAGCCACCACGCCCACGCGTTCGACCGACGGGGAGCGAGAGGGGCTGGAATCCCCGCTGCGGCTGACTCGGAGGGTGTCTCCGCCGGCCGTTCTAGACGCGCGCGACTGCCGGTCGGTTCGAACTCGATCCAGCCAATGTCGGCGAAATAGATTTCGACCCAAGAGTGCGCGTCCGCTTCCGTAACGATCAAGCGCGCGTTCGGCGCATCGTACAGCCCGGGCGCATAGCCGACGACGAGCCGCGCCGGCAAGCCGGCGGCGCGTGCCAGCACCACCATCGCGCTGGCATAGTAATCGCAGTACCCGCGTTTCAAATCGAAAAGGAAATAGTCCACCACATCGCGCTGCGGTGGCGGCGCAGCCAAATCGAGCGTGTACGGAAACTCGCGCAGGTACGCTTCGATGGCGCGCGCGCGATCGTAGGCCGTCGGCGCAGTGGCGGTGAGATCGCGCGCCAGCAGGAGCACGCGCGTCGGCACATCGGCGGGCAAAGCGAGATAACGCGCGCGCACCCCGTCGGGATAGCGATGGCCGCTCGCGCGCAACTCCGGCTCGCCCACCATCGGCACAATTGAATCGGCGCGGTACGCCGACGCTTGAAGGTGCGCCGCGAAAATATCTCCCTCCGCTTGGGCGCGCCACGCCACCTGAAAATCCGTGTCCGCCGTGATGAGAAACCCGGTCGCGAAAAGCCATCCGCCAGCCTCGCGCCACATCTGCACCTCTTGCCGAACCCAGCGTCGCGCGCGCGGTATCTCTGCAATGGTCGGCGTGCCCGCGCGATAATCTACGACCTCCGCACCACTGTTCGACCAACCGCGCCCGGTGTACTGATCGTACGTCGCGCTGCGCCAGTAATAGCGCGGCGGCGTGTCGTCGTGAATCCCCTCGACGCGGACAGTCATCACCCGCTGCTGCGAGAGTTCCTGTCCCGCGCCGATGAGATGACGACGCGGCATACCCGGCGTGCGCGCGAGTTCGAACACCGTCGTCGGCGCGGGCTGCGGTTGCAAACCGAACGAATCCGGCAAGCGCGCCCCATCGCCGACGCGCTCGCGCAGCCGGCTCTGCGCGAACTCGACGACATCCCTCACGGAGAGCGAGGGCATCGCCCAGGCAGCCGCCAACAGCAAACTCACGAGCGGGATCGCGACAACTCCCACCTCCTGCCCGATGTCTCCGGCGCAATCAATCCCTGCCGCGTTCCAATGCCGTTCGCGCGCGCGGAACGAAACCAGCGGCAACGCGAAGAGCATCGCACCAAGAACGACCAGCAACCCAAAGGCGTCGCTGCCGGTGTACGCCAAGGTCGCGGCGAGCAGCGCAGTCATCGGCAGCATACCTTCCAAAACGCGCGCGCGCCGGAAAATCGCCCATCCCATCCACCCAGCGACGAGCCAGATCGCCAGACTCCACGCCAGCGCCGCCGCGACCGGGTCGAACGCGGGTACCCCCGCGCCGATCGCGCGCAGCCAATCGAACATGCGCGCGAGGAGCGTCAGAACATCGAACCATAATTCGGCGATGAGGTGTTGCGCGGGCAGAAAATCGAATTGGACGCGCTCCGGCAATTCGCGCAGCGCGCGCACGTTCTCGCCGAGCACGTGCCCGAGCGCGAGCAGTTTACCGCCGAGTTGTCCGACGCGCGCGAAAATCACCTCGACGCCCAGCGCGCTCGCGACGCCGAACGCGAGCCAGCCCGGCAGCGGCGATTTCGCCAGCGCCCCACCGACGACCAGGCCAAGCCACGCCGCCGCGAGCGCGAGCCCCAAGTCGAGACTGCGCACGACCCGGTGTAGCCCCAGTGCGAAACCGGTCAACCCGACCAGCAGGAGCGTCCAGATGAGAAGAGACGGCATACCCAGTTTGCGGACGACCCCGCCAAGCCAATCCATCACGCCAACACCTTCCACGTCGCCTCGCGCATCTTCCCCTTGAGGATCGCGCGTCCGCTCGGCGTCACTTGCCAATCCCAATGCCCGCGTTGCCCGGGTCTGGTCTCGGCGCGATCCAGCATCTGGCGCGGGATGAGATAGCGCGGAATCTCCAATGCCGCCAGCGTCGCCAACGCGTTCTGGGCGTCGCGCGTATCGCCAAATGAAAGGGGATCGAGCAAAAGCACCGTCGGAACGACGCCGCGCCAGCGCAGTGGCACGAGCCGCGCGATCCAATCGCCCTGTGCGGCGGGCGTGATGACGACGAGACTCGTGCGCCGATAAAACGCCGGCTGCATCCGCGCCAGCAACTCGCTGAGGGAGGACGCGCCGGGAGACGCGAGCGCCAGCGCGCGCAGAATCTCCCACCGCCGCGCCTCGCCGCTCTGCGGCGGCAACCACACGAATTCCGCACCGCACGCGACCAAGCCGACCGCGCGCCCTTGCCGCGAGCCGCGATCGGCAAGCGATGCGGCGAGGATGATGCCGTGTTCCAAAGTCGAATTCTCCCCTTCGCCCGCCTGCACGCGCCGATCCAGATCGAGGCAAATCCACCAATCGCTCGATGGCATATGGTCGAACCGGCGCACGAACCAATCGTCGCGATGAGCCGAGACGCGCCAGTGAATCGAATGGAGCGCATCGCCCGGGCGATACTCGCGCACACTCGACGCGCTGACAGTGCGTTCGAACACTGGGGCGCGCTGGCGACCTTCGCCGGCGCGTCCACCCGGCGCAACTTCGATACTGGGCAGCGGCACGATGGGGGGCATCACCACCATCGTCGTCCAAGCCGGACGATGGAGCGTGACGGTGTACAAGCCGAACGGATCGCCCGTGCGCAGCGTCGTCGGACCGAGCGCGTAAACGCCGCGCCGCGTGCACGCGCCCTTGACGATCCAACGATTCTCGGACTGCCCTTCGATGCCGGTGACGCGACTCGCCGTGTAGCCGGGCAGCGTCGAGTGGTCGAGCAGTTCGACCCAGAGCGCGGGGACGAGCGATGTGTTGATGAGCGTGAAGCGTTCCTCCAGCCGGTCGCCCACCTGCGCCCAGCCAAAGCGCATCTCGCGGACGACGCGCAATCCGCGCGCGAGCGCGTGCGCCCACACGAACGCGAGGAGCCACACGCCGCCCAAGCCGACGAGCAACATCACCCAGCCCTGATACGGCAGAATGAGTTGCAGCATCGCGAGGAGCAAAAGGGGAAGGGGAAGAAACCGCGCCTCGAGTTTCACGCGCACCGATCGTTTTTCCATCGGGACCAAGTATAGCAGGAAACAGGGGGGGAGTAAACAGGAGGGTCTCTAGTAGCGGATCAACTTGACGCCTGCCCTAGCCTTGCTTTCGCACCCTGGTCCAAGCAATAGGAATGAACGTAGGACTGTGGCTTTGGCTGGGCTGGTTGGCTTAAGCGCGCAGGTGCGAAATCTTGGCTTAGCGGGCGGTGGTAGGGAAGTACATAGTCCGACGTGGATTTTTCAACGCATTTACCGATATATTCCAGTCGGGCTGGCATACAACTTGGGTTGCTGCACTAGCCGCCGCATGGCGGCTCCGGGTAATTATTGGTGCAATTTTAACCGCCGTCAAGCGACTGGCGCGGCAAAAGACGCGCGTTTTTCTAGCAAACGCAATTGAGCGCGTTGTTCTAACGGATAGTTGGTTACGATCAACTCGATCAACTTGCCGCGTCTTTGACCATTACAATTGATTGCGCGATTGGCTTGCACTTCGCCAATGACGAAGTGCGGAGACGCATATAGGGCGCGGATCATTTCGGCGCTTGAATTCGATAACATTACATTCACATTTCGCTTACCCAGTTCTTTGCAAACGTCGCGTAGTTTCTCTTGGTCTTGAGCAGAAAAACCGTTTGCATGGTACGATGTAAAGTTAGATGTTCGCGAAAGTGGAGCATATGGCGGATCAAAATATACCAAGTCACCAGCGTTTGCGCGTTCCAACACGGTTTCAAATGATGCACAGATAATCTCGACACCGCGCAATGCTTTTGAAACTGCGCGAAGATTTTCCGTGTCGCAATACTGCGGCGATTTATAACTACCAAAAGGTACGTTGAATTCGCCTTGCCTGTTTACACGATACAAGCCGTTGTAACCTGTCTTGTTCAAGTAAATCATTCTCGCTGCTCGTTTGGGTAACTCCATTTTCGCTGGGTCTTGAGATCGCAAACGATAATAGAAATCTTTATCGTGCGGGAATTTGGAGAGCAAGCCAATCACATCGTCAACGTGGTCGCGTATAGCGATATAGGTATCTACTAATTCTGCGTTGAGATCAGATATAACCGCATGACGAATTCTGCCTTCACGATACAATTTGAAGAATAACGCGCCGCCACCGAGAAACGGCTCGTGATAATTCCCAAAATACGCGGGCATACGTCGTGTTAGTTCGTCAACTAACTGTGTCTTGCCGCCCGCCCATTTCAAAAACGGGCGTGGAACAGAATTGTCTCTCATACGCGTTTCTCACAGCGAAAAGTACAGGCGTAACCATTCTTTAAGGTCTTCGAACCAAACCACTTTGCCAGTGGACATCAAGTATCCCTGCATGTTCTCAGAGAACCCTTCGCCTTCGATGACAACAATGCCAGGGATGGGCCACGACTCGATATCCTTGATGGTCGCGGGTATCTTTTCTTCCGCCGAACCCGCGCTGCCTTGAAACTTGCACTCGAGTCCAAGATTCTTTCCAGTTTTCTCGTGGGTGAATACGACATCGATCCGCCGTTTGGATCCCCACAAGCGGCGCGCTGCCGTAACTTCGGTCTGGACTTTCAGTCCAAGTTCTCTGCCCAATGCCGCAACCTTGCGTTTGAGTTCATCACCACTGTGCGGCGCAGTTCCTTTGCCTGCCATGATTTACTCCCAAAATGTAAGTTTGTCTCACTCCAATTATATGTACTTTTCCCATTTTGGACGAGTGGCAAGTTGACCCAATGACGGAGGCGTCGCTTGTGAAGCGGCATGGCATGGCAGAGAACTCACTGTCCACTACCTACTATTTTCCCCGCACCATCTTCACCTGCGCAAAATCATCCACCGGCACCTTTTCGAGCGCGGT
>DYLA01000008.1:0-5600 GCA_020722265.1 Anaerolinea sp.
AGTCGAGGAGCAGAATTTCTTCGTCGCGCTCGCTACTCAGAAAGGACACACGCACCCGACGCTGGCGCGCACGATCCAGTGCCAGGGATGCGGCGC
This sequence comes from Anaerolinea sp., assembly GCA_020722265.1. Classification (GTDB taxonomy): domain Bacteria; phylum Chloroflexota; class Anaerolineae; order UBA4142; family UBA4142; genus DYLA01. Next base: position 97 of record DYLA01000008.1, read on the forward strand.
GTCATTCGTCCTCGCGCCGGAAGCGATTTCGTCTACCTGTCCGTACTGCGGCGCCGCGTACGCCATCGAGCAAGCCGAGACGCGCGAACTGATCGCGCCGGAGGGCATCGTCCCATTTGCAGTTACCCAAGACGATGCCTTGCGCGCGACCTTGCGTTGGCTCGAAGGCATCGGCTTTCGCCCGCGTGGCAAGTTCGACTTGCCGAGTGGGGTCTACCTGCCGGTGTGGACGTTCGATCTCGGCGGAGAGATTACCTGGAATTGTTTGCAGCAAGAGAACGACGCGTGGGTGCCGCGTTCCGGCAGTCGAATCATTTTCGAGAACGATTTGCGCGTGCCGGCGAGTCACACTCTGAGCGCGGCGCTGTTGGGGGAGATCAGCGACTTTCCGCTGGGCGCGCTGGTGCCGTACGATGCGCGCTACCTCGCCGATTGGCTTGCCGAGACGTACGAGATTCCGGTGGGCGACGCCTCGCTCGTCGCGCGCAGCCGTGTCGTCGCCAAGGAACGCGCGGCGGTTGCGGCAGGATTGTTCGGCGCGTATCGAGATCTGCACTTGGGTACCGCGCGCTTGGTCGTCGAATCGTACAAACTGATTTTGCTGCCGCTCTGGGTCGCGCGCTACAGTTACGAGAAAAAGCGTTACTCCATCGTCGTCAACGGGCAGACCGGCACCGTGCGCGGCGAAAAGCCCAAGCGCGGGGTTGCCGGCTGGTGGGCGAGTCTGTTGGGCGGATAAGATTCTCGCGATGCTTGGTTCGGTCGCGCTGTTCGTTTTTGTTCCGTTCTGCAAGATCAAATGCACGTACTGCGATTTCAACACGTACGCACATCTCTCGCGCTGGATCGAGCCATACGCCGACGCGCTAGCGCGGGAAATTAGTTGGCGGGGGGAACGTGTGGCGCAGGGGGACGCAGCGCCCCTACGCGCCAAGACGATTTACTTTGGCGGCGGCACTCCCTCGCTTCTGCCATTTCCCCTCATCGAAAAAATCTTGCACGCGCTGCAAAACTCCTTTGCCCTTGTCGCCGACGCGGAAATCACTCTCGAAGCGAATCCGGGCAGCGCGGACGTGTCTCGATGGCGCGACCTGCGCGCACTCGGCGTCAATCGCTTGAGCCTCGGCGCGCAATCGTTCGACGAGGCGGTGTTGCGGCGACTCAATCGCGGGCACACTGTTGCCGATACGCTAGAGACCTTCGACGCGGCGCGTCGCGCGGGGTTCGACAACATCAACCTCGATCTCATCTACGGCTTGCCGCTGCAAACGCTGGCCGATTGGCGCGCGACGCTCGAACGCGCGGTGGCACTCGCGCCGGAACATCTTTCGCTCTACGCGCTTCAGGTGGAGGAGGGGACAGGGCTTGCGCATCAAATTGCGCGCGGCAAGTACCCGATGCCGGACGATGACCTCGCGGCGGAGATGTACGAACTTGCGGAAGAGACGCTCGACGCGGCGGGATACGCGCAGTACGAGATTTCGAATTGGGCGCGTCGGGATGTGTTTCGGATAAGCAAGTTCGAGGTTGTGGATAGAACTGAGAACTTGAAATTTGCTTCGCGGCACAACTTGACCTACTGGCGTAACGAGCCGTATCTGGGTTTCGGTGCGGGTGCGCACTCGTGCTTTGGCGGCGCGCGGTACTGGAACATCTCGTCACCGGTCGAGTACATCGAGCGGAGCGGGCGCGGCGAAAGCGTGGTCGCGGGAGGCGAGGGAATCCCCCGCGAGGTGGAGATGGCGGAGACGATGATTCTCGGCTTGCGGCTGAACGAGGGAATCGCGTTCGAGGCGTTTGCCGCGCGCTACGGCGAGGACGCGCGCCTTCGCTATGCGCGACCGTTGCGCGAGGCGCGCGAGTTTGGGCTCGTCGAAATGTCCGAGTGGCGCGTGTGGCTTACGCCGCGCGGGCGTTTGTTGTCGAACGAAGTGTTCTGGCGGTTGTTGCCGGACGCGACTGTTCAGAACGCGGCGTGAGTTACTTGGCCGAGATTTCGCACCTGCACGCTTGGAGCAACCGACTGACCGATTCAAGCGGTCAATTCCACGCTCTTTCCGATGGCTGGGTCTGGGGTGCGAAAGCTTGGCTTGGGCAGGTGAGGTTGGAAAAGAGAACCCCGTTTCCGAAAGGAAACGGGGTTTGTGGCTCCTCGGCTAGGACTCGAACCTAGAACATCACGGTTAACAGCCGCGCGCTCTGCCAGTTGAGCTACCGAGGAATATTTCGTTGCCGGTATTATACGCAAGATTTTCGGTTGGTCAAATTTTCCAAAGTAGGCGTCTCACCCCAAATAATCCCGCAACTTGCGGCTGCGCAGTGGATGGCGCAACTTGCGCAACGCTTTGGCTTCGATTTGCCGGATGCGCTCGCGCGTGACCTTGAATGCCAAGCCCACTTCCTCTAACGTGCGCGACTGGCCATCCTTCAAGCCAAAGCGCAATTCGAGCACCTTGCGTTCGCGATCGCTCAACCCGCCGAGCACGTCTTGCATCTGCTCTTTCAGCAACTGCCGCGAGGCTTGATCCGCGGGTCCCATCACCGACTCGTCTTCGATGAAATCCCCCAGCGATGAGTTCTCCTCTTGCCCAATGGGCGTTTCCAGCGACATCGGCTCTTGCGAAATCTTCATAATGCGCCGAATCTTGAGCGCGGCGCGCTTGAGACGGCGATCAAGTGCGGGGTCGAGTGGCTCCCCGCGAGCCTGTGCTTCCAAAATCATACGACGCTCCTCAGGCAGGAGGAGATCCATTTCCAGCGCAATCTCCTCCGGCGTCGGCTCGCGTCCCAATTCCTGCGTCAAACGCCGCGAAATGCGGATCAGCCGATTGATCGTCTCAACCATATGAACGGGGATACGAATCGTGCGCGCCTGATCGGCGATGGCGCGCGTAATCGCCTGACGAATCCACCACGTCGCGTAGGTCGAAAATTTATAGCCCTTGGAATAATCAAAACGCTCGACGGCGCGCAGCAAGCCGATGTTCCCTTCCTGAATCAAATCCAGAAATCCCATCCCGCGACCGATGTACCGCTTGGCGATGCTGACGACCAGACGCAAATTCGCTTCCGCAAGTTTTTGCCGTGCCACTTCGCCTGACTGGATCGTGGACTTGAGTTTGAGTCGGGCTTTGCTATTGGGGTGGCTGCGCTGCAACAGCCGCCGCGCAATCTCGCCGCGCCGTACCGCTTCGGACAGGCGCGACTCGTCACGCGCCGTGAGCAGAGGGACGCGACCGATTTCGCGCAGATACATTCGCACCGGGTCACTCCCAAGGTCCGGCGGAAACTCGACGCCATTATCGTTTTCGAGTTCTTCTTCCGCAACGAGTTCTTCGGTCGCGGCTTCGCGCTTGGGCGTGGGAGTCTTGCCATCGTTGACGACTTGGATCCGCATCTCGCCGAGCAATCGGCGCAGATCGGCGATTTGCTCCGGGTCCTGTTCGATGTCTGGAAAAACCGCGCGAATCTGTCCGAGCGAAAGACGCTTGTGTGGACCGGCTTGCTTCACCAACCAATCGAGCGCGGCGTCTTGGTCGGGCAAATCGGCGGTGCGCCCGAACGCGTTCTTGCCGCGCAGACTGGTCGCCAGTGCAAGCAATTGAGAGGGCTTGGATTTTTCCTGCGCGGGTTTCGTTCTGGTTGCCGTCGTTTTCTTCTTGGGCTTCATTATTGACCAATCATTCAAAAAGACGAGTAGGGCTTAGCAGAGTACGACGCGCGCTCAATGCCTTTTGGCTCGCCGTGATGCGCTTGAGCAGAATCGCGACGCGCTCGCGCAAGCCGCGCGTGTTGGCGGGGTGGGATTCATCCTCATCTCGCAACAAGACTTGGATGCGTGCCAGTTCCGTCTTGTCGCGCTGCAAGCGCAAACGATGCGCCGCCGTTTCGATCTCACGTGCCAGTTCCGGTTCGCTCAAGGCGAGTAGCCGCGCGTTCGCCTCCGCCCAGAGCCGATCGTACAGCGGCAGCAGCGCGTCGTCGAGCGTGGCGCGGAACGCGTCCCGCTCCAGCAATTCGTCCGGCGACCAGAACTCGCGCAGCGCGAGCCAGAGGGCGCGGCAATCGGCAGCGACGAAATCGTCCGCTTCCAAGAAGGCGAGACGCGCCAGGTGCTCCGGCGTGAACAGCGCGAGGGTTAGCACGTACTCTTCCAATTTCGACGCCGGCTGCGTCGGCGCCGTCTCTTCGATAGGCGGGGGCTCGACGCGCGCGCCGCGCCGCCCAATCTCTTGCGCGATGGTTTGCTCCGGCGTTTGAACGAGGCGCGCCAGGTGCTGTGTGTAATGGGCGCGTTGCACCGCATCGCCGATTTCGCGAATGATCGGCGCGAGCCGCTTGACCGCGCGCGACTTGTCACGCGGCGATTGCAAATCCAGGTCCTGCGTCAGCACGCGAAAGTAGAAATCCACCAACGGCTCTGGGTGCGCGGTCAATTCGACCCACTGCGCCGGGTCGTCATGAATCAACTCGTCGGGGTCTTTGCCCGGGGGCATCTGAATCACCAGCAACTCGGCGTCCAGCCGCTCCTCAAAGCCGATGAGCCCCGCACCCAGCGGCACCGGCACTGTCTTGCGCGCGAGCGCTTGGCGCGCAACCTGCAAGCCGCGCTTGGTTGCTTCCTCTCCCGCCGCGTCCGGGTCGAGCGCGAGCGCGTAGCGTTTGGTAAGTCGCGTGAGCAATTCGAGTTGCTTTTGCGTCAGCGCGGTGCCCAGCGACGCGACGACGTTTTTGAATCCTGCTTGATGCGCGCCGATCACGTCCATATACCCCTCGACGATGATCGCGAGGTTCTGCGCGCGAATCGCGTCCTGTGCCAGATCGAGTCCGTAGAGCGTCGCGCTCTTGTCAAAGAGCGCGGTCTGCGGCGAGTTGAGGTACTTGGGCTCCTCGCCGGTCAGTGTGCGCGCACCAAAGCCGATCACTTGCCCGCTGCGGTTGCGAATTGGAAACATCAGCCGTCCGCGAAAGCGGTCATAGTGTCCGCCGCCTTCACGCGCAACGACCAGCCCCGCTGCTTCGATCTCACGCGCGGCATAGCCCTTGCCGATGAGGAAGGATTTTATGCCTTCCCACTCGTTCAGCGCGAAACCGAGTTGGAACATCGCGGCGGTTTCGGGCGTGATGAATCGTTTGGCGAGGTACTCGCGCGCGAATTGGGCGGCGGGATGCGTTTTGAGCAGGTGATGGTAATGCGCAGCGGCGGTGGCGAGAATCTCGCGCAGCCGCTTGCGTTCGGCGTCTTCGCCCGGCGCTTCGCGTACGAGTTCGACCCCGGCGCGCTGGGCAAGGCGGCGCAGCGCTTCGCCGAAATCAATGTTCTCCTTCTTCATCAAGAAGGTGAACACATCGCCGCCGGTGTTGCACGCGCCAAAGCAGTGCCAGGTCCCTTCGTCCGCGTAGACGACGAAGGACGGAGTTTTCTCGTTGTGAAAGGGGCAGAGCGCCTTGAAATTGCGCCCTGCTTTTTTCAACGTCACATATTGTCCGATGACATCAACGAT
>DYLA01000008.1:5700-31507 GCA_020722265.1 Anaerolinea sp.
TTGTTGCCGCCGGGGTCCAGCAACATTCCCTTGTCACCGTGAATGACGAGAAACTGATTCGCCTGCACATCGCCAGGCTCGGTGAGATCGTCGAACCGAATGATGCGATGGGCGCCGTTGTTGAAAACTTCGATTGCCATAGGGCTCCTTGTCAGACTATGGTTGAGAGGTCTTGCTATCGGTCGAAGTAGATGCTCTTGCCGGTGACGGAGAGGGGAATTCCCATCACGAAATCCGTGTCGATCAAACCCATCTGTCGCGCGACGACGCCGGCGCGGTACATAATTCGATTGTCCACGTTGAGCAGACTCGCCGTCTTGACTGCCGAGCCGAGCGCGATGCCCAGATCGAGCAAGCGAAACGCGCACTGCGGTCCCACGAATTCGGAATGTTCGGCAGCGATGCGATCATTGCACAGATCAAAGCCGCACGCGCCGCAATTCAGATCGAGTGACTGGGCGTCCTTGATGCCGATCAGCACGACGGCTTGCGACGCGGCAACGTTGCGCGCGTCGCGGTCGAAATTCTTCTTCTTGGTGTTCTCGCCGAACTTGACCATCTCGTCGGCGAGGCGTTTGAGGTCGTCGCCTTCGACCACTCGGACGACGACGAAATCCTGTCCCGCCGATTTCGGCGCGGTGCGCGCGGCAATGGTCATCAGGTCGGTAACGGTGCGTAGAGAGAAGGACATCGGGTGCTCCTTGGCGGGATGATAAAATCCTCGTTGGATAATCGCTGGCGCGACTATCCAACGAGAGGATTATTTATCCTTGGCAATCGGCGCCACTGCCGCTTGCGCCGCCGCCAGCCGTGCCACTGGCACGCGGAACGGCGAACAACTCACATAGTTCAAGCCGATGCGATGACAGAACTCGATGCTCGCTGGGTCGCCGCCGTGCTCCCCGCAGATGCCAACCTTAAGATTCGGACGCGTCGCGCGCCCTTCCGCAACGGCGATTTGCATCAGCCGCCCCACGCCGGTTTGATCGAGTGTTTGGAATGGATTGTCCGGCAGAATCTTGGTCTCGACGTACTTGAGCAGGAATTTGCCTTCCGCATCATCGCGCGAGTAACCGTACGTCGTCTGCGTTAGGTCGTTTGTGCCGAACGAGAAGAACTGCGCGTACTGGGCGATTTCCGCTGCCGTCAGCGCGCCGCGCGGCACTTCGATCATCGTCCCAAATTTGTACTCGAGGTCAACCCCTTGCTCCGCGAGCACCTGCTTCGCCTCCGCTTCGAGTACCTCGCGCTGATGCTTCAACTCGTTCACGTGACCGACGAGCGGAATCATAATTTCGGGATGGACGTTGACGCCGCCCTTTTTCAGCGCGCACGCCGCTTCGATGATGGCGCGCGTTTGCATCACCGTAATCTGTGGCATCGTGATACCCAGGCGACAGCCGCGCAAGCCGAGCATGGGATTCTGCTCGCGCATCGCTTCCACCGCTTTGAGCATCGCTTCTTTTTCTGCGAGCAAGGTGGGATTGTTGCCGCGCACACGCAGCTCGGTCACCTCGACGAGCAACTGTTCGTGCGAGGGGAGGAATTCGTGCAACGGCGGATCAATCGTTCGAATCACGACCGGCAGTTCGCCCATCGCTTCAAAGATGCCGATGAAATCGTTGCGCTGAATCGGCAGCAGTTGATCGAGATACTTTTGCCGCTCGGCATCGTTTTTCGCGAGAATCATCTTCTGCACGATAGGCAAGCGATCGGTCTCGAAGAACATATGCTCCGTGCGGCACAAGCCGATGCCTTGCGCGCCGAATTTGATCGCCATCCGCGCGTCGCGCGGATAATCGGCGTTCGCCCACACTTGCAAGCCGACCTCGGGCGCGTTCTTCATTCCGCGACGCGATTTCTTGAGCCGGATTTCGTCGGCCCAGCCAAGCAGGGTCTTGAGGTCTTCGTCTTTATCGAAATCGGGCAAGACAGTTTTGATTTCGCCCAAAAAGACTTCGCCGGTGCCGCCGTCAATCGAGATGGCATCGCCTTCTTTGATCGTCTTGGCGCCGACGGTGAAGATTTTCTTTTCTTCGTCCACGTGAATCCCTTCGCAGCCAGCGACGCATGGCAACCCCGCGCCGCGCGCGACGACTGCCGCGTGCGAGGTTGCGCCGCCGTGTTGCGTCAGAATTCCTTTCGACGCGTACATCCCATGCACATCTTCCGGCGATGTTTCGTAACGGACGAGGATGACGCTCTTGCCTTCCTTGCCCAACTTTTCGGCAGTGTCCGGGCTGAAGATGGCGAGACCGGTCGCCGCGCCGGGCGAGGCGTTGAGTCCGGCCGCGAGCAAGTGGCCGGTTTTCGCCGCATCCACTTTGGCTTGTGGATCGAATTGTGGCATCAAGAGTTGGACGATGTGCGCCGGCTCGACGCGCTGGATGGCTTCTTCTTTGGTGATCAGTTTTTCGCGCACCATATCCACGGCGATCTTGACCGCCGCGCGCGCGGTGCGTTTGCCGGTGCGCGTTTGGAGCATATACAGTTTACCGCGCTCGACTGTGAATTCGAGGTCTTGCATCTCGCGATAGTGCTTTTCCATCTGCCGCGCCAGTTTGCGGAACTGGGCGTACACCTTGGGGTTCTTTTGCTCCAACTCGGCGATCTTCATCGGGGTGCGGATGCCGGCAACCACGTCCTCACCTTGCGCATTGGCGAGGTACTCGCCAAAGAGGACGTTTTCGCCGGTGGCGGGGTTGCGCGTAAACGCGACACCGGTGCCGGAATCATCCCCCATATTGCCGAAGACCATCGTCACGACGTTGACGGCCGTACCGAGATTGTCGGGAATCTTGTTGATGCGGCGATAGTCCACGGCGCGCTTGCCCATCCACGAACCGAACACGGCGCTGATGGCGAGTTCGAGTTGCCGGTACGGGTCTTCGGGAAACTCGGCGCCGATTTCGAGGCGGTAGAGGTCTTTGTACTTCTGTACGACCTCTTTCAGCGCGTCCACGCCGAGTTCGGTATCCGCGCGCGCGCGGTACTTGTCCTTGACGGCGTCGAAGATCGCGTCGAATTTTTTCCCTTCGATGCCCATCACGATGCGCCCGAACATCTGGATAAAACGCCGATACGCGTCTTGCGCGAATCGCGGATTGCCGGTCAGTTTCTCGATGCCCTTCAAGGTTTCAGAATTCAAACCGAGGTTGAGCACGGTGTCCATCATACCGGGCATCGAGAACTTGGCGCCTGACCGCACCGAGACGAGCAAGGGATTCTTCGCGTCGCCAAATTTTTTGCCGGTCTGCGCTTCGATCTTTTTCAGCGCGGCGCGCGTCTGTTCCCACATTCCTTTCGGGAACTTTTTGCCGGCGGCGGTGTACGCGTTGCACGCTTCCGTCGTGATCGTAAAGCCGGCTGGCACCGGCAAGCCCGCGTTCGTCATCTCGGCGAGCCCTGCGCCTTTGCCGCCCAGCAAATCGCGCATATCTTTGTTCCCTTCGGAGAAAAGATACACCCATTTTTTCGATTTCTGATTGGCGGCTTTGGTTTTCAGATTTCGAGGGGCCGCTTTTGGGGCGGCGACTTTTTTGACTGCCATTTCGTTATGCCTCCTGTGAGAGAATAATTTTCAGTGGATTGCCGAGCGCCGTTGCCAAGCGCCACTTGATTTCAAATCTAGGATTTCAGAATGTCCAGCCGACTATGTGCCCAGCCGCTCGAGCAGCACATCGCGCACCTGTCCCATCGGCACGCGAATTTGTTCCATCGAATCGCGCTCACGGATCGTCACCTTGCCGTCGTACTTTTCGTCGCTAGGAATCGCCGACTGATGATCCACCGTCACGCAGAACGGTGTGCCGATTTCATCTTGCCGGCGATACAAGCGTCCGATGCTTGCCGTATCGTCGTACAGCGCCATCATCTTGGGGCGCAATTCCGCTGTGATCTGGCGCGCCCGTTCGACGATCTCGGGACGATTGCGCGCGAGCGGCAGCACCGCGACTTTGATCGGCGCGAGCGCGGGGGGTAAGCGCAGGACGATACGTTTTTCGCCGCGCACCACTTCTTCTCGATAACTCTCGAACAGCGCGACCAACACCGCGCGATCCACGCCCATCGCGGGTTCGACGACGTAGGGGATGTACTTTTCTTTCGTCTCCTCGTCAAAGTACGACAAATCTTTGCCGCTCAGTTTTTGATGCGCGCCCAAATCCCAATCGGTGCGGCTAGCAATCCCTTCGATCTCACTCCAGCCCATCGGAAAGCGATACTCGATGTCGTAATTGCCCTTGGAGTAATGCGGTGGCTTTTCCTCTTTCACATCGTCGGGATCGGGGCCGATGATGTACGTCCGCTCTTTGCGAATGACTTTGACGCGGATATTTTCGTCGCGAATATTCAACGTTTTCTTCCACCACTCCAAGCGCACATCGCGCCAGTGATCGTGCCATTCATCTTCGGTGCCTGGCTTGACGAAGAATTCCATCTCCATCTGCTCGAACTCGCGGTCGCGAAAAATAAAGTTGCCTGTGATGATTTCGTTGCGGAAGGATCGCCCGATCTGCGCGATGCCGAATGGAATTTTCTTCCGCATAGATTGCTGCACGTTCGAAAAATTGACGAAGATGCCTTGCGCGGTTTCGGGACGCAGGTACGCAATCGCCGCGTCGTCCTCCACCGGACCGACGTGCGTCTTGAACATCACGTTGAATTGGCGCGGCTCGGTCAGCGCGCCCTTGGTGCCGCACTGCGGGCACGCGTCGCCCGGAATTTCGTCCGCGCGAAAGCGGTAATGACAATGCTTGCACTCGACGAGTGGATCGTTGAACGTGGCGACGTGCCCGCTGGCGACCCACACGTTGGGATTCATAATCACTGCCGCGTCAATGCCGACGATGTCATCGCGATCCTGCACCATCGCCTTCCACCACGCGCGCTTGATGTTATTTTTCAACTCGACGCCGAGCGGACCGTAATCCCAAAATCCACCGATACCGCCGTAAATTTCAGAACCTTGAAAAACAAAGCCGCGTCGTTTGCACAATGACACGATGGTGTCCATATCTGGCATAAGATCATCCTATAGAAAATCTCAACTTCCGCAAGAACTCCACGCTTTTCAGATTACGCTCCAAGTGATGTGTGATGTAGTGCAACATCAACGCTTCCACCTGCGCCATCGCCGCGCCCGGCACGCGCAAACCGCGCACCGTTTCCCACTCGCGCGTTTGCAAGTAGCGCAGCAGCTTGAGCGCGTCGAGCGAAATCACCTGCGCGTCGTACACGTGCTCCGCGAGGTGCGCGCGTGGCGTCTGGAGGCACTCGGGATCGAGCACGCCGCCCGCTTCCGCGCTAAAGTAATTCTCGGTGGGCTGGATGGGCTTGCCGCACTGCGCGCAGTGGAACAACTGCGGCCGATACCCCGCGTACTGCAGTAACCGCAATTCGAAAAAGCGCGCCAGCAAATCGGGAGCGGTCGTTGGCTCGCTTAGTGCGGCGAGCGCGCCCAACAACAGATTGAACGACGCGCGATTCTCGGTACCCTCTTCCAAAAACTTGTCCACGAGTTCGGCGAGGTAGTAGGCGTACCCCACGCGCTCTAAATTCTCGCGCAGGGGGAGAAACGCGTCCAGCGTATCGGCTTGCGTGATGATATCGAAGTGCTTGCCCTTTGCCAGAAGCAAATGCGTATGCGTGAACAGCTCGACGTGCCCGCTCTTGCGCGAGGATGGTTTGCGCGCGCCCTTGGCAATCGCGCGCAGTTTGCCCCGATCGGGCGTGAGCAGCGTCAGCAACCGATCCGCTTCGCCCCAATCGCTGCGCTTCAACACAATCGCCTGGACACGATACAGCCGCTCGCGTGACATCGTAAGTTCCAAGTTTCAGGCTGTTGGACTTGAAACTAGCCTCCCCTCATCGTGTTGTACTTGTACGGTCGTTCCCAGTTCCGCTTCATCTTCGCCTCGAACAACGCTTCGGCATCCAAATCGAGCGCGGAACACAAATGCAGGATGCGAATGATCGCGTCAATCAACTCTTCGCCGACGTGATCGAACGATTCGCCTTTTTTGTACGCGTCGGTCGCTTCCGCGACTTCGGTATGAATGAGCGCGAGCATTTCCCAGATGCGCGCGGGGTCGGACGAAAAGCCCTTGGCATCGGCGAGCGCGCGCACCTCGCGCATCTTTTTATTCAATCCCTCGGCGTCGTTGACTGGCTCCATAAGCGTGTGGCATTATACCACAGGTTGGCGCGATAAAAAAACGCGCCGCGCGGATTAGCGCGGCGCGACGTCGAATTGGTTGTCGCTACCTCTCGGCGCGCGGACGACGCTTCAAATGTCTGACGCCAAACCGATCCGGCAAAATGTCTTTCAGCGTGAACCGCTTGCGCCGATTGCCACGCGCCGATGCCAGTACGATGAGCGCGTCGTCCGCCGCAAATTCCGAAAACACTTGGCGACACGCGCCGCACGGCGAACCCAAGTTCGTGGTAACGACGACCAACGCGCGCAGTGCGCGTTCGCCTTCCGAAACCGCCTTGAAGATCGCGACGCGTTCCGCGCACAAGCCGCTAGGGTATACCGCGTTCTCAACGTTGCACCCCGCGTACACCCGGCCCGATTCTGCCAGTACCGCCGCGCCCACCGCGTAGTGCGAGTACGGCGCGTACGCGTTTTTGCGCGCGGCGCGCGCGCGTGCTACTAACTCTTTGATTTCTTCAGTCTTCATTGATGCAATCGCCCTCTGTCCACTGACTGACGCGCACCTTTTTGATCCGCCGCCCGATGACACTCAACACCTCAATCGTCGTGTTGCCCACGCACACGCGATCACCCACCTTGGGCATTTTTTCGAGACGCTGATAGACCAAGCCACCCAGCGTATCGGTCTCGGTAGGCAAAGTCAAGCCCAGCGCCTCGTTCACATCGTCAATATTCACGCGCGCGTCGAAGATCCCTTCGCCTGCGCCGATGCGCTCGATGAGCGGCTCTTCGCTCGTATCGTACTCGTCCTGAATCTCGCCGACGATTTCCTCCAACACATCTTCGATGGTGACGATGCCGGCGGTGCCGCCGTATTCATCTACCACGATTGCCATGTGCACTTTGTCGCGCTGCAATTCTTGCAGTAACTCGTCGAGCCGTTTCGTTTCTGGCACAAAGTGCGCCGGGCGGATCAAATCCCGCAGGGACACTGCGGGCTTGTCGCGCAGAGCCTTGAGCAAATCTTTGGCGTACAACACACCGACGACGTGATCAATGGACTCGACGTAGATCGGCACGCGCGAGTGCGCGCCCCCGATCACCACATCCAGCGCGTCGCGCAGCGACGTTTCCACCTCGAGCGCGATCACGTCAATGCGCGGCACCATAATTTCGCGCGTTAGGGTGCGATCCAGTTGCAAGATGCCGCTGATCATCTTGTGCTCGTCCGCTTCGATCAAGCCCGCGCGTTCGCTCGCGTCCACCATCTGCTCGACCGCTTGCTCGCGCGATTCAGGTTCGGGCGACTCGGCGTGCGTCTCCACCAGCGGCAAGAACGCCACCGCATCTCTCAACAACGGCTGAGCCAGCCGCTCTAGATTCCGCTGCGCGTACGCGCGCGTCACTGTTCGAACACCGCGCGTGAGCAGTACGACACTCGCCGCGCCCAACGCCGCCATTGCCACGTCGCCGCTGACGCGCGCCACGGCGTCCGTGGCCGCCGCCACCGCGCCGACGACTCCTCCCAGCGCGAGCCAGCCTCCCCAGCGGCGCGCGCGCTGGACGCGCGCGGCTTGCGTCACCTGCAGCACGGAGGACACTTGGTCTGCCGATGCCGCGACAGTTTCCCATAGGCTCCCCGCGCCGACTGCCAACATACAGCCTAGCCAGATCAGAATTTCAAGCCCAAGCATTTTTCAAACCACGCCTTGCCCGCGCTTTTCGCTAGTGCTTCAACTGGCGAACTACTCGCGCGGGAACTCCTACTGCCAACGAATTGGGTGGAAGATCTTTGTTCACTACCGCGCCTGCGCCCGTGCGTGCGCGCGCACCAATCGTCACTGGCGCGATCAGCATCGTATCGCTGCCGATAAAAACATCATCGCCAATGCGCGTGCGATGCTTCCGCGTGCCATCGTAATTGCACGTGATCGTCCCCGCACCGATGTTGACACGCGCGCCCAACTCCGCATCGCCGATGTAACTGAAATGCCCAATGTGCGTCCCTTCGCCGACGAACGAATTTTTCACTTCGCTGAAATTGCCGATGTACACCTGCGACGCGAGATGCGTCCCCGCGCGCAGGCGCGCAAACGGACCGATGCGGACGCCCGCTGCGATCACCGATTCCGCAATGTCCGATGCCAACACCACACAGTCATCGCCGATTTGCGAATCGCGAATGATCGCGTTGGGTCCGATGCGACAATTCGCGCCGATGCGCGTCTTGCCGCGCAAATGCGTGTTCGGTTCGATGACCGTGTCCGCGCCGATCATCACATCCGCTTCGATGTACGTCGTCGCGGGATCGGTCAGCGTGACGCCTGCCAGCATCAGCGCGGTGTTGATGCGCGCGCGCATAATCTTTTCCGCCTGCGCCAGGTGGACGCGCGTGTTGATACCCAGCATTTCGGTGGCGTCGCGCGTCACTATCGTCTCGATGGCGCGATGTTCGCGCGCCGCTATTCCGATTAGATCGGTCAGATAGTACTCGTGCTTGGCGCCCGTCGGCTGCAAGTGCGCAAGACGTTCCCACAACCACGCGGCGTCGAAACAGTAGATACCGCAATTCAACTCGCGAATCGCCAATTGTTCGGGCGTCGCATCGGCTTCTTCGACGATGCCGGTCACGCGATTGTCGGCGTCCCGCACGATGCGCCCGAACGCCATCGAATCGTCGGCGACGAGAGTGAGCAGCGTAATCGTCGCGCGCGACGATGCGTGCCGTTCCACCAACTTGCCCAGCGTCTCGGCGCGCACCAGCGGCATATCGCCGTACGTGACCAGCACCGCCTCCGACTTGCCGTGCAGTGCGTCGCGCGCTTGCAGGACGGCGTGACCCGTGCCGCGTTGTTCGCGTTGTTCGGCAAATTGGAGATTGGCGATGGCAGGTTGGCAGTTGGAAACAGCGGCGCGCACTTGCGCCGCACCGTGACCGATCACCAAAACGGTTTGCGACACGCCGAGCGCGGCGACCGTCTCCAGCGCGTAGCACACCATCGGTTTTCCCGCAACCGGGTGAAGCACTTTGGGCACTTGGGTTTTCATGCGCGTGCCTTGGCCAGCGGCAAGGATCACAGCAGCGAGATTCATCGTGGGACCTTTCTCCCTATGGGTCGAGTGTGAAATCCGTGATCTTTATATCGTTCACGGACAGCGCACGGATGCCCGGCGTCACCGCACGCGTCGCCTGCAAATCGAACAGCGTGCACAATCCGCGCGCTTCGATGGGGAGAGCGATGCTTTGCTCGGCGAGTGTCGTATCGCCCAGGCGAATTGCCACGCGACGCGTCAGCGAGCCATCGCCTGCGCCGCGCCAGAAGAGCGCGAGCGAGAACGTTTCCCCCGCGCGCGCGCGGCTTGGGGTTAGCGTGTAGCCGATCAAATGCAAATCCTCGCCCATACGAATGTCTGTGGCGTGCTCCGGCTCCAAATGTTCCAGCAGATTCCCGCGCGATACGTCCGCGCGCCACGCGCCGAGCGCGACCGCATCGCCGAGTGTCTGCATCGTCTTGGGGTCGTACACTTCGACGGTAACGCGGTACTCGTCTGCCGGTGCGCACGCGCTCAAGCCGGGATAAAAGCGTTCGACGATGAGATCGCCGGGCGACCACTGGGTTGTTGCGTAACTGTTGTTGCCGGTCCATTTATCTTCTTGTCCCCACACGCGCTCGCGTGCGTCCCGCGCTTTGACCGAGAAGGTGTAATCGGTGGAGAGACGTTGCCGCGCGAACAAAAAGAGCGTCACTTCGAGGTTGCGCTGGGGTGCGTCGTCGGCATTGATCGAGTATCCGAGCAGTTCGATGGCATCGCCCCAAATGGCGCGCGTGTTTTTCTGCGGCTGAATGAACTCGCCGCCGCGCGCGAGTGTGGCGAGTGGGTCTTGCGGGTCGGGAAGATTTTGCGCCGGCACGCGCACGAGCCACAGCAAGCGGCTGAATTTCACGCCGGGCAATTCGTCGCGCGTCGCGAGCGCGCCGAGCCGCGTGAGCATCGTTTGCGCTTTCTTTTCCTGTTCGAGTGGAAACGCAAAGACCGCGTCCTTGCCCTCGGCGCGGCTCGGTAGAATCACCGTGTCGCGGCTTTCGAACGATTTGAGCGGTGCAAGTCGCGTGAGCAGCGAGATGGTGCCGACCTGATGGACGACCGGCGCGAGGTAGAGGTGCTGCGTGGGGGCGGTCGCGTTGATCCACTGCGCTATCTCCACCTTGTCCGCGTCGAAGGCGAGGTACGTTGCCGGGTCGTTCGCCAGAGTGACGAAGTAGTCGCGATAGGTCAGTCCCGCGCTGACCAGCACGACAAGCGCGAGCGCCGCGCCGCCGGCATGGCGAGCCATCGGCGCGCGCACGCGCTCTCCAATTTCGATTGCGCCCCACGCCGGCAACATCATCACGACCGGCAGGCCGACGAGGACACGTCCGTTGTTCGGCGCGTCGTCGCTCACGAGCGAGAGCGCGAGCGCGAGCCCAAGCCACACGAGCAGGAACATCGCCCGCTGCCGCGCCGCCGGCGATGCGTTGAACGCGGCGAACCACGCCAGCGCACCGGTGAGGAAGAGCGCGGCAACCAGCGGATCGAAGATCGGACGATAGGGCAGATTGCGCAGTACACCGCCATCGCCGACGACGAAGAACATTTCCAGAATCTTGAGCGCGTTTCGACCCAACTCGAGCGGGACGTTGTTGCTGACCGCGCCGTGCGGAACGAAAATCGAAACATCGGCGGCGTGCGCGAGAAAATCGGCGGGATGCAGAAGATAGTACGTGCCGAGCGGCAAAAAAATGATCGTCGTGACGATTCCCGCGAGGACGAGTCCCTTGAGATAGTACGTCGCACGCGTCCGATCCGTCAGCGCGGCGTACGCGGTGAGCAGGACGAGCGCGACCGGAACGATGCGCCCGGAGGGATAGGTGTAGAGCGTGAGCCCGGTGAAGAGGCCGGTGAGAACATAATCGCGCCAAAGTATAAAGTCAAAGGTAAACCGTGAACCTGAAACCTGAAACTGGGGACTGGCGATCAGGGCGCGCCAAAAGAACCAGAACGCGAGAATCGCGAAAAAGAGCGTGAGAACGATGCGTTCTCCGTAGCGACAGTAAAAAATATGCCAGAACGAAATCGCGGTAAAGAGCGCGGCGAGGAGCGCGACGCGCGAGCGCGCCGGCGACGCGACGAACAGCGCGCGCGTGACGCCGTAGACGAGGGGAATCGTCAGCGTGCCGATGATCGCGCCGGTCAGTTTGAGCCCTAGCGGTGTATCGCTGCCGCAGAGCGCGACGCCGACCATCAGCAGGTATTGGTAGAGCGGTTCGCTTTTGCCGGGCTGGGGGAAGAACAGCGCAAACTCGCCTTGCAACAGGCGCAGCGCGTCGAAGACGTAAAACGCTTGGTCGAATTGAAAGCCGGGGGGAAGTTCGGCGAGCTGGTACAGGCGGAAGAACGCAGCGAGAGCAGTGATCGCCGCGAGGAGCATAGGTGCGCGAGTCAGACGCCGAATCATTTTGGCTTGGAGATAGAAATTGCAGATTTCGGATCTTCGATGGCAGATTCTTGCAACCCTCGCGCCGGCAAGGGCAAATGTCTACCATCGGCAATCGGCTATCTGCAATCGGGTTACTGGGGATGGAAGATTCGAACTTCCGTCAACGGATCCAAAGTCCGGTGTGCTACCACTGCACCAATCCCCATCGGTGCTAACATTGTAGCATAGGACGCGCGAATTCGCAAATCGAGCACCGACCGCCCTCCCGCGTTTTGACCCGCGCCGCATTTCGTAGTAGAATATCGCCGTCACTTGCCCCTGTAGCTCAAGTGGACAGAGCAGCTGCCTTCTAAGCAGTTGGTTGTGAGTTCGAGTCTCGCCAGGGGCGTACGAATTTTGGATCCGACGATGCCTCCTATTTTCCTCGATGGCGAGCGACTGACCCTTGACGAGGTTGTGGCGATTGCGCGACGAGGGGCGCGGGTCGCGCTGGCCGATGAGGCGCGCCCGCGCCTCGCGGCGAGTCGCGCGTGGGTGGATGAATTGATCGCGCGCGGCACACCAACCGTCTATGGCGTCAACACCGGCTTTGGTGTTTTTGCCAACGTTTCCGTTCCCCCCGATGCTGCCGCGCGCTTGATGCGAAACCTCATCCTCAGCCACTGCGCCGGCGTTGGCGAGCCATTCCCAGAAGAGGTCGCGCGCGCGACGATGGTCATCCGCGCCAACACGCTCGCCAAAGGGTTTTCCGGCGTGCGTCCCCTCATCGTCGAAACGCTGATCGAGATGCTCAATCGCGGCGTCCATCCGCTCATCCCATCGAAAGGGTCGGTGGGGGCGAGTGGCGATCTCGCGCCGCTGGCGCATCTCGCGTTGGTGCTGTCGCGCAACGCCGCCGACCGCGACGAGGAATCCGGCGAGGCGATCTTTCGCGGCGAACGAATGAGCGGCAAACGCGCGATGCAACTCGCCGGGATTCCGCGCGTGGAGTTGCAGGCGAAGGAAGGACTGGCGCTCATTAACGGCGCGACCGTTTCCGCCGCGCTCGCCGCGCTCGCGGTCGCCGACGCGGAGAACCTGGCACGCCACGCTGATGTCGCCCTCGCGCTGTCGCTCGAAGCGCTCTGCGGATGTTCCGCCGCGTTCGACGCGCGCGTACACCGCGCCGCGGGGCATCGCGGGCAGAGCGAAACCGCGCAGAACGTTCGCCGATTGATCGAAGGGAGTCGGTTGGTGGATTCGCGCGCGCGCGTGCAGGACGCGTACGCGTTCCGTTGCGCGCCCCAAGTCATCGGCGCGGCGCGCGAGGCGATGGCCTATGCGCGTCGAGTCGTTGCGGAGGAAATCAACGCGGCAACGGACAATCCGCTGATTTTTGTCGAACCGGCCGGCGAGCCCCAGGCGCTGGCGGGCGGCAATTTTCACGGCGAAGGGCTCGCGCTCGCGATGGACTTGCTGGGGATGGCGGTCGCGGAAATCGGCAGCATCGCCGAGCGACGTATTTTCCGCTTGTGTAACGCGCACTTGAGCGATGGCTTGCCGATGATGCTCATCGCAGAGGGGGGCGCGCATAGCGGCTTGATGATGGCACAGGTCACCGCCGCCGCGCTCGTGTCCGAAAACAAGACGCTCGCGCACCCGGACAGTGTAGACTCGATTCCGACGAGCGCGGACCAAGAAGATCACGTTTCGATGGCGATGAACGCGGCACGGCATGCGCGCGAAATCGTCTGGAATACCACGCGCATCCTTGCCATCGAATTGATGGCGGCAGCCCAAGGGGTTGACCTGCGCTTGCGCGCGCTGGGGGGCGGCGTCGAAAGGCTAGGGCGCGGTACGCGCGTCGCACACGCGCGCCTTCGCCGCGCCATCCCGTTTCTCGAGCGCGACCGCGCACTGACGCCAGCCATCGAACGCGCGGTCGAGTTGATGGCGAGCGGCGAATTGCTGGTGGAGTAGACGATTGAAAAAAAGCCCCCGGTCTTGACCGGGGGGCTCGTTTTTAGCGCGCGTACATCACCGCGCCCCAGATCGTCGCGGCGACGATCAGCAAAACCGGGTGAATGTCGAACGCGACGAGCAACGCGAACGCAATCACCGCCATCAACGCCGCGTCGATGTGAATCGGCTGCGGGACGACGGTCCACGCGGTGTACGCCAGCAGAGCGACGATCACCGGGCGCACGGCTTGCAATGCCCCTTTGACCTGCGGATAGTCCTTGAACTGCAAAAAGCCGACCGCCAGCCCTAACATCATAAAAAACGACGGCACGACCATCCCCAGCACACCGCTGATCGCACCGAGCAACGCGATCACCGGGTTGTGCGATTGCTGCATCAGGACGAGGTAGCCGATGTACGCCGACATTTTGGTCGCGAGGGGACCGGGCAACGCGTTACCCATTGCCAGCGCGGCGGCAAACTCCTCTGCCGTCATCCATTTTGCGCCCACCGCCTCTTTTTGAATCAGCGGAATAACGGCGGGACCTCCCCCGTAACCGAAAATCCCTACGCGCGCCATCGCCATAAAAACATCCCAGAATAATCCAAGCATTGATGTTACATCCTCCCCAAACTGATCTTTTCCTCGCAGCGTCAGAAATTGGAAATAGCGGCGAGACCCTGTTCCAAATCCGCGAGAATATCCTCCACATCCTCCAGCCCCACCGATAACCGCACCAGTCCATCGGTCACGCCTTGCGCCAGACGCTGGGCGCGCGAAACGACGCTGTGCGTCGTGGACGCCGGGTGTGTGATGAGCGTGCGCGTGTCGCCGAGCGAGACCGCGAGCGAGCACAACTTGACGGCGTTCATCAGCCGCGCGCCGGCGGCAACCCCGCCTTTCAGTTCGAAGCAGACCATCCCGCCGAACCCGCGCATCTGCTGGCGCGCGAGCGCGTGCTGCGGATGCGATGCCAGCCCCGGATATGAGACGGACGCCACCTGGGGGTGTTGCTCCAGAAATCGCGCGACCGCGAGCGCGTTCGCGTTGTGGCGTTCGACGCGCAGGGGCAAGGTCTGGATCCCGCGCAGGATGAGGTACGCGTTGAACGGACTGAGCACACCGCCGAAATAGCGCAGCGGTTCGTTCGCGCATCGCTGGATGAAATCCGCGCCCCCGACGATGATCCCGCCCACTGCATCACCGTGTCCACACAGGTACTTGGTCGCGCTGTGAACGACAATGTCAATGCCCCAGTCGAGCGGGTTCTGGTTGATCGGTGTCGCGAAGGTATTGTCGGCGAGGGTGATGATGCCGCGCGCACGCGCGAGGTGCGCCAGCGCGGCGAGATCGCACAGCGTGAGGAGCGGGTTGCCGGGCGTTTCCAGATAGAGCAGTTTCGTGTTCGGCGTGAGCGCGCGCGCAACCTTCTGCCAATCGGTCGCGTCCACGAACGTCGTTGCGATGCCGAGCGCGCGCAGTTCCACGTCGAGAAGATGGTACGTGCTGGGATAGACCGCTTGCGCACAAACGACGTGATCGCCGGCGCGGACGATGTTCAGGAGGGCAGTTGCAATTGCCGCCATCCCGCTGCCGGTGGCGAGCGCGGCTTGGGCGTGTTCGAGCGCGGCGACGCGTCTTTGCAGTATCTCGACGGTAGGATTACTCCAGCGCGAATAGACGAACCCCTCTTGCTCGCCCGCAAAAATTGCTGCGCCTGCCTCCGCCGTGCCGAGATGAAACGTCGCAGTGAGATGGAGCGGCGGGACGAGCGCGCCGGTCGTCGGGTCGGGCGATTCGCCCGCGTGAATCGCGAGGGTGTGGATGCCCGGTGGGGTCATAGGGCATCCGCCATGAGCGATTCGTTGATCATCGCGAGGAGTTTGGGAATGTCAAAGGGTTTGCGGACAACGCGATCCACGCCGCGCGCTTTCAATTCCGCTTCGTTCAATTCGATGGGCCAGCCGGTCGTCAGAGCGACGCGCGCCGTGGGGTCGAGTTTTTTGATTTCGCGCGCCACGTCCCAGCCCGACATTTCCGGCATCCCCAGATCGGTAAAGACCAGGTCGAATTTGCCGGCTTGGAACGCGGTGAGACCTTCCGCGCCTCCTTCGGCGACGACGACGGTGTGCCCGTGCAACTTGAGCAAGCGCGCCAGCAAATCGCGCACCGACCGTTCGTTGTCAATGACCAGAATCGTAGCCGTCCGCGTCGTGGACATTTGCCTTTCCCCTTTCTGTTCAACGAGTTGCGCCACTGGCAGGGTGAGCGTCACCGTCGCGCCGCGCGTCGTTGCGTTTTCGATGGCGAGGGTACCGCCGTGCTCGGCGGCGATTTGCGCGGCGATGCTTAGACCGATGCCCCAATGGGGCGCGCCCTTGGTGGTGTACAGCGGTTCGAAGACGCGAGTGCGCACGTTCGCCGGAATCCCGACACCATCGTCAATGAACGAGACCAGAATCAGGTTGCCCTTGCGTTCGGTGCGCAGCGTGATCGTGCCGCCGTCGTGGATTGCTTCGATGGCGTTCAACAGCAGGGCGACGAACGCGTGCTGCAGGTCAGCCGGACGCGCGAGCGCGTAGGGAACATCGGCAAAATCTTTCACCACGTCCATCACGACCCCGCGCGCTTCGGCTTGATCACGCCAGAGAAAGCGCGTCAGCTCTGCCGCGTCGCGCAGGAGGAGATTGACGTCCACGGCGATGGGCGAGTTCGGGTGATCGGGCTGCGCGTATGCCTGCAATCGCTGGACGATGCGTGCGCCGACCATCGCGGCTTGTTGCGCGTCGCGCACTTCGTCGCGCGTTTCTGGATCGGCGGCGCGCTCGATGAGCAACTGCGTGCGTCCGATGAGGATGGTGAAGAGCTCGTTGAGCGTGTGTGCCGCGCCGCCGGTCAGTTGTCCGAGTGTGACGAGGCGCGCCGATGCGGTGGCGCGCGTTCGCAACGCGTCGAGGTACGCCGCGCCGAACAGCGCCGCTGCGGCGGCGAACCAATCGTTCAGTGCGTCGAACGCGAGCGGCAGTTGCGGGTCGGTCGAGTAAACGCGTGTCAACAGGGGGAGTAGCGCGCGTTGATACTCTTCCAGCAAGTGGAGCGCAAGGTCGTAGGGCAGACCGGCGAGCGACTGTTCTCGACTCCACTCGGCGGAAAGGGCGAGGGATTGGCGCAAGCGTCCTTGCTGGAGTTCGCGCAGCCAGGCGCGCGCCAAGCGTTCGGTCTGGGCACGGGCAGCGTCCGCCGGGAGCGACTCGGCGCGAGCGATGTCTTGGTGCGCCTTCGTCCATGCGTCACTCAATTCGTTCGCCGCTGGCTGCAAGCGTGCGGCGCAATCCGCCAAGGTCTGCTGATGGTCGCGGATGCGTTCGAGCATTCGGTCGAGGGTGCGCTCGATCAAGGTTGCCTCCCGTTTCAGTCCGAAAAGACTTGGGTCGCGACGATGCGTCGCCCGTCGCTGGTGACAGACAGCGCGACACCGGTGCGCCGATAGTTGGCGTTGTAGATGTTGGTGCGATGCTCTGGGCTATTAAGCCACCCC
This sequence comes from Anaerolinea sp., assembly GCA_020722265.1. GTDB lineage: Bacteria > Chloroflexota > Anaerolineae > UBA4142 > UBA4142 > DYLA01. Next base: position 22,817 of record DYLA01000008.1, read on the forward strand.
TTGACGAATTCGTTGGCTAGGTCAGTCGGCGTGTAGCGAGAGAGAACGGTGAGCCACGGGGGCACCCAGCCGGCGTCGTTCTTGAGTTCGGCGATGTTCTCGCCGGCGAAACGATACGAAAAATGCATCGCTTGGAGATAACGGAGCAGCGGTTGCTGTCCGGTCGCCGGGTCGTAGTGGCTGAAATAATCGCGCGCGATCATATCGTTGCTGCGGTCACTCGCGATCTGCGTCAGCGCGACGTCGGAGCGCAGGGTCAGCAAGCCGCGCCGCGCGCGCGCGGTGTTGACTTGTTCGATGATTTTTTTGCTGGCTTGGGCCAGGTCCGCGCGCGTCGTGGCATCGGCAGTTGCGCGCGCGGCGGCGCTTGCCTGCGGTCCGGGAACGCGCAGTCGCCAGCCGGCTTGCAGCAGCGATGGGTCACGGGCGAGCGCGGGATATTGCTCCGCGTTCAGTGCGATCAAATGCTCGATGGTCGTGTGGTAGCGCAGCGCGAGTTGGCTGAGTGTTTCGCCCGGCTTGACGACGTAGATCGTGTAATCGTTCGCCGGCGCGGCCGTTTCGACCGGGAAGAATCCTTGGACGACACTGCACGCGCTCGCGGCGAGCAACAATAGCGAAAGTATGAGCGTTCGGTAGAGCATCAGCGCTCCGTTAGGAATGTGACGGTGGCTATTACCGCGAGCATCACGCCGACGCCGAGACCGCAGAGCGCGATGGGGTTGAACGCGGGCACGGCGGTCGCTGGCGCACTCGGCGTTGGCGTGTGAGTGGCGACCGACGTTGCGGTTGCGGTGAGCGTTAGCACGGGCGTATCGGTTGGCAGCCACGTCGGCGTCGCGGTTGGCGATGCGGTTGGTGGCGCGGTTGCGCTTGGCGTGCGCGTGCGCGTCGCGGTCGGGCGCGGCGTGGTCGCGGGCGGCGTTGAGGTGACGAGCAGAATCGAGTCGCTGGCTGTGGCGGTGCGTCCTTTCGCGTCGCGGTATTTCACGTACACCGTTCGAGTGCCCGCGCCGGGCGTCAGGGTCCACGCGCGGCGCGCCGCGTAGGGCTGCCATTCGGCGTTTGCGAAATCGGCGGTATTTGCAATCTGGATGTGAGTGGGATGACCGATGCTGTTCACGCCATCGCCGTTCGGCATCACTTGTTCGTCGGTCAGGGTAATCGTCACATTCGTCATACGCGTTTCGGCGGCGTCGTCGTTGATGAAGATGGGCAGGACGTTGGGTTGTGCGCCAAAGTTGATGACGTAGATAAACAAGCCGGTCTTGTCCGCCGCGACGCCGATGCCCATTTCGCGATAGAGCGCGTGGAGGATGTTGTTGCGGTGTGGTGGGCTGTCCATCCACATCGCCATCGCGGTGGGGACGCTGCGATAGTGTGCCCAGTTTTCGCCGACGCGATAACCCCAACTGTATTTGCCGTAGCCGGCGCGGGCGACGCGGTCGCGCGCGGTCGAGCCGTCCGAGCCGGTGTGGTCGTAGTGCGCGGTGCGCGCGATGTCGTCGGCGTGAGCCTGCGCGGCGGCAGTGAGTTGCGGGTTGAGCGCGAAGGGCGCGAGGCCGCGCGTGACGCGCTCGTGGTTGATGCGCGCGGCGAGGTCGGCGACGGCATCGGGCGATTGCGCGCGGGCGTTGGCGGCGCCGGGTGCCAAGAGCAAGGCGAGGGCGAGCGCGACCGCGAGTTGGGTTGGTAATTTCGTCATGCGATGCTATTTTACGCCAAACGCGGAAAAAGGCAATGGGAATGTGGGCAAGGCCTTGTCGCGATCACTTGGGCACGCCCCACATCGGCACGCCGGTCGTTTCGAACGCGTTCGTCGTTGCGTTGTAAACGCGTTGATACTCGCCGACCTTCGCCATCCGTCCATCTTTGCGGACGGTGAAATAATAGTAACGATTGTTGATGCAGCCCGCCATACAATCGCCCCAGCCCTCCAGAAACACAATGTCCCACCCCTCGACGCGCTCGAACGCCTTGATGTCGGTCGTCGCGCCGATCATCCCGGTTGCCTTTTGGATCTTGGCGACTTCGGGAAACCGCGCTTTGACGGCGGCGATGGCGGCGTCGGCGTTCGCGAGGGATGGCGTGGGCGATCCAGTCGCCGCTGGCGTTGGCAATCCCGAGGATACTTGCTCCACGCGCCGCGCCTCCAAGTAACTTGTGCCGAGCCGAACGTAGACAACCTTGGCGGTCAGGCGGACGACGTTCCATACGTCCGCGCGCGACGATGGGTCGAGTCCGCGCGGTACGGCGCCGGTGACGTAGATCGCACCGCCGTCGTCTGCGATGACCCAGTCGCTGCGCGTTGCCGGTGTACCGCGTGCCTCGCCCAAGAGATTCCAGCCGCGATAGTATCCGACGATCTCGAAGGTGCGTCCATCGAATTCGCGCGGCGCGTTGAGAATCGTGCCGACCCAATCGGTGAGGTGAACCGCGCGCGGCAAGTTCGGCGCCAAGCGCACGCGGTACGCCCGCGCGCCTTCGCGATACAACGCGTTCTCCGGTTTCCCCGCGCGCAACGCGGCGATTTGCGCGTACGCGTTGCCGGAGATAGTCACGCCGGCGTCGGCGTTCGCCAAACGCACACCGGCAATCGTCCATTCGATCAGGCTCTCTTTGGACGCTAGACTGCTCACCGTTCCCGCGTCAGTGGCGACGAGGTACGCCTCGGTCGGAACGAAGGGCTGTGCGTCGGCGGGGATCGTTTGCGTGATGCGCTTGAAGGCGTCGGAGAAAATCGCGGGTGTGCTTTCGTCGGCGGGCGCGTACACGCGTACGGTCGTCGCGCGGTTGAGCAAGATGCTGATGTGCGCGGTAGGTGCGTCGTCGGGTTTGGGGCGCGGCTCGTAATATTCCAGCAGCGAGAAAAAGCCGGTCTGGGTGAGGTAGGCGAGGAGCGCTTGAATTTCCGCGTCCGATAGGTGACCGACGCGCACTTGGGCGTCGAGTCCGGTCGCGAGGGGGGCGCGTTCGCCGGCGAAGACGACCAAGCCATCGGCGTAGAGTCGCCACAGGGGGACGTGTGCGTCGCGCGGGGTCGCGGCATCGCGCACATCCGCTTCGATGAGCACCGCGCGGGGGTTACGTTCGTAGGCGATTGGCGTGAACGCGAGCAAGGTCGCGGTCGCCGAAGGAGTTTCGGTGGCGGTTGCGCGCGGCGTTGGCATGGGTGTGTCCACGACTGTGGGTGGAGGAGAGGGCGCGCGCGTCGCGGTGGGAGTTGTGCGCGGACGCGGCGAGGTGGCAGTGGGAATCGGGCGCGGCGTGCACGCAGCGATCATCAGGAGCAGGAGCGGCCAGAGCCGCCGCGAGCGATGACCGATGAGCCAGCGTTTTCCCACCGATACAAGGGAACGCGGATGGAATAGAGGGCGGGAAAATGCTCGATGCATCAATGGACCTTCACAGTTCTATCTCGTAGAGAAAGACTCCCCCCTCGCGGCGATAGCCGGCGCGTTCCATCGCCGCGTTTGTCCCGGGATGATCCGCCACAAGCGCGCCGACGGTGGGGTAACCGCGATAGTATGCCTCGCCGCGCGCGGCGCGCGCGAGGGCGAGAAGCGTGGCGTCATCGCCAGCCAGCGCGTGCAGGTTGAGGCCGCACCAGTCTTTTTCGTCGTAGGCGAGGAGGAGTGCCAAGCCGCGTTCGCTCAGACGCGCTTCTCCCGTCGCGATGCGCTCGCGGAGGCGCGCCTCGTTCAGTTCGAGCCAGCGCCAGTGGCGAGTGGGGACGACGGACGCGCTAGCGGCGCGCATTGCCGAGTCGCGCCAGAGTGCGAGCAGCGCGGGCGCGTCGGCGAGGGTTGCCACGCGCATCGTCGCGAAATCTTCCTCCGCCGCTTCGCCCTCCCACTCATTGAACTGCGCGACGCGCCGATAGCCGATGCGCGCCAGGAGCGCTTGTGCGGCGATATTCTTGACGCTCGTCACCAAGCGTGCGCGCGAACACGCGTGTTCGCGCGCGAACGCGCGCGCGGCGACATCCATCGCGGTGGCAACGCCGCGTTGACGAAAATCGGGATGCACACGCATTCCCTCCATCCACGCCGCGCCATCAGCCAGCGCGGCGTGCACCACACCGACCGGCTGCTCGCCGACCTGCGCGACGAACATTCGCCCGAGGGTGTCGGTGAGCCAGAGATCCCAAACGTCGGCGATGTAGTCGCCCCAACTGAAGGTGTTCTGGCAGAACGCGAGGATGGGGTCTTTGTCTGCTGGGCGCGCAGAACGAACGACGATTGCGTTTTCCATCAAGTGACCTCGATAGCGGTTGTAATCTTACCACAACCGGTGGCGAGTGACAAGTGAAGATGTGCAGCATAAGAAAAGCCGCTCTCGTGGTGAGAGCGGCTCGTGCGTCTATCTCGAATCGAATCACGCGGTCGCCGGCTTTTGCCGCCCGAAGACACGCCGGAAGAATCGCCCAATCTCACCGTTCTCCCATACCACGAGCATGGGGGCGGCGTTGAAGATGGACGAGTACATCCCGCTGGTGATGCCGATGAACAGAATCAAGACAAAGTGTCGAATCGTGACACCGCCGAACAAAAGCAGCGCGGCCAGCGTGAAGAGAACGGTGAGCACTGTGTTGATCGAGCGGTCGAGCGTTTGCAGGATGCTGTGATTGACGACACTTTCGAACGGGAGGCCGCGCATCCGCCCCAAATTTTCGCGGATGCGATCGAAGACCACGATGGTATCGTGCACGGAGTATCCGATGACGGTCATCAGCGCGGTCAGGTACAGCGGATCCACCTCCCAGCCGAACAGAAAGCCGAAAATGGAGATCAGCCCGAGGAGGAGAAAGGTGTCGTGGAGGAGTGCGATGATGGCGCACACGCCATAGCGAAATGGTTGCGGCACGCGGCGGAATGCCCAGGTGATGTACAGCAGAATGGCAAGAGACGCTAGCCCCACTGCCATCGCGGCGCGCTGCGCTACTTCGGCGCCGACGGCGGGACCTACCGATTCCGCACGCTGTTCGGTGAACTTGCCAAAGCGCTCTGCCAGTGCGGTTTCGATTTTGATTTTGGTTTCGGTATCAATCTCCTTGGTGCGAATGATGAGCGCGTCGTTGCCCGATGGCTGCACGTGCACGTCGTTCGCGCCCAAGCCGAAGGTCCCGAATATTCGCACGACCTCGTCGGTTTGGAATGGCTGTGGCTGCGCGAATTTCAGTTCGAGCAGCGTACCGCCGGTGAAATCAATCGCCAGACGAAACGGTTGTCCGGTCTGCGCCCAATGTACTCCCATCGCAACAAGACCGGGCACGATGAGGAGCAACGAAAAGGCGAAATACCAGTAACGTTTTCCTACGATGTTAAGCACGTGTCCTCCCTAGTCAATGGTCACTGAACAGCGAACATTCTAGCACAGGTCTAGCAAAATGGCAAAACAATCGGCGAGGAAATTTACACCGACCTTTGACTTGCTTTTGACCAGTCTTGGACTTGTGTTGTTTATAGTGGCACTGGAGTCAAGCGGGCGGTGCGGCCCTATTGTGCTCCTCCCTCCTTCCTTAAACGCCCTTGGCAGTCGTCAATCGGGATGACTTACAAGGGCGTTTTTTTACATTCCCTTTGGAGAACAGATGCCATGAGTCATAACGATATTGTTTTTCTGCACGCACCCAGCGTGTATGACTTTCGTCAAAAGGCGATTCTCTACGGACCGATCAGCGACCTGGTGCCCTCGACACCGGTCTTTGAAATGTATCCCATCGGGTTTACGACGCTGACCGATTATCTCGAACGGCACGGCTTGCGTACGCGCATCGTGAATCTTGCCGTGCGGATGCTGCGCGATCGAAAATTCGATGCGGAGAAGATGATCGCGTCATTGGACGCGCGCGCGTTCGGGATTGATTTGCACTGGTTGCCGCACGCGCATGGCGCCATCGAAATCGCGCGGCTCGTCAAGACGCATCACCCGGAGACGCCGATCATCTTCGGCGGTTTCTCGTCCTCGTACTATCACCGCGAATTGATCGCGCGCCCGGAGGTGGATTTTGTCGTGCGCGGCGATTCGACCGAGGAGCCGGTCCGGATGCTGCTGGCGTATCTGCGCGGCGATCGCGACGCCAAGCCGCTTGCCGAGATTCCGAACCTCACCTATCGTAATGCGCGTGGCGACGCACACGCGAACGCGATCACCTATTCGCCCGATTCGCTCGACCACGTGGCGCTCGACTATCGCCGCATCATTCGCTCGGTGATTCGCGATCGGATACTCTTCGACTATCTTCCCTTTGCGACGTGGCTCGATTATCCGATTATGGCGGGGCTGACCTGTCGCGGCTGTACGCACCACTGCGTCACGTGCGGCGGTTCGGCGGACGCGTTCGCGCAGGTGCTGGGGCGTGCCAAGCCGGCGTTTCGCGCGCCGGAGAGGGTGGCGCAGGATGTGCGCGCGATGCAGCAGTTCTCGCGCGGGCCCGTATTCGTGCTGGGCGATCTTCGCCAGAATGGGATGGAGTATGCGCGGCGATTCTTGCGCGCGGTCGCGGGCGCGCGGGGGCAAGTGATCATCGAATTCTTTGCGCCCGCGTCGCGCGAGTTTCTGCGTGAGATTGCGGACGCGCTGCCCAATTTCGTCGTCGAGGTCTCGATGGAGTCGCACGATCCGAACGTGCGGCGCGCCTTTAACAAGTTCTATTCCAACGCGGCGATGGAGCAAACGATGGAGGACGCGCTGGCGGTCGGTTGTCAGCGACTGGACGTGTACTTTATGACCGGCTTGCCGGCGCAGACGTACGCTTCGGTGATGGGGACGATAGACTATGCGCGCCATCTCCTCGAACGCTACGGGGATGGACGCTTGCTCCCGTTCATCTCGCCACTCGCGCCGTTCGTTGACCCGGGTAGTCTCGCGTTCGAGCAACCGGAGCGGTACGGGTATCGCTTGTTCGCGCGCACGCTCGAAGAGCATCGGCAGCGACTCGTCGCGCCGTCGTGGAAGTACGTGTTGAATTACGAGACGCGCTGGATGTCGCGCGATGAAATCGTCGCAGCGACGTACGCCGCGGGGCGGCGCCTGAACGCGCTGAAAGCGGAGCATCGTCTCATTCCCGCTGACCTGGCGGCGCGGACGGACGCGCGGATCGCGCGCGCGGTCGAATTGATCGGCGTGATTGATCGGCTGATGCGCGAGTCGCCGGCGCTGGCGGAGCGCGAACTGCTCGCGCTCAAGCCGGAGATTGATTCGGTGAACGAATCTACCGTGTGCGAGAAAGAGGAGTTGAATTTGCCGGTCAGTTTCAATCGTTTCAATCTAGCGACGGTGGCGCGCACGTGGGCGGCTGGGGCGATGGAAAAGTTCACGCGCGTTTGATGGCGTAGGGCGAGGGGAACGCGAGAAAAGGTGCGGCGGACGAGAGGATTCGTTTGCCGCCTTTTGCATTTTTGCGCCAATGAATGTATGATACCGATCGTTATGGAACCGATCATCGAGATTCGCGGCTTGACCAAGGTTTACCAATCGAAAGAACGCGTGGGGTTGTTTCGTTCACGCGTCAAGGAAATCGTCGCGCTCAAGGACATTGACCTCGATGTTTTTCCCGGCGAGGTCTTTGGGCTTCTCGGTCCGAACGGCGCGGGCAAGACGACGCTGATCAAGTGTCTGACGACCCTGCTCCTGCCGACACCCGCGCGCGCTCTTGCCGCAACTCATTCGCGCGCTGATGGACAACGGCGCCGTGCTGGAGCAGATCGCGCCGACGGAGGTGACGCTGGAGGATGTGTTCGTCGCCAAGACCGGGCGGACGCTGGCGGAGGATACGCGGATCAAATGAGCCGAAAGCACCACCCAGAGGAGCCAGAATGGATTTGATTGAAATTGTCCCTGGGCTCTACCTTGTCCCCGGCGAGAACAACGGACGGTTCCCCTTTGCGCACAGTTTTCTGGTCCAAGGCGCGACGCGCGCGCTGATTGATACCGGGTGCGGTGCGCGCGCCCTCGACGCGTTGCCGCGCGTGGATGTGGTCATCGCCTCGCACAGTCATCCCGATCACACCGCGCTCAACTGGAAGTTCGACGGCGTGCCGCTCTACGCGCCGCAATACGCCGCCGATACCTTCGGCAACGTGGAGTTGCTCGGCGAGCGATTCGCCGGGCGCGAGCACGCCAGCGAATGGCGTGCGTTCGTCCGCGCGGCGATGAATTTCAAGACCGCGTTGCCCACGCATACCTTTGCCGATGGGCATACCTTCGATTTCGGCGCGGTGAAACTCGTCACGATGCATACGCCCGGCCACACGGTGGATCATGTCTGCTTCTTCGAGCCAACCTATGGCGTGCTCCTCTCGTTCGATATTGACCTCACCGCGTTCGGGCCCTGGTACGGGCACCGCGAATCGGACATTGCCGCGTTCGAAGCGTCCATTCGCCAAGTGATGTCGCTTGCGCCGCGTGTCATCGTGTCGAGTCACAAGGGCATCATCGCCGACGACATTCCCGCGCGCCTGCAACGTTACCTCGATGTGTTCGATGCGCGCGAGCGTGCGCTTCTCGCTTTGCTGCCGCGCGCGCGGACGTTCGACGATTTGGTGGACGCGTCGCCGATTTATCAGGGCCGCCCGTACGCCGGCGAACTGCTGCGCTATTGGGAGGAGCAGATGATTGCCAAACATCTGGCACGGTTGAGGTCGCGCGGTCTGATCACTGGTTCGTGGGGAGTGGACAGCGAACAGG
>DYLA01000008.1:31607-33802 GCA_020722265.1 Anaerolinea sp.
ATGACGGCGCTCCTCGCGCGGATCCTGATGGCGATTGGGCTAGGGCTCGCGCTCGTCATCTATTTTGCGGCGACGTTGACGAATCGGGGAGTGCCGCCGGCGGAACTTTCCGATCGCCTCATGCGGCTGACGCTCGAGTGGTTCGCCTCACCGCTCTTCTCGGTGGGCTATCGCGCGGCGGATTTGCTCATCATCCTCGCGATCGTCTTTGCGTTTCGGCGCTGGGTTGACCATCGCTCGTTTCGGTCGCTCGGTTTGCAACTGACGCGCGGCTGGTGGCGCGAGTTGCTCGCCGGCTTCGCGTTGGCGCTGACGATGTGGGTGGCGATTTTTGGGGCTTCCCTCGCGCTCGGCGCGGTCGCGGTGATCGGGTTTGCATGGGAGAGCCGGGATGGGCTGGCGATGCTGGGCGCGCTCGGCGCAGGCTTGCTGATGCACCTTATGGTCGGCGTCGCCGAAGAGACAGATGCACGCGGCTATGTGTTGCAAAATCTTGCCGAAGGGATGCGCTTTGCGTCTGCCGTCGTCATCTCGTCGGTGTACTTTGGGATGTTGCATTTTCTGAATCCGGGCGCGGGGCTGGGCTCTGCCATCGGAATTTTCATCGCCGGCGTGCTCTTGGCGATGGGATATTACGCGACCGGGCGCTTGTGGTTTTCGATTGGACTGCACGCGGCGTGGAATTGGGCGCAGGGACCGATTTTCGGTTTTCTCGTGAGCGGACTCGAGGCGGAGGGTCTCGTGCGTCTGCGCGTGATTGGTCCCGAGTGGCTGATGGGAGGCGCGTTCGGTCCCGAAGCCGGCGCGCTGGCGATGGGGGTAGAGATTGTGACGATTGGCGCGCTGTGGTTGTGGGCGAGGCGGGAATGAATGAACAAGTTGATGATTCTCTGTGGGATGTTCTTTCCCTTCCGCGCGCTGCCGGAAATGGTGTTGTGGGGCTCGCGTGTGCTGCCGCTCAGTTACGCGGTGGATGCGTTTCGTTCGACGTTGATGGGGTATCCGGTTGGTTTTCCGGAACTCGCGCCGATTGAAGTGGAGGTTGGCAGAGCGACGCGCGCGGGTGACCGGCGGGCTGGCGGAGTTTTAGCGGCGCGCGCGGTCGAAGGAGGAACTTGAAAGGCAAAGTGTGTTTGGTGACCGGCGCGACGGCCGGCATCGGCGCGGAGACGGCGAAGCAGTTGGCGCGCTTGGGCGCAACGGTCGTCGTGCACGGGCGCCGCGCGGACAAGTGCGCGGCGACGGTGACGCGAATTCGTCAGGAGACCGGCAATGACGCCGTCGAGTTTCTGATGGCGGATTTGTCTTCGCAGAAGGAGATTCACCGACTCGCGCAGGAGTTTATGCGTCAGTACGCGCGGTTGGATGTGCTCATCAACAACGCGGGAGTTTGGAAGATGCGTCGCGAGGAGAGCGTGGATGGAATCGAAATGACCTTTGCCGTGAATCACCTCGCGCCTTTCTTGCTGACCAATCTTCTGCTCGATCGGTTGAAGGCGAGCGCGCCGGCGCGCATCGTCAACGTATCGTCGGCACTGCACCGCCAGGGTAGGATCCATTTCGAAGATTTGCAGATGCAGCGACGCTACAACGCGTGGCCGGCGTACAACAACTCCAAGTTGGCAAACCTTCTGTTCACGTACGCACTGGCGCGGCGGTTGGCTGGGGCTGGCGTGACGGCGAACGCGCTCCATCCGGGCAGGGTGAGAACGAATTTGATTGCGAGTAACGGCGGTTTTCTCCGGTGGATCGTGCAACCCCTTTTCAACCTTCAGGCGATTAGTGTGGAGGAGGGTGCGCGGACGAGTGTCTACCTCGCCACCGCACCGGAGGTCGAAGGGATCAGCGGCAAGTACTTTGGCAAGTGCAAAGAGTGGCACTCGTCGCCCGACTCGTACGACGAAGCGGCGCAAGAGCGTTTGTGGCAAATCAGCGCCGAGTGGGTTGGCTTGGCAAGGTGATAATTGAGTGCGTTGGAGGTTCTCTTTGCCAGGGGGCTTTATTTCTAACGATACGGCTGGTACCAGCAATGAAGAATCCGCACAGACACGGTCGGCAAGTGACCAATTTGCCAAGATCAGCCGAGTGTGTTAGAATGTAAACCAAAGCATAGATTGCTGCCGGCGTAGCTCAGCGGTAGAGCAGGGGACTCATAAGCCCTTGGTCACTAGTTCGAATCTAGTCGCCGGCACACG
>DYLA01000180.1 GCA_020722265.1 Anaerolinea sp.
TCCGAACATAGTGCATATTCGAGGTGACCGTCTCTGCGCTCGCTGGGTAGCGCGCGCCGCCGCCCGGCAACATCAGCAACTCGCTGCCCGACCCATCCGCGCCCAAGACCGATGCCAGCACGCCGCCCGGCTCGTCGCTCGCGCGCAGCACCGCCGCGCCCGCGCCGTCGCCGAACAACACGCAGGTCGCGCGGTCGTGCCAGTCCACGATACGCGACAGCGTCTCCACGCCGACGACGAGGATCGTGTCGTACATTCCGCCGCGAATCATCCCGGCTGCCGTCGCGAGCGCGTACACGAAACCGGAACAGCCGGCTTCCAGGTCGTACGCGCCGGCGCGCTCCGCGCCGATCGCATCCTGCACGAGGCACGCGGTCGCGGGGAAAGGATACTCCGGCGTCGCCGTCGCGACGATGATCAGTTCGATCTCGCGCGGATTGACGTTCGCGCTCTCGACCGCTTCGCGTGCGGCAGAGACCGCCATCAGCGCGGTGGATTCTTTTTCCGACGCGATCCGTCGCTCCACGATGCCGGTGCGTTCGCGAATCCACGCGTCGGTCGTATCCACGCGCTTGGCCAGATCGTCGTTCGAGACGACGTTCGGCGGCACGTACTTGCCCCAGCCGATGATGTGTGCGAAACGCGGCATCATAACCCCATCAATCTGGAATCCGAAATATCAGGCACGAATTGTGTCCGCCCAAGCCGATCGAATTCGACATCGCGACGTTGATGTCGAGCGGACGCGCGACGTTCGGCACGTAATCGAGATCGCACTCGGGATCGGGCGTCGTGTAATTGATCGTCGGCGGCGCGAGGCGGTCTTGCATCGCCTTCAGACAAATGATCGCTTCGAGCGCGCCGGCCGCACCGAGCGCGTGCCCAATCATAGATTTGGTCGAACTGATGGCGAGTTGACGCGCGTGTTCGCCGAACACTTGCTTGATCGCCAGCGTCTCGATCGCATCGTTCAGTTTGGTCGCGGTGCCGTGCGCGTTGATGTAATCCACTTGCATCGGATCGAGGCGGGCGCGGCGGAGCGCCCATTGCATCGCGCGCCCGATGCCTTCGCCCTCCACATCCGGCGCGGCGAAATGCTTGGCGTCCGCGCTCGCGCCGTAGCCGACGAGTTCGCCGTAGATGTGTGCGCCGCGTGCGCGCGCGTGCTCGGCGTTTTCCAGAACCACCACGCCCGCGCCTTCGCTCATTACAAAACCATCACGCGTTGCGTCGAATGGGCGGCTGGCGGTCGCGGGCGCGTCATTGCGCGTGGAGATCGCCCCCATCACGTTGAACCCGGCGAACGCGAGCGGCGCGAGGCAGGCTTCGGTCCCACCGCAGACCGCTATGTCCACATCGCCGCGCCGAATCATCTCTGCCGCCTCGCCGAGGGCGTTGCCGCCGGTCGCGCACGCGGCGACGACTGCCAGATTCGGTCCCTTGATGCCGAATTCGATGGCGACCTGCCCGGCGGCAGCATCCACCAACATCATCGGAATGAAAAAGGGACTGATGCGACGCGGGCCTTTTGTCTCCAGAACGCGGACTTGCTCGGTCACCGTCATTGCGCCACCCACGCCACTGCCGATGAGGACGGCGATGTTCTCACTGTTGCGCTCGGTGATTTCCAGATGCGCATCGGCAATCGCCTGCCGCGCCGCGACGACGGCGAACTGGGCAAAGCGTTCGAGCCGGCGCGCGGCTTTGACGTCGAAATGCGCTCGCGGATCGAATCCCTTGACCTCGCCGGCGATTTGCGTCGTGAGATTCGACGGATCGAACAAGGTGATGCGCGCGATGCCCGATCGCCCGGCTTTCAAGTTCTCCCACATCGTTGCCACATCGTTGCCGACCGGCGAGAGCGCGCCCATTCCGGTTACCACCACGCGCACAGGTTTCATCGTTTCACTACCCCTCATCGAGAATCGTCGTGACTGCTCCGTCCGGCTCATCACGCCTACGTTCATTATAACACTATGGGTGGAGATGCGATGCGCAAGTCTTTTATCGTCTCGCTCGGAACGACAATGACGCGACTTCGTGGTGAAATTGACAAGCGTTAGCAAGTGTAATATAGTACCACACCCGGAAAACCAGTTGGTATGCCTCGCGCCGATCCATCACGTTTTGCAGAGCATCCCACCGCCGCCGATACCACATTAGCCCCCAAGGAGGACGGAATGAAAAGAGCATCTGTCATTGGCTGTTTCGCCATTATCGTGCTGGCTCTGATGGGTGGTCTCCTCTATCTCAGCACACAAATTCCCGACGTGGTAAAGCAGATGCCGCCGAATACGTCGCCCCTCGTCGTTACTTTGACAACTCCATCGAACGATGCCACGATCCCGCTCAACGATGCGACGACTATCGGCGTAGATGCCGTAGGCGCCCAGCCGATTGTCGCGGTGGAAGTTTGGGTGGATGGCGTGCGCTTGTTTGCCCAACCATCGGACGCAGGGCTGAAACGACTTGCCGTCACATGGTCTTGGGTTCCGCAAGGCGAAGGCACACACACATTGATCGCGCGCGCGAGGGACGCGCAGCAGCGCGAAGGACAATCGAATGTAGTGCGCGTGGTGGCGAGCCCAGACGCCAATCCGACAACGCTGATCGCTTACAAACCCGCGCCCGGCGACACGTTGCCAGGCATCGCGGATAAATTCAAGGTTCCGCCGCAGCAAGTGATTGACGCCAATCCACAAATCAACCCGAACGATCCGATTCCCGCCGATCAAGCGGTCTCGGTGCCGGTGCCAGAGACCTCCGAGCCGGGTCCCGGCGCGGATACTTCAACGCCAGACCCAGCACCCAACAATCCGCCACCACCACCAGACCCAGGACAAGGCGCGCCGCCAGGTCTGCCCGACAAGAATTTTTTCTGGATCAAGGCACTGGGGGAACTCTTTAGCAAATCTAACCCACCGGCAAAGCCGCTCTTGGGCGCGGCGGTAGATGGATGCAACGTCCAGTTGACGATTGCAGATCAATCGTTCAATGAGGATGGTTTTTACATTCAACGCGAGGGTCCCACCCCATTGCTCACACCGATTGCAACCCTTGGCGCGCACAATGGCGCCTCCTCGTTTGTCTATACTGATTCGAACCTGGCGCAGGGCGAGTACGTCTACTACGTCGTGGCATTCAATCCGGCAGGGACTGCGCTCAGCAATCCGGTCCAGGTGAAAATTGCCGCCAGCCAATGCAAACCCTCGATGGATTGGGGGAAATTCTTCAAACCGATCAAAATAATACTCAAGCAACCTGTGGACAAGGTCTATTGCTATCTCAGAATCAACGACGGCGATTGGCAGCGCATTCCGCACGCGCCCAATACGTTTCTCCCGCCCAACGCGCAAGGCACGTTCGACGTGAGCGCGTTCCTAAAGAGTTTGCCGTACTATCCGCTCAAGGGCAAAATGACCCTAGAATTGGATTGCTGGGGCTGGAAAGGGAGCACCCTGATCTACCTCGGCAACGCCAAAGAGGTGTTGGACGCTGGGTTGCCAGTTCAGATGAAGGCGAGTCAGTTTGATCTCAGCGGCGTGCTGCCTGACCTCAACCTGCCGACGCAGCAATTTATGGGCGGGGGTTTTCCGTCCATCACGCCACCGTCCGATCTAAAATACACGTTCGATCCAAAGGAGTGCGTCTCGCACATGCCGGGCCCGCTGGCCTTGTTGGGCGCGTTGCTGTGCCCAGCCACGATCGAGTCCGGCGACCACGCCGTGTTGGTGTGGAACTGGTGGGGGGCATGCTGGCCCGGCGATACCAACTGTGTCACGACGATTGACGGGTACCGCGTGTATCGCGAAGATTATCCTGCGCCGTCGCTCGTCCAAGAGGTGCAAGGTCAAGATCTCACAGTAGCAATGATTCCGCTAGCAAATCCGCCTTGGCCCGTCGGATCGAACGCTCCACCGGAGGAGCAACTCAAGTACGCGGCGCTCTCCAAGAACTGTTACTTTGTGCGCGCGTTCAAGGGTGGCGCGGGTGAATCGCCCGACAGCAGTATCAAAATCTGTCTGCCGTGGAAGCCACAGGGTGAGTTTAGGGATCTGACGCCTGCCCATCGGCTCAACCGCTATGTGTATAACGCCCATACCGAGAGTTACTGCACGCGTGGATACAAGCCATCGGAGCCGCCGCCCGACCAGATTCGGGTTGGTTATGAGCACGAGATCTGGGACGACTGCGATGGATACTATAATGTCGCGTGGCGCGGAGCCGTGTATTTTGACCTGAGCAACATTCCCCAATACGTGTACCTGGATCGGGCGACGCTCAAGTACAGTCTTCTGGACAGCCATCAGAGTTACGGCAATACCGCAACCAATGAACGCGTCAACTGCGCTACACATCTTGGTCTCGGTAAGGACAAATGGATGGGCAAGGATTTCGGCGACGCGAAATACTGGATTCCGTCTGAGGCGTACACGACGCTCCCATCAACATTAGGCACTACACCGGGACAAGAAGTCATCCAACTGAATGTAACCGACGCGGTCAAGCAATGGATACAGGGTACACGCCCCAATTATGGCTTTGTGCTTCGCTCGAACACGGAAGCATTGAACCACGAGGACAACAACGCATGCATCAGCGACTATGGCAACTTTCACCTAGAGTTGGAATACCGAGTTCCCTGATGGTGACGGATGCCACCACAAGGAGACCTGATGATGAAAAGACTTGGTTTGTTCTTCATGCTAATGCTCTGGTCGGCGGCGATCGCCGCGTGCAATCCGACGAACACGCCATCGCCGGCGACGCAGACGGCGCCGCGCTCGTGGATTGATGCGCCGCTGGATGAAAGCGCGCTTCCTCCCAATCCAATCATCGAAGTGACATCCCATTCTGCCGATCTACTCCACATCGTTCAAGTCGAACTCAGTGTCAACGGCCAAGTCGTGCAAACGACGCCGAACGCTGACACCGCGCAGACGTTGGTGCTGACCAAACAACAATGGTCACCACCTGGACCGGGCAATTACACGTTGATGGTACGCGCGCAGAACTCGGCGGGCGTGTGGGGCGATTACGCGCAAGCGATTGTCACGATCCAGGGCGCGGCAGCACAACCATCGCCGGCCGCGCCACCGCCGCCGTTCGTCGTCCCATCGGCGACGCCGGTGACCAAACCTGGCACGTCTGCCCCCACGCCTCTGCCAGCGGCAAGCATTACTTTCTACGCCGACGCCGCGACGCTGGTGCAGGGTCGCTGCACGACGATCCATTGGCAAGTGAAAAACGTGTCCCAGGTGCTCCTGGACAACGCGGCGGTCGCCGCGAGCGGATCGAAGCAAGATTGCCCAAAGCAAACGACGACGCACACCTTGCGCGTCCTCACGCTCGATGGGCAAAGCGTCCAGCGCACGATCACGATCAACGTCGTCGCACCCACGCGCACATTTACGCCGATCCCAAGTCGTACACCCACCGCCACGCGTACTGTGCCGCCTCCGCCACCATCGTGCAGTGGCACGCCGGTCATCTCATCGTTCGGCGCCTCGCCTTCAACGATCAACAAAGGCGCTTCGACCACATTGAGTTGGGGCGCGGTCACGAACGCGGATTCCGTCGAAATTAACAACGGCATCGGTGGAGTTGCGACCCCCGGCTCGCGGGTTGTATCGCCGAGTGTCACCACAGTGTACGTGCTGACCGCGCGCTGCAAAGGGGTGACGGCAACCGCGCGCACCATCGTGACCGTTATTCAACCGCCGACGCCGACGCGCACTCGCACACCCACGCGCACGCCAACCCCGACGCGCACCCCTATCATCATCAAATAGAAACCTTGTCGGAGAACAAAAGACAACGGCAGTCCACAGCGATCTGGACTGCCGTTTCTATCTGAGCCAAACTTTCGCACCCTAGACCCAGCGATAGGGAAGAGCGCAGAACTGACGGCTTGAGCCTGTCCGTTGGCTAGTCCAAGCGTACAGGTGCGAAATCTTGGCTGAGACGCCGAGCGGATTTTGACCGCCACGGCATGTGCAAAGTCTATTGACAACCACCTTTTTGTCATTTCGAGGCATGG
>DYLA01000181.1 GCA_020722265.1 Anaerolinea sp.
GGGATTGAGGGGGTGTTGGGGGGGACACCCCCCCAAGCCCCCCGCCCTGCGGGGCATCAAGTGCACCAGTTTTGACATCTCCACGATTGAATGTAGCGTTACCCTCTTTTCATTGCCCTAGCGTAGACCGTGCTTCCGGCAAAACGCATCCGCTTCGGCGCGATTCGGGAATGACGTTTGGGTACCCAGTTTCGTAACCGAAAGCGCGGCAATGGCATTCGCGCGCAGGACAGCCTCGCGCAGCGCCAAGCCTTCGCCCAGAAACACCGCCAGGCTGCCGATGAAGGCATCGCCGGCGCCGGTGGGATCAACGGCTTGTACCGAAATCGGCGCCACGTGTTCGACCGCATCAGGCGTGACCACAAAGACGCCGCGCTCACCTAGCGTCACGATCACCCCTCGCGTACCCAAAGCAAGCCAGCGACGCGCCGCCCGTTCGGCGTCGCTGGGGGTACGCACGCTCAAGCCGGTCAACGCCTCGATCTCGGTTTCGTTGGGGACGCACAGATCGGTGAGCGTCAAGAGTTCGTCGGGTAACGGTGCGGCGGGGGCTGGATTCAAGATTGTGCGTACGTTGGCGCCGCGCGCGATGCGAAATGCTTCCAGCGTCGTCTCGATGGGCACTTCTAGTTGGCACACTAGCACGCTCGCGGCGCGAATCGCCGCGGCGGCGGCATGCACATCCGCCGGCGATAACGCAGCATTCGCGCCCGGCACCACGACAATGCAATTCTGCGCCGCGTCATCCACGAAAATCGGCGCGACGCCGGAGGCGTGTGCTTCGTCGAAAAAAACGAAGGTGGTGTCAATCTGGCGCGCCTGATAATTCTTGAGCATCTCTTCACCAAAAACATCGCGCCCCAGTTTAGTCACCATCGTCACGCGCGCACCCAGCTGGGCTGCCATCACGGCTTGATTCGCGCCCTTGCCTCCGCAGCCCCAGTGAAACGAGTGACCCACCAGCGTTTCGCCCAACCTGGGCAAGCGCGGCACGCGCGCGATGAGGTCTAGGTTGGAACTCCCAACGACACAGATGGGTGCAGGCATTGCGGCAACTTTCTAGCGACGGGGCGGACTGGTCGAACCGCGCACGACTAACCGAGTTGCGAGACGTTCTTGCGTCGCTGGTCTAGCGCGCTCTTGCAAACGCGTGAGCAACAGTTCTGCGGCGCGCCGTCCCAGTTCATACGTCGGTTGCGCAATCGCGGTGAGGGGCGGCTGCAACAGATTTGCCCAGGGCATATCATCGAAGCCGACGATCGAAATATCGTCCGGGATCTTCCAGCCGCGTTCGCGAATGGCTTGGAGCGCGCCCAGCGTCATCAAATTGTTGGCGACGAACAACGCCGTCATGTCCGGCTGTCGCTCCAGTAAATCGCGTGTGCTGGCATAACCTCCCACTTGCTTCGCGTCGGCGATGCGGACCCAGTCCGACGACACAGGGAGACGCTGGTCGGACAAGGCACGCTGATAGCCGGCGTAGCGTTCCTTGCCGGGAGTGAGAGTGAGTGGCAAACCGATGTAGCCGATGTAGCGGTGTCCCAGTTCGATGAGATGATGGGTTGCCACCTGCGCCCCCTCGGTGTTGGTTACCAGCACCGCATCAATGCGTTGATCATCGAACTGACGATCAAGGGCAACGACCGGGATATTGTGCGTGATCAAATCGTCCACTTGGGAATCGGCTTCGGACGCGCTCGCTAGAATCACGCCCGCGACTTCTTCAGAACGCATAACGTTGATGTACAGTTTTTCTTTTTGGGGGTCTTCGTCGGAATTGCAGAGAACGAGTGAGTAGCCGTGTTGATAGGCGACATCTTCGATGCCGCGCACCACGGCGGTGAAAAAGGGGTTTTGAATATCGGAGATGATCAGTCCGATGACGTGACTGCGCCCAGCGCGCAATCGTTGCGCGGCGCGGTTGGGCTGATAATTCAACTCCTTGACCGCGCCCAAAACTTTGCGTCGCGCGGCTTCGGTCACCAAAGGAGAATCATTGAGCACGCGCGATACCGTCGCAACCGAAACGCCGGCTTTTTTCGCTACGTCATGGCTTGTTGGTGAAACCATTGATGGGAAACCTCGTTGTTCCAAATCCGCAGAATCGAAAACGTTTACATTGATATTGTAAACGTTTTCAATCGTCTTGTCAAGAGGGATTTGCTGAAGACCATCGAACCGAATATAATCCATTCCAAATGAACACCGAATCCAAGTCCGCCGAGAGTCATACCATCTTTTACGATATCGAAACCAAAGAACTGCTCGATCCGAACGCGCCCGATCAGGATGCGGCGATCCGCGCGCTTCACCTTTCCATCGGCGTGACGTGGTGCGAATGCCACGACACCCAGATCTTTCACACCCCCGCCCCTCTCGCGGAACATCTCCTCGCGCACGAACGCATCATCGGCTTTAACATCATCCATTTCGACAACGCCGTACTGGCTTGGTCGAAGGAACAATCCCGCGCGCCCGAAAAACCCTTGCCCGATACTCCCGACGAACTGAAACAACTCCTCGACGCCAAGAGTTTCGACCTCCTTGCCGACCTAGAAGCGCGCCTAGGACATCGCGTTGGATTGGCTGCCCTTGCCGAAGGCACACTCGGCAAACAGAAACTGGCAAGCGGTCCCCAAGCCGTCGTGTGGAACCGCTTGGCAGGCACTTTGCGCGATCGCTGGGCGCTCGCGTTGCTCGATGTGAGCGATCAGGAAGGCGCGGCGCGCGTCAATGAACTCGGCGCGTGGTTCCAAGAACGACTCGAACGCTACTGTCTTCAAGATGTCCTCCTCGTCAAAAAACTTTTCGAGTACGGCGTCGCCAACAAGCGCGTCGCCTACATTGACTTTGAAGGCGAACGGCGTGTCGTCCGAGTGCAGTGGCGGTAGGTAGAGAACATCCGCAACAAGAACGGCGCGCGAGGGTGCCGGTCCCTGCCGAACGCGTCCCTACTTGCTAATTCCTCTCGACTGCGCTAGAATACGTCTGCCCTTCAGCGCTGAAGGACGACCTCGAGGTGTCGGTCGTCGCGAGCGCGCGGGCTGACACCTCTTCTCTCGCGAGGAGACTGATGAACCTGCACTCCCACTCATTGCAAACTTTTCTCGACGAACTCGCCGCCGACACACCAGTCCCCGGCGGCGGCAGCGTCGCCGCGCTGGGCGGCGCACTCGGCGCGGCACTCGTCGCGATGGTCTGCCGACTGACGATCGGCAAGAAAGGCTACGAAGCCGTCGCCGACGAAATGCGCGCCCTGCTCCCGCGCGCCGAAGCGTTACGCAACGAACTGCGCGACCTGATTCAAGCCGATAGCGACGCCTATGCGCGCGTGCTGGATGCTTACAAACTACCCAAGACCAACGACGCGGAGCAAGCCGCGCGCGCGCGGGCGATTCAAGACGCGCTCGAATACGCCGCCGACATCCCCGCGCGCGTCGCCGAACGGTGCGCCCAAGTGCTCGACCTCGCGCGCGTGGTCGCCGAGAAGGGCAATCGCCACGCGGCAAGCGATGGCGCCGTCGGCGCGCTGATGGCGCACGCGGGTTTGCGCGGCGCGGCGTTCAACGTCGCCATCAACCTCGCGGCGATTCAGGACGAGTCTTTTGTGAGCGAACGCCGCGCGCGCCTGACGCAACTCGCGGCAGACGCCGCGCAACGCGAGCGCGAAATCTTGCAAATCGTCGAGGGGAGACTGTGAGTGCGCAAATCCTGGACGGGCGCCCCGTCGCCGAAAAAATCCGCGCTCACCTCCAGCCGCAGATCGAGGAGTTTCGCCGCGCCCACGGTATCGCGCCGACCCTCGCGCTGGTGCGCGTGGGAGACGCGCCGGACGCCGTGCGCTACACACACGCGGTTGATCGCGCCTTCACCCAATGCGGAATGGGTTTTCAACTCGACGTATTACCAAGCGAGAGTACGACCGAATCCATCGCCGCGCGGTTGGACGAGTTGGCGCGCGCGCGCCACGTGCACGGCATCCTGCTCCAGCATCCCTTGCCACCAACGGTTGATGCGCGCATCGTGATGACCAAGTTTCCGGTGGACAAAGATGTCGAAGGGATTTCGCCCGCCAACCTCGGCAACCTCGGGCTCGATACGGGCGAGTACTTCCCAACCTCGATGCCGCGCGCAGCCATCGAACTGTTGGCGCATTACGAAATCCCCATCGCCGGCAAACACGCCGTCGTCGTGAGCGGCTCCGACATCTTGGGCAAGCCACTGGCGCTAATGCTCCTGCGCGCCGACGCGACGGTGACGGTTTGTGACACGCGTACGCGTCGCCTGGCTGACTTGACGCGGCAAGCCGATTTGCTCATCGTGGGTGTTCAGCAACCCAAGTGCATCACCGTCGAAATGGTCGCGCCCGGCGCGGTGGTGATTGACTTTGGCGTCAGCGTCCGCGAGGATCGGCTGGTTGGGGATGTAGATTTCGATTCGGTCAAAGAGACCGCCGCGGCGATTTCGCCGGTGCCTGGCGGCACGGGACCGGTCAAGACAATGGTCTTGATGCGGAACACCGTGCACGCGGCGCAAAGACAGGCAGAGCAAGATCACGGGCGAATCCAATGGTTGCCCCCACGGAGGGGAAAGAAAACGAGATGAGAAAAGGAGGCTCTCCTATGACGACACAACGCATCATCATTCCACCCCCGGGACCCAAGGCGCGCGCGATTCTGGAACGCGACGCGCGCGTCCTCTCGCCGTCGTACGCGCGCGACTATGGGTTTGTGATGGAGCGCGGTTACGGCGCCGAGGTATGGGACGTGGATGGCAATCGTTACATTGATTTTGCCGCCGGGATCGCGGTCAACGCCACCGGGCACAGCCATCCCGAAATCGTCCGGGCGATTCAAGCGCAAGCCGAGAAATTCATCCACATCTCGTCCGATTACTATCACGAATTGATGGTGCGCGTCGCCGAGCGGATTAACGAAATCGCGCCGATGAAAGAAGACGTGACGGTCTTTCTCGCGAATTCGGGCACAGAATCGGTAGAAGCCGCGATCAAACTCGCGCGCTATGCGACGGGACGCCGGCAGTTTATCGGTTTTCTCGGCGCGTTCCATGGTCGTTCGATGGGGTCGCTTTCGTTCACCGCGAGTAAGGCGCGGCAGCAGGAACGCTTTTTCCCGACGATGCCCGGCGTATGGCATGTGCCGTTCCCCGACCCGTATCGTCCAGTCTTTGCGATTCCGTCAGGAGGCGACGAAGGGGACGCCGTCGTGGATTACATCGAAAACGTTCTATTCCCGGACGCTCTGCCGCCGGACGAAGTTGCGGCAGTGCTCGTTGAGCCGATTCAAGGTGAGGGGGGCTATATCGTTCCGCCGCCGAATTTTTTCCCGCGACTGCGCGAGTTGTGCGACCGGTACGGCATCCTGCTCATCGCGGATGAAGTGCAATCGGGGGTAGGGCGCACTGGCAAATGGTGGGCGATTGAGCATTGGGGCGTCGAGCCGGACATTGTTTGCATCGCCAAAGGGATTGCCAGCGGCGTGCCGATGGGGGCGATGGCGGCGCGCAAATCCGTCGGTGCCAAGTGGACGCCGGGGGCGCATGGCAATACCTACGGCGGCAATCCGATTGCGTGCGTCTCTGCGCTCAAGACGATTGAACTGATTGCAGGGGGGATGATGCAAAACGCAGCGGAGATGGGCGCGTACATTTTGGACGCGCTGGCGGAGATTCAGACGCGTCATCCGAGCATTGGGCACGTGCGCGGCAAGGGCTTGATGATCGGCATAGAATTCGTCAAGGACCGCGCGAGCCAAGTGCCAGCGCGCGAGATGCGAAATACCATCGTGCATCGCTGTTTCGAAAATGGGTTGCTCGTCTTGCCCTGCGGTCATAGCGTCGTGCGCTTTATGCCCGCGCTGATGATTGACAAGGCATTGGTGGAGGAGGGATTGGAGATTTTCGAGCGCGCGGTGACAGAGGTGGAGCACCTCTGAGCCAAACTTTCGGTTAGCGCGCCAAAGTGATGGGATAGTCACGATGATACCTGGATAGCCAGAGGTA
>DYLA01000182.1 GCA_020722265.1 Anaerolinea sp.
CTCAGTTTCATCGGGCTGGGCGTGAATCCTCCCACCCCCTCGTGGGGGATGATGATTTCGGACGGCGCGCGGGTGATTCGCAGTTATCCGCATATCGCGCTGTTCCCCGGCGTCGCGCTCGCGATTACGATGTTCGCCTTCAACTTCCTCGGCGATGGCTTGCGCGACGCGCTTGATCCGCGGATGCGCGGCACGATGTAACGAGAGGGCACTCATCCAAAGCAGAGAGGCACGCGCCCCTCGCCCGATGGGTTGGGGGGCGCGTGCGTTTGAGACCTGTGGGGGTTTCCAAAACCTTCACAGGTCTTGATTTGACTAAAACGAAACTCTCTGCTACATATTCCGCATCTTGCGTCTCTAGAAGGCATCCACCATGCGCTTGCCGCTTATCCTCATTTCGGCGATTCTGTTCGCCGCTGCACCTCTCGGCTGCGGTCCGCTGCCCGCCGCTCCGCCGTTCGCGGTCACCGCCACTCCACCCACCACGCCGACGCTGCCGATGACGGCAACCCCGCGCCCCAGCGCCACGGCCATGCCACGCCCCAGCGCAACGACGACAGGCGCGCCCAGCGCGTCTCCGTCCCCCACCGCGCCGCTGGTACTCAAGCCGCGTGTCCTCCGCATCGGACGCACCGTCTATCCGCAAGTCATTGACCCGCAGAGAGCCGCGCCCGGCAATGGGCTCGACCTTGTGCGACTCACCTACGAGGGCTTGCTCACCGTGGACGAGAAGGGGAATCTGGCGGCGGGGAGCGCGGCGCGCTGGGAGTTGGCGCAAGATGGCATGACGCTCACCTTTTACCTCCGCGATGATCTGAAACGCGCCGATGGCACACCGCTCTCCGCGCGCGATTTCGAGTACGCGCTCAAACGCGCGGCCGACCCGCGCGTGCCCGGGCGACTGGTCAGTTACGTCTTGAACGACGTCAAAGGGGCGGACGCGTTAGCGCGAATGGATACCGCCACAGCCAAGCCGGAGGAAATCGAAAAAGCGTTGGCGAATCTCGGCGTCAAGGCGACGGATGACCAAACGCTCGTCGTGACCTTCCGCCACCCCGTTGGCTACTGGGAATTCGTCGCGGCAACGCAGGTCACTTTTCCCGCCGACAAGAAGCGCGTGGACCAAAATCCGGAAAATTGGTGGAGCCAGCCAGAGGGACACAACGGCAACGGTCCCTTCAAGATTCAAACCATCGCCCCCGGCAAGAAAATCGTCCTCGTGCCAAACGAAAACTACTGGCGCGGTAAGCCGAAACTCGAACGCATCGAATTCATCTACTACACCGACGCCCCCACCGCGCTCGACGCCTACCAACTCGACGAGATAGACCTTCTAGCGAACGTTACGCCGGACCACATGACCCTCATCGCCGAAAACGCCACCCTCCAAGCGGAACTCGCGCGCTATCCAGCGGCGATTACGTACGCGCTCGTCTTCAACCACGCGCGCAAGCCCTTCGACGACAAGAACGTGCGCGCCGCTTTCTCGCAAGCGTTCGACCGCGAGAACTGGGTACGCGAGGTGATGCGCGACCTCGGCAAGCCGTATACGCGCTGGATTCCCCCCGGCATCCCGGGCGCGCAAGCCGACAAGCCCGGCGTGCCCGGCTACAACCCTGCAGCCGCCGTCGCGACACTGGTGAACAACGGCTACGCCGCCAGAGACAGCACGCCTGCCAACCCGCGCGTGGACTGTGCCAAGTTGAGCGAGGTTCGGCTGGCTTACCCCATCGGCTTGATGACCCAATTTGCGCGAGCGCAGTTTCTCGCCACCAACTTTGCGCGCGTCTTTGGCTGCCCCTTCCTCGTTGAACCAGTCGAACCGGCGAAATATCGCGCGCTGTTTCAGGACGTCAAAACGATTCCGCCGATTTCGCTCCGCAGTTGGGCGCAGGACTATCCGCATCCCCACAACTGGCTTAGCACGTACTGGGCGTGCGGCGCGATCGCGAGCGCGCACGGCTTTTGCGATCGCACTCTGGACACCCTCTTCGCCCGCGCCGATCGCGAACTCGACCTGACCGCCGCCTTGTCCGCGTACCGCCAAGCCGAAGACGCGCTGCTAGACACGATCCCCGCCGCGTTCGCGAGTTATGGCGAACATCTCCATCTAGTCAAGCCCTACGTCATCGGTCCCAAGAACTATCCCAGTCCGAGCGATTGGCACTGGGCGGGCGAGTACGGACCGGTCTGGACGTACGACATTGACCTCACACGCGTCCCGGCGGATTACCCGGAGCGATAACGATTGGGTTCGATGCGCGCGCTTGCCTGCTTGATTCTCGCGTGTCTCATCGCGGCGTGCGTCGGCGCGCCGATGACCGCGCCGGCGTCGCCGACCGGCGCATCCACGCCGACTCTCGTCCCGCCTACCCCAACACCGATTCCGCGCGTCAAGGTGCTGCGAATCGGACACACCCGCGCGCCGGATGTGCTTGACCCGGCGCGTGCCGCGACGAGCGCAGAACTCGCCACCCTCCGACTCGTCTACGAGGGCTTGCTCGCCTTCGACGCGCGAGGAAACATCGTCCCAGCCAGCGCGGACAGGTGGGAGTTGGCGAAAGATGGAATGGCGATGACCTTCCACCTTCGCGAGGGACTCGCCCGCGCGGACGGCACCGCGCTCACCGCGAAGGATTTCGAACTCGCGCTCCGGCGCGCGCTCGACCCGCGCCTGGGCTATCGGCACTATGCCTCCGCACTCCGCGATCTCAAAGGCGCGCTCGAACTCGATGCATTGGACCCAACCAAGACGAATGCGGAACAAATCGCCAAATCGCTAGCGAACATCGGCGTTCAGGCGACGGACGATCGCACCCTCGTCGTTACGTTCCGGAAACCCACCGGGTATTGGCAATTCGTCGCTGCCACGGCGCTCACGTTTCCTGCCGACCCGCAGCCGATCGAGCGCGACCCGGATTTTTGGTGGGGCAAACCAGAAGGACACAATGGCAACGGCGCGTTCGTCTTCCGTTCCATCGAGCCGAATCGGCGCATTGTTTTCGCCCCCAACGCGAACTACTGGCGCGGCAAGCCGAAACTCGAACGGATCGAGTTCCTCTACTATGCCGATGCGTCCGCCGCGCTCGACGCGTACGCGCGCGGCGAGGTTGACCTGCTCGCCGGCATCGCGCCGGAGACGTTGCCGGCAATCGCCGCGAACGCCGCGCTCAACGCCGACCTGCGGCGCTATCCGGCGGCGCGTGTGTACGCTCTCGGCTTTAACGCGGCGCGCCAACCCTTCGACGATAAGAACGTCCGCGTGGCGTTCTCGCAAGCGTTCGACCGCGCCGGCTGGGTGCGCGAGGTGATGCGGGGCGTCGGCAAGCCGTATACGCGTTGGATTCCTCCAGGCGTCCCGGGCGCGTCGGCGGAAACACCGGGCGCGCCGGCGTTCGATCCGACCGCTGCCGCGCTGACGTTGATGAACGGCGGGTACGCGGCAAAGACCGCGACGGGTAACATCCAAGTTGATTGCGCCAAGTTGGGCGAAATCAAATTGACCTTTCTGAACTCGCCGGCCAATCAGACGGCGTATCAATTTCTGGCAAACCACTTGGCGGGCGTCTTGGGCTGCCCGGTACTTTTAGAGCCAGTCGAGCCAACAGCGTTCGTTGCGGCAAGTCGCGACGCCAAGACGCGCCCGCAAATTTTCATCGCGAGTTACCAGCAGAACTATCCGCACCCGCGCGAGTGGTTGACCGGGCTCTGGACGTGCGGCAGCGAGTTGGCAATCCGCTTGGGCTATTGCAACCGCGACTTGGACGCCCGGTTGGAGCAAGCCGACCGCGCCACCGACGCGTTCTCGGCAGCACAACTCTATCAGCAGGCGGAAGACCTCTTGCTGGCGGACGCGCCCGCCGCGTTCGCCAACTATGGCGAGAACCTCTACTTGGTCAAACCGTACGTGCGTGGACTCCAAGAGCACCTCGCCTCCGGCGATGTGTACTGGGCAGGCGAGTGGGGACCGCTCTGGCTGTATGACATTGACCTCGCGCGCGTCCCGGCGAATTATCCACAGCAATAACGACTACAGACGGACGACTGCCGCGAGAGCCAAGCCGGCGCTCAGCGGTCGTTTTCGGGAAACAACTATGCGATTCGTTTTGGTTTCTGTCCTGTTGACTGTGATGGCGCTCACTACGCTCGCGTGCGCGCCCGCGCCGATACCGACCGCGCCCGCGACCCAGTTCGCGCGCGCGACGGGCGCGCCTTCGGCATCGCCGGCGGCAACCCCTCGCGCGGGCGTCCCCTCGCTGACGCGCGTCCCCTTGCCGCGCGTGCTGCGCATCAACCTCGGCGCGCGCCCGGAGACACTCGATCCGCAGCGCGCGTTCGCCAGTTACGAATCCGCTATTTTGCAGTTGGCGTACGAAGGGCTAACACGCATTGACGAAAAAGGAAACATCGTGCCTGGCGCGGCGGAGCGCTGGGAATTTTCTGGCGACGGTAAGACGCTGACGTTTTTTCTGCGCGCTAACCTCACGCGCGCCGATGGCACGCCCATCACAGCCCAAGATTTCGAGTTCGCTTTCAAACGCGCGGTAGACCCGCGCCTCGGCGCGGCGTCGCAATCGTTTCTGGACGATGTGCGCGGCGCGGTCGCCGCATACTCGATGGATCCCAAATCCAAGCCCGAAGACATCGAGCGCGCCCTGGAGGGCGTCGGCGTCCAAGCGATAGACGACGCGACGCTCGTCGTCACCTTCGACCAGCCGACCGGTTACTGGACCGCGATTGCCTCGACTTGGATCGGCTTGCCGATTGATCGGAGTCGCGTGGAGCAAGACCCGGTCGCGTGGTGGCTCAAGCCAGAAAATCACAACGGCAACGGCCCCTTCAAAATCGCCGATATTCAGGATCAGATCGTCCGCCTCGTTCCGAATCCGCACTATTGGCAGGGCACAGCGAAACTAGATCGCATCGAGTTCTACTGGCTAAGCGAAGCGGCAGGGCTGGAACTGTATCGTCAAGGTGGTTTGGAACTCACGCGCGTCACCGCCGAAACGCTCGCGGTCGCCCAAGCGGATGCGACGTTGAGCAAGGAATTGCGACGCGTGCCCGCCGCGCGCGTGACGTACCTGGGATTCAACCTCAAGCGCGCGCCGTTCAACGACAAGAACGTTCGCAAGGCGCTCGCCTACGCGCTCGACCGCGAAGCGTTTGTGCGCGAGGTGCTGCTTGGCTTGGGCAAGCCGCATCTTTCGTGGATTCCGCCCGGCATCGCTGGCTACGATGAGACCGCCGGCAGATTCGGTTACGACCCTCAAGCCGCCCTCCAGACCTTGATTGACGCCGGCTACGGTACGCCGGACAAAAAACGGGTGGATTGTGCGAAACTGGGCACGCTCAAGTTGACCTACAGCAACACACTGCGCACGCAGCAATTGTTCTCGCTGATCGCGGCGAATCTGACGCGCGTCTTTGCGTGCCCGGTCTTGCTGGACCCGATGGACCCCAGCGCGTACTCAGTCGCTGTCCGGGATCCGCGTACGACGCCGCAGATGTTCTTGATGTCGTGGGAAGAAGAGTATGCGCATCCGCAGAATTGGATGTTCCTGCAAACGTGCGCGGGGGTCTTTGCGGCGCGGCTCGGCTATTGCAACCGAGACCTCGACGCGGCGGTGGCGGCGGCGAACCAGGAGCCGGATTTCGTCCGCGCGGTCGAAAAGTACAAAAGTGCGCAGCGGATCTTCCTCGATGATCTAGTGGGCGCGTTCTTGTGGCACAACGAGAACGCCTATTTGCTCAAGCCGTACGTGCTGGGCGTGTGGGAGCACCGCAGCACAGCGGACAATGCGTGGCTGGGGCAGTTCGGTCCTGTGCTGGAGTACGATATTGATCTAGGCAAGACCGGTGCGAACTATCCGCTGCGTTGAAGGATGCGATCATCCTGACACACAGATTTCCTCCGGGCATTTCAGTCGGGCAAGTCTTCGCAGGGTAACGCTACATTCAATCGTGGAGACGTCAAAACTGGTGCACTTGATGCC
>DYLA01000183.1:0-3820 GCA_020722265.1 Anaerolinea sp.
TTGAACTCATTTGTAGTATACTAGCCTTGTATCCACTGGGGAGGAATGACCATGAAGGTCTCGTGTTTACAGGAGAATCTTGCCAAAGGGCTTTCGATTGTCAACCGCGCGGTAGCATCACGTTCGACGCTGCCGGTGCTGGGGAATGTGCTGCTGGCGACCGATGGGGGGCGGCTGAAACTCGCCGCGACGAATCTGGAACTCGCCGTGACGTGCTGGATCGGCGCTAAGGTGGACGCGGAGGGGGCGACGACGGTGCCGGCGCGCCTCCTCGGCGATTTCGTCAACTCGCTGCCGCCCGAACGGATTGACATGGATTTGAACGTCCGCACCCAGACCCTGCACCTCAAGTGCGCGCGCTACGATGCGAACATCAAAGGCATCGACGCGCAAGAATTTCCGATCATCCCGACGCTGGGCGATGGCAAGCGCATCGCGCTCGAACCGGAAGTTCTGCGCGAGATGATCGAACAGGTCGCGTTCGCGTCGGCGACGGACGAATCGCGCCCGGTGCTGACCGGCGTCGTCGCGAAATTCGAAAAAGACCAGATGACCTTCGCGGCGGCGGATGGGTTTCGCTTGTCGGTGCGGTATGCCACGCTCGGCGCGCCGGTGGAACCGCCCGTCAGCGTGATCATCCCGGCAAAGGCGTTGCAAGAAGTCGGACGCGTCAGTGGCGACCAAGAAGAGACCATCGAGATGGCAGTGACGGAGAACCAATCGCAAGTGCTCTTCCGGTTGACGAACATCGAAATCGTTTCCAAGTTGATTGATGGACTGTTTCCCGATTTCACGCGCATCATTCCGACTTCGCACAACACGCGCACAGTCGTGAGTGTGACGGAACTGCACAATGCGGTCAAGGCGTCTTCCGTTTTCGCGCGCGAATCTATGAACACGATTCGCTTTCAGATCACGCGTCTCAACGATGCCGGCGCGGGACGGATGACGATTACGGCGACGAGCGCGGAATCCGGCGACAACGTCGGTGACATTGATGCGACGGTGGACGGCGATCCGGTGGAAATCGCGTTCAACGCGCGCTATCTCACCGACCTGCTGAATGTGTTGCACGCGCCCCAAGTCGCTATCGAGACCACCGGCTCGGCGAGCCCTGGGGTATTCAAGATTGTGGGACGGGAGGATTTCACGCACGTCATTATGCCGATGGCGATCAAGTGATTCAGAGAGCGTGACAACGCGCCGGCGGAATGCTCCGCCGGCGCGTTTGGTTTTGTGATCAATCGCTCGTCATCAGGAAGAGCGGGCGCATCTCGAAACTTTCGTACTTGGGGCGCAGCCGCTCGCAGTTGTAGTACTTGGCGATGTTGACTGTCTTTTTGGTGCTGGTGACCACATCGAGCGGCACATTGTCATAGCGACCGTTCTTCAGAACGACGAGCCGTCCGTGAATTCCATTGAGGATGAGGTCGAGGGCGAGGTTGCCATACGCCATCGGCACGATCGAGTCAATCGCGTCGGGATCGCCGCCGCGCACTAGATACCCCAGACGCTGGTTGACGACGTTGATCTGTTTGCCGTTGTTGTACTGCGCCGAGAGTTTCTGCAACTCTGCCGAAACCAAATCGCCGATCCCGCCGAGTTTCGCGTGCCCGAACGCGTCCTTCGCAGAATCCTTGAACACCATCTCGCCCCCTTCGAACATCGCGCCTTCGGAGACGAGCACGACGGCGTACTTGCTGGGATTGCGATTGCGGTCGGCGGTCAAGAGTTCCGCCAGATGTTCGATCTTGAACTTGTACTCTGGAATCACGCAACGATTGGCTGCGCCTGCCATCGTCGGCAACATCGCCGTAAAGCCGGCATAGCGTCCGAAAACTTCGAGGACGAGGAAGCGTTCGTGCGACCCCGCGGTGGTGCGCAAGCGATTGGTCATTTCGATGGTGCGGCTAACGCAAGTGCTGAACCCGATGCAGTAGTCGGTGCCGGGCACATCGTTGTCCATCGTCTTGGGGATCGCGACGACCTTGACACCTTCGCGGTACAACTGGACGGCGAAACTGAGCGTGTCGTCGCCGCCAATTGGAATCAGATAGTCAATGCCCAGAAAATCGAGATTCTTGATGACTTCACTCGTCAAATCGTTCTTTTCGGCGTTGTACGTGCTCTGCAAGTGCGGTGGAACGGCGTTCTTGGCGACGTTCGTAGGATTGGTGCGGGATGTGTGAAGGAACGTGCCTCCGGTTCTGCCGGCGCGATTGACGATTTCCTCGGACAGAACTTGGAAGTTTTCGCTGTTATCCGCTTCCGCATCGCGAATGATGCTGATGGCGCCGAGCCAGCCGCGTCGGATGCCGATGACTTGAAAGCCCTCGCGCAACGCGCGGATGGTGACGGCGCGGATGGCAGGATTCAACCCGGGCACATCGCCGCCGCCGGTGAGGATCCCGATAACGGCTTTGGTCTTTTTGATGTTTGCCATAGTTGCTCCTCAATTGCGACTCACCCCACAACTGCTACACGTTCCGCCGCTGCACCCGCCGCACGCGCTCGCGCCGCCGAGCGCGCTCACGCTCTCTCCGTCGCCGTGACTGAACGCCATCACCTTGGAGACTTGGCGCGTGGCGCGCGTGCCCTGACATTGCGGGCAGATCGCGGGATCGTCAATCTCTTTCATCGAACGACGAATTTCGAATCGAGTTTCGCAGTCCGGGCAAACATATTCATAGTAAGGCATTTTCTTTTTTCCCTTTCTTTCTCGCCGGCAACTACTACGCCAGTGCCTTCGTCACGCGCGGTGCGCCGCCGGAGAACGCCGGGACGCGCGCGTTGTCTTCGGTCACGCGGTACAAATCCGCCGGCGTATCCAGACGATCGGTGTAGAGGATGCCGTCGAGATGGTCTATCTCGTGCTGAAGGGCGCGCGCCAGCAAGCCCTCGCCCTTGACGCGGATGTCTTTCCCCCGGCGATCCAATCCCTTGACGGTCACGCGTTCGGCGCGGCGCACCTTGCCGACGTAACCGGGGATGGACAGGCAGCCCTCTTCGCCGAACTGTTCGCCCTCGGCTTTGACGAGTTCGGGGTTGATCAGGACGATGGGCTTGCCGCTGTACGCTACCCGGCGCTGTTCGGGCGGCTGGGCTTCGGGGGCTTGCTCACTTTCCTCTTTGGGCATTTCGATAACGAGGACGCGCAAGCCCACGCCGATTTGCGGCGCGGCTAACCCTAGGCCGTGCGCGGCGCGCATCGAGTCGAACATATCATCTATCAAGGCTTGCGTGGACGCGTCGACGCGTTTCACTTTTTTGGCTTTTTGTCGGAGGATGGGTTGTTCCGCCGTCAGGATTTGACGAATCGCCATTTTCTTTCTCGCTTTGCATAGTGCCAATAGCACAGAACACAGACTACAGACAACAGGCGCGCCGTTGTGTCTGTCTCTGTGTTCTAGAGTTCTGTATCCCATTCTCTCGCGGGTTGGCACAGTGAACCTGCGAGAGGGGGAGCCGTGCGTTTTTTACTTTTGTTTCGCGGCTTGCTTGGCTTGACGTTCTGCCTCTTCGCGCGCCCAATCGGTTGGGCGAATGGCGGCATAGTACGTCGTCGGTTTCAACAACTGGGTGAGGTCGTAGACGTGGCTCACCTGCCGCTCGTACTGCGCGAGTTCAAAGGTGTGATCCATTTTGATCGAATCGAACGGGCAGAACTCGGCGCACAAGCCACAATTCATACAAATTCCGATGTCCACGTAGAACTTGGCGGGCTTGGGCTGCGGCTTGCCCTCCGGCGTCGTGGCGCGCACGATCCAGATGCACTGCGGCGGGCACACTTTGGAGCAGATGCCGCACGCGGTACAGCGCA
>DYLA01000183.1:3920-5978 GCA_020722265.1 Anaerolinea sp.
GACCGGCTTGCCGGTCTCGTCCAACGCCGGCTCGTATACCAGAAACGGGATAAATCGAAAATTTTCCGGCACCGGCAGGCGTTCTTCCGGGTATTGGACGGTAAAGAGGCCACTGCTGCGCGCGTCCTGCCGTTCGATCAATGTCTTGGGATCGCGCCGCCTGCCCAGATATTTGAGATCGCTGGTGTACGTTCTGAACGCCCGCCCGAGCGTGTATCGCAATCCGTTGAGTAATCCTAATCCGAAAGCCATAGCGTATTCCCTCGCAAACAGACAGGTTAGCGATCCACTTCGCCCATCGTAATGTCCACCGACCCGAGGATGGCAACCAGGTCAGCGATTTTGTTTCCTGCCGCCATCTCGTTCAGTGCGCCGAGATTGATGAACGAAGGCGAGCGAACGTGATAGCGGTACGGGTTCGGGCTGCCATCACTGACGAGATAAAAACCGAGTTCGCCCTTGGGATTTTCCGCGCGGCCATAGACCGCGCCCTTGGGCGGGCGTACTTGATAGTTCTTTTTGCCGGTTTGAATTTCGCCGGCAGGCATCTGTTGTATCACCTGCTTGAGGATTTTGATGCTCTCGCGCATCTCGGCGATGCGCACGGTGACACGGTCGTAAATGTCGCCGAGGGTGCCGGTCGGAATGTCGAAATCGAAGCGGTCGTAGATCGAGTACGGCTCGGCGCGGCGCACGTCGTACTTGACGCCGGAGGCGCGCAGAACAGGCCCCGCGCAGCCATAGTTGATCGCCTTGTCGCGCGGGAGGATGCCGACGCGTTTCGCGCGCGCGGCGAATAATTCGTTCTTGACGAGGTACGCTTCGAGTTCGTCGGTACGGCGCGGCAACCGCTCGTCCGCGAGGTAGCGCGCTCGATCGAGCCAGCCCTCGGGCAGGTCGCGGGCGACGCCGCCAAAGCGCATATAGTTGCACATCA
The DNA here is from genome assembly GCA_020722265.1 of Anaerolinea sp. Lineage (GTDB taxonomy): Bacteria > Chloroflexota > Anaerolineae > UBA4142 > UBA4142 > DYLA01. Next base: position 4,858 of record DYLA01000183.1, read on the forward strand.
TCCGCGAGCCCGCCACCGCTTCGAACAGGTCGAGAATCAGTTCGCGCTCTTCGAACCCGTAGATCACCGGCGTGTAGAACGCGCCGAGGTCGTTGTAGATGAAACCGATTGCCAGAATGTGGTTCATAAAGCGCGTCAGTTCCGCCATCAGCACGCGAATGTACTCGGCGCGCTCGGGGGGCTTGAGGCCCATCAGTTTTTCGACAGCCACCGCGTACGCTAGGTTGTTCGCCATCGAAGTGATATAGTCCAGCCGATCGGTGAACGGCATGTTCTGAAGGTACATATTCCGTTCGCCGATTTTTTCGTGATCGCGATGCAGGTATCCCATAATCGGCTCGACCGCGACAATCGTCTCGCCGTCGAGCGTGGCGCGCAGGCGCAGGACGCCGTGCGTGGAGGGGTGTTGGGGACCGATGTTCAGGACGATTTTGTCGGTGCGGAGGCGCGTCGCGGTGATCGGTTCGGCATCGAACGTTCGAATTTCGTCCGGCGGCGTTCGATACGCCGCCGCGTCAAAGTGCGGCGGGTAGGTGACGTTGTCGTGCCAAGGATTGCGGTCTTCGGCGGGGATGTGGTGTCCTTTGTCCCAGCGCGAGCCAAAGGGTTTTTTCTCTTCCTCGTAGTACGGCTCGTGGTAATCCTTGCGCAAGGGATGACCCGCAAAACCTTCCCACAGCAAGATGCGACGCAAATTGGGATGACCCTCAAAGCGGATTCCCATCATATCGTACACTTCGCGCTCTTGGAAATCTGCGCCGCGATAGACCGAGGTCAACGAAGGTACGGTGGGGTCTTCTTTGCCCACGTTCACCGTGATGGTGATCGGCGCGCCGCCGCGCGTCAGGTTCGAAACTTGATACACCACCGTGAAATGGTCGAGCCAATCTACGCTCGTCAGGTTGTGCAAGTAATCGAACTGGGTGTCCGCCGAATCATGCAGCCAGCGCGCCACGTCGAGAATCTTTTCGCGCTTGATGACGATTCCCTGCGCGCTCGCCGATTCGACGGCATCCGGTAGCGCGGCTTGGATTTTTTCGGCGACGACTTGCGGGTCGTTCAAATTCACCGTCGGTTCAGGCGGACCAGGGGGTGGGGTGACAGCCATTGTCAGGACTCCT
>DYLA01000184.1:0-4584 GCA_020722265.1 Anaerolinea sp.
GGGGCATCAAGTGCACCAGTTTTGACGTCTCCACGATTGAATGTAGCGTTACCGAATGAGCCAATGAACCAAATAATCCGTCAAGAATTTGGGCTCATTGGCTCATTGGAAAAATGGCTCAGTGCATCTACGCGGCGGCTAACTGTCGCACAAGTGGACGCGTGTCCACCATATTCTTGTCGAGCGCCAGCGCGTGCGACTCCAGCCCAAACGCGAGCCCCATCAGTTGGGTGATGTACAGCACCGGCATCGGCCGATCAAGATGCAATGCTGCTTGGCGCGTATCGAGGTTGACGTGGCAGAGCGGACATGCCGTCACGATGATGTCCGCGCCGACCGCGCGCGCGTTCTCGAAAATGCGGCGCGTCAGATTCAGCACGATGTCGGTGCGTGTGAGCGAGAGACTTCCACCACAGCACTCGGTCTTGTACGACCAATCGAGTGCGATGGCGCCCAGTTTCTCGACGATGCGATCCATCCCCATCGGATTTTCGGGATGGTCGGCGTGTGTGAGCCTAGGCGGGCGCGTCATCAAGCAGCCGTAGTACGAAACGACCTTCAGGTCGCGCAGCGGCTTTTTGACGTGCTGGGCAATCGCGTCGAGTCCGCCGCGCGCTTCGATCACGTCGAGGAGCGATTTGACGGCGACGCGATCCTGATAGGTGTAACCGATTTGCGCGTCCACCGTGCGTTTCAGTTCGGCGTCCTGGGCGATATCGCGCTGTGCGGTCTTGAAGCGGGCATAGCAAGCGCTACAAGGCGCGAGCACCTCGCGGAATCCGCTCTGCTCGATGAGGGCGAGATTTTGAATCGGCATCGTCGTCGCCAGCAGATGATCGGTGCTGTGCGCGGGCGAACTGCCGCAGCAGGTCCACCCCTTCGGTTCGTACAACTCCACGCCAAGTTCTTTGAACACTGCCCTCGCCGAGTGATCGAGTTCGGACGAGAGGGAGTGCAGCGAGCAGCCGGGATAGTAGGCGATGCGATTTTCGCGCTGGGCGACCGGTTTGGCGCGCTTGGGCGTGCGCGCGAAATGCGGCAGAAGACTGACTTTGCGCTTGAGCAACATCTGCAAGCCCATCGGCACATCTTTGAACGGCTGCCGCGTTCGCAAATTCATCTCCAAGATCAGTCCGATTTCGTAGGCGCGCCCGAACCAACGCGCATAGCGCAGGAAGATTTCGCGAAAGAGCGGGACCTCTGGCACTTTGGGTTTGATACCGCGCTTTTTCGCCTCCATCGCCAATTGGTCGTTGATGCGCGGCAGATCAATGCCCTGCGGGCAGCGCGTGACGCAGGTGTGACAACTCGCGCACAGCCAGATCGTCTTGCTGTTGAGCACGCGTTCGTCCTCACCCAGTTGCAGCGCGCGCAGCACCTGGTTCGGGGCGAGATCGAACTCGTTCGCGAGCGGGCAGCCACTGGTGCACTTGACGCACTGATAGCAGAGATAGACGTTCTCGCCGAGTTCGTGTGCTATGGTGGTGGCTAGAGTATCTTTGGTTTCAAAAGGCACGGCATACTCCTTAGGTCAAGAGCATTCAGTATTCAGTGTTCAGTCAACCAACCACCCCGGTTTTTACTGGACACTGACTACTGACTACTGAATTACCGGTCGCGGCAGCAAGCCGGCTTTCTCTGCGATGATCGGCACCGCCTCTTCCCACTCGATGGCCATGATGTGGACACCAGCAACACCGGGAATCTCGCGCATCTGCTGAATCAGTTCGACGCAAATCTTGATGCCCTCTTCGCGCGCCGCGGCGGCTTTGGCTTTCTTGTCTTCGATGCCCTTGCCTGCCTCTTCCATTCGCTTGACGATTTCATCCGGCACATCCATACCTGGGACTTGATCGCGCATATATTTCGCCGCGCCGGCCGTTTTGAGCGGACCAACACCGGCGAGGATGTACACTTTTTCGTGAACGCCCAGATCAACCACGCGCTTCATAAACTCTTTGAATTTGGGGACATTGTAGATGAGTTGCGTCTGAATGAAATCCGCGCCCGCCTGTGCTTTTTTCGCGAGGCGATAGGGACGAAACTCAAACGGATCGGCGAAGGGATTTTCCGCCGCACCGATGAAAAAGCGCGGGTTCACCCCCTTGATCTCCTCGCCGCACTGAAACCGATTATCATCGCGCAATCCCTTGACCATCTGCAGCAGCGACATCGAATCCAAGTCGTACACGTTCTTCGCGGTCGGATGGTTGCCGAATTGCTGGTGATCGCCGGACAGGCACAGCAGATTGCGGATGCCGAGGGCGTACGCGCCGAGTATATCGCTCTGCATCGCCAGACGATTGCGGTCGCGGCAGGTCATCTGCATAATCGGCTCAAGCCCTTCCCGCACCGCGATGGCTGCCGCGGCGATGGATGACATTCGCACGATGGCGGTTTGATTATCAGTGATGTTCGCGCCGTCGCAATACCCCTTGAGGAGCGCGGCTTTTTTGCGAATCACCTCGGCGTCCGCGTTCTTGGGCGGACCGAGTTCCGCTGTCGCCGCAAATTGCCCTGCGCGCAAAACTTTCTCCAAAGTACTTCCCGATTTGTAGCCATTGGTTGCGTCTGCCATCATACCCTCCGGTGTTCAGTTGTCTGATTACTGACTACTGTTCTACTCCTTCGCCAGCATCAAGTCCTCGCGCGCGATCCGACGCGGACCGCCATCGCGACTCGTCTGCCAATTCTTCGCTGGTTGGATCTCCAACAACTTGTCCAACTCGCCGCGCGCCATCAACTTTTTGACGATCAGATCCCAGGCGCACTCCACCACGCGGTCTGGGGTGCTGATTTCGCACTTGCCGTCGTGCGAACCGCCGCATGGTCCGTTGAGCAGACTCTTGGAACAGCGCGCAATCGGGCAGATGCCGCCGGTCAAGTCGAGGATGCAGTTGCCGCACGCCGCGCAGCGCTCCTCCCAGACGCCCTGCTCGACCGGCAAGCCGAGAAACGAGGTGTTGAGCCCGGGCACAACGCGCGCTTCCGGGAAATGCTCGGCAATCGCCTGCACGCCGATCCCGCAGCCGAGCGACAAGACCAAATCGTACTCGCCAATTCTGTCTTTGATCGTATCGAGGTATTCCCACTCGCACTGGCGCTGCACCGTCACCTCGTCAATCTGCTTGGGATTACCGTCAATCTTGGTTGCCATTCGCAGCGATGACGCAAGGATGCCAACTTCTTTTTCGCCGCCAGCGAAGCAGACCGTTACGCATGTGCCGCATCCGACAACGAGCACTTTGTTCGCCTTGGCAATTTTCGCTTTGATTTCTTCGAATGGTTTTTGCTCTGCGACGATCATCTTTGCCTCCAGTTATCAGTGGCCAGTGTTCAGTTGTCAGACAGAAACCTGGATCCTGAACACTGAATACTGTTTACTATTTGCTCACGGGATTCGGTCCCAACTTCCTCACACGCTCCGTCATCATCGTCACCGCCTCCGCGAACGCGCCGCCCATCGCGGACGACATATAGAACATTTCAATGCGCGCGCCGCCGATACCAATTTGATCGAGCAACCCTTTGAGATATTTCACTCGCCGTGCGGCGTTCGTATTACCTTCCAGGTAATGGCAGGTGCCTTCCAGTCAGCCGGCGACCATGATGCCATCCGCGCCGCTCTCGAATGCTTTGAGCGCGTACAGCACGTCCAGTTTGCCGGTGCAGGGCAAAAGCACCACGCGCACGTTGGGCGGGTACTGGATGCGCGACGCGCCCGCCAAATCTGCCGCCGCGTACGCACAAAAGTTGCAGCAGAAGGCGAGAAGTTGCGGTTCGAATCTGTCGTGTGGAGTCATAGTTTGGATTCTCCAAGCACTTGCTTTTCAGTAATGCCGATGCTATAATATCCACGCAAAACGACCCTAGAGTGTTCACGGGAGGATCCCCATGACTGTTCCTGTACTTATCGAATATCGTTACATCACGCGCGACCCAGCCATCTGCGGTGGCAAACCGATTCTCAAGGGCACGCGGACGTTGGTCAAAACAATCGTCGGTTACTATCGGCTTGGGCTGAGCGTCGAAGAAATTCTCGAAGGGCTGCCGCATCTATCGCCCGCCCAAGTGTACGAAGCGCTCGCCTACTACCATGACAACATTTCTGAAATCGAACAAGACATCGAAGCAAGCCGAGTCGAGAACTTGATTGAGCGTTACGGCTTGAAAGTTATGCCCGATGGACGTCTCGTCGCTGAGGAGCACGGTGTCTGCTGAACCCGCACTCTTCATTCGGCTTTACCTGGACGAAGATGTCCACCGGCGTGTTGCTGCCGCGCTCCGCTTGCGCCAATTCGATGTGGTCAGCGCCCATGAAATAGGACGTTGGGGCTTGGCCGATGTAGAGCAGCTGACGCTCGCCGCCGCTGAAGGACGCGCTCTTTTCACATTCAATCCTCCCGATTACTTGCAACTACACCTGAATTGGCTACAACTTGGTAAAGAACACGCTGGAATTATTGTCTCCGAGCAACTTCCCATTGGCGAAACAATTCGCCGATTGCTCAATCTCCTCAACCGCGTGACCGCAGATGAAATGCGGAATCAGGTTTTCTGGCTCCAATCCTTCAAGTAGACCTC
>DYLA01000184.1:4684-5929 GCA_020722265.1 Anaerolinea sp.
CGGCTTCAACACTCCACACCACATCCGACTAGGCGATCACCGGACTAGACAGCGCCTCCACCTTCGCCAGCATCTGCGCGTCTCGATAATGCAATAATTCGATCGCCTTCGCCGGACACTCCGACGCGCAGATGCCGCAGCCGTGACACGCCGCCGCTTCGATGTACGCCGCGCCGTAGATGCCACCTGTCGCGAGTTGCGTCGGCTCGATGCGCGGGACGTGGTACGGGCAAATGCGCACACACGTCAAACAACCCGTGCACTTGGACGGATCCACCAACGCGACGCTGCCCCCCGCGTCCCACTTGTCCTTCGAAAGGATCGTCGCCGCGCGCGCGGCAGCGGCTTGCGCCTGCGCGATGGCTTCATTCGGGAATTTGGGATAATGCGCCGCCCCGGCGACGAACACCCCATCGGTCGCGAAATCCACCGGACGCAACTTGACGTGCGCCTCGAGGAACCAGCCATCTGTATCCACCGGCACCTTGAGAATGTTTGCCAACTCGCCCGCATCCTCGCGCGGCGCCATCGGCGTAGCAAGCACGACGAGATCGGGGCGCAGGATCAGCTCTTGGCGCAGCATCGGCTCCAAAACGCGAATCGCCAACTGCGAATCTGGCTCATCGGGAAATTCGATCCTTGGCTCGTTGCCCCCCTCGTACCGGATGAACACCACGCCGCGCGCACGCGCCTCATTGTACAACCGCTCACGGAAACCGTAGGTGCGAATATCTTTGTAAAGAACCGTCACCGACGCATTCGGCTTCAATGCCTTGAACCGCAACGCGTTCTCCAGCGACTCGGTGCAGCACGTTCGACCGCAGTACTTTTCCGCGGGACCGACGCATTGGATGAAAACGACGGAATTGGGCAGTGCCGACCGGGAGGATTGCGCCGCTGAACTCTGAACTCGGAAATCTGAAATCAGCCGCGCAAACTCGCTCTGCGTCAGCACTCGCGCGTCTTTCCCCAACCCGTACGCCTCGCCGCGCCACTCGCGCGCCCCAGTCGCGACGATGGTCGCGCCGTGCCGAATCGTCTCCTCCGTCCCGTCCGCGTGCCGCAACCGACTGGAGAAATTCCCCACGAACCCGCCCGTCTCGACGAGTTTCGTCTCACGATGAACCGTGATGCGCGGATGCCTGTTCACGCGCGCCACCAAGTCCTGCACGTACGCGTCCCAATCCACCCCACCGTCGGCCTTGGAACCTCGAACCCCCAACGATCCACCCAACTCGGCGTGCT
>DYLA01000185.1 GCA_020722265.1 Anaerolinea sp.
CGCGGCGACCTTGCGGCTGGCGAGGTTGAGCGCGCCCAAGCCGCGCGCGCCGATAGAAAGAGGGATATTGACGCGCGAACGGAAACCCGCGTCGTACAGCGCGCGTTCGGCGGGGAAATCGATTTCGGCGGCGAGGTCGGGGGTAAGATGCACGCGCCAGGCGATAAGATCAGCGGCGGCGGCGGAAGCGTCGAGCGGCAGCCGGACACCTTCCGCTAGTTCCGGGCGCGGCTGATCCAGCAGAAACATGACAAAATGTTCACCCGAATCGTCGAGGAGCGCGAGACTGGCGCGCTCGCACGTGGGGAGCAAGCGGCGGATGCCTTGAACTAGTGAGGGGAACGCCTGCCGCACATCTAGCGTCGCGTTGAGGGCGCGGGCGATTTCGCCAACGATGGTCTGTTCGAGCGCGCGCCGCTGGGTCTCCTCAAAGAGGCGCGCGTTCGCAATCGCAATCGCGGCTTGGTCGGCCAGGAGACCCAGCGCGCGCAATTCGGCGTTGGGAATGTTGCGCGGGTGGGCGTAGGCGATGTTCATCACGCCGACGACGCGCCCTCCCATCTTGAGCGGCAAGCCGACGATTGCGCCGCTCCAGTGGCTGGGGGCAGTGGCGTACAGCGGATGCCCTTGCATATCCGGGACGACGATGGCTTGACCGCTCCGTGCGACGGCGTAGGTCAAGCCGTTCGAACGCGGCTCAGCCCACTGCTCTCCCTGTCGTCCATCCGCCCACAGGGACGCCCCGAAACTCAATCGGTCGTTTTGGTACAGATAGATGTGCGCGTCGCGCGGCGACTGAGCAAGTCGCATCGCATTGGCGAGGATCGAGTCCAGTACCGCCGGCAGGTCGAGACTGGAGGTGAGTCCGAGCGCCGCTTGACGGAGGGCTTCGAGTTCGGCGGCGCGCTGCTGGGTCTGTTCGAGTAAGCGTTTTTGCGCGAGCGCAAGCGCGATCTGCCCGGCGGCTTGCCCGCCGCGCGCGATTTCTTCGAGTGTAAAATGATGAGACGGCTCGAACGCGATCATCAGCGCGCCCAACTTACGCTCGCCGACGATCAACGGCAAGCCGAGCAGCGAGCGAAAGGGATACTCGGCAGCGGTGCGCGGGTCGAGATAGGATGATTGGCGAGTGTCTTCGATGGGGACAGCGTGCCCAGCGGCTAACACGGCGCCGGCGAGTATGCCCAGCGTGTTCGACAGCGGGGCATCCGCGTCGCGGAGCAAGCCATACGCCGCGCCCTGTTGGAGAGTCTGGGTCGCTTCGTCCCAAAGGGTGATGAGACACCCATCGGCTTGCAGTAACTCGGCGACGCGCGTGACAAAGGTTTGCAGCATCTCCTGCCAATCCGCTGTGGCAATACCGACTTGGGTGATTTCGTTGAGGAGGAAGAAATAGCGGATGAGCGCGTGCAGTTCTTGGTCTACGCGTCGGCGTTCGATGGCTGCGCCCAGAGTGTCGGCGGCGGCTTTGAGAGCGTCTATCTCCGCCGAGGTCCACTCGCGTTCGCTCAGGCACTCGTCAAAGCCGATAAAGCCCCACCACCTGTGTTCCACAAAGATCGGCACGCCGAGAATGGATTTGATGTTCTGTGCGTCCAGCACCGCACGTTCTCCCACCGGGAGATTGCGAACGTGGTCGTGGACGACACCGCCGCGCGACATCGTTTCGACCCAGCGTGCGAACCCCATTTCAACCCAGTCAAAGTTCTGGAGTTCCGGGCTGTCAATTTGTGGAGTGATGCCGGGCGCGACCCATTCGTAGCGTTGGCTGCTCAGGATAGCGCCATTGGCGGCAGGGTGATTTTCAAAGAGGTAGACGCGGCTGACGGCGGCGGCTTGCCCCAGCCGCGCGAGGACACTCTGGATGTTTGGTTCCCACGTGGGCATCTTGAGGAATTGCTCGGCGGCGAAACTGACGGCTTGGAGAATCGCGTCGCGGCGTTGGAGCGCGGCTTGCGCTTGGCGCAGTGCGGCGATGTCGGTGTGCGAGCGCTCCAGCCGCTCGTAGGACCGGAAGGCAAGCGCGCCGAAAGCCAGCCCGGTGAGTGCGAACGCGCCCAGCAGGTAAAGCAGAATGACGCGGGCTTGCGCGTGGATCGGGCGCGGCTTGACGACGCGCAGAATCAGCGCGGGCTTGGCATAGATGTCGTCCAACCGCGCATAGCCAGCCATCGTCTCGTCGTCCAGCGGCAGCGCAAAAGTCGTTGCGTCTTGCGTGAGCGCGGCGCGCGCGGATTGGAAATCGGCGGGGAGCGCGGATTCATCCCAGCGTCGCATCGAGAGCGAGAGAGCGGTGAGTTCGCCCAACCGCCGCATCTCGGCCGCGTCCAGATAGCGCGCAAAGATGAGTGTCCCACGAATCGGTCCCCGATATTCGCTCGTCAGAATCGGACGGGAGGCGATGAGCAGCGCACCTTCGGGGAGGAGCAAAATCCCGCCGAATTGACTTTCGGTATCGGCGTGGAGCAGCAACCGACTGCCCGGGAAGATCTGGTTCTGGAGACTGGCGGGGACGGGGATGGGCTGTTCGGCTTGCCAATCGTACCCTTGGGCGTAGACGATGCGCCCGGACGAATGCACGAAGAGCATCGCGTTGAGGCGCAGTTTGGTGAAGGTGCCAGCCACCAGATTGGACTGGATGTACGGCTCGTTGCGGTCTTCGATGAACGCGTACGTGTCGTCCCACCCGGCATAGTCGCCGGTCAATGTCACCAGATCGGCCACTTGGGCCGAGAGGAGATTGAGGACGCGGCGAACATCCTGACGCGTCTCCTCATCCTCGACTTGCGCCAAGCCGGCAGAGACGACGATGGCGACGATGGCAAATAGCGCGATGAGCAGCACGCCCACCAACGCACTGATAATCCCAAAATTCCTTACGTGACGCGACATCGCTGCATCTACTTTTTCTTCAGTCGAGCCAGATGTGCGAACAAGCGCTTGACTCCAACGCCAACGAACGCGACCTGAACTTCCTCGTCGTCTCCATGCGGTTGGCTCGAAATAACCACTCCATCGCCGAAGGTGGTGTGATGTACCTTGTCGCCGACGCGGAAGGCAGACTGCCTCCTGCCGCCTGCTTCTTGCTTCCTGCCGCCTGCTTCCTGCCTCCCGCCACCTGCTTCTTGCTTCCCGCCACCTGCTTCTTGCTTCCCGCCGCCTGCTTCCTGCCTCCTGCCGGCTGCTTCCTGCCTCCCGCCACCGCGCCACCCCTCCGCCGTCAACTCGCGCGGGATGTCCGCGAGATAGCGCGAGGGCTCGCTCACATCCGCATTGCCATAGAACGAACGTCGCAAGCAGTGGACGAGGTACAGGTGCTCTTTGGCGCGCGTGATGCCGACGTAACACAATCGCCGCTCTTCTTCCATCTGTGCCGGGTTGTCGAATGAACGCGAGTGGGGGAACAACCCTTCTTCCATTCCGACGATGAAGACGGCGCGAAATTCCAGTCCCTTGGCCGTGTGGAGCGTCATCAGGGTCGGCGCGTTCAAGTCATCGCGCATGGCGTCAATATCGGCGATGAGCGCGACCTCTTCGAGGAAGGTCGGCAGGGTGATTTCCGCCGTTCCCTCGGCGAACCGCCGCGTCGCTTTCCGCAACTCGACGACGTTGTCCCACCGATCTGCCCCTTCGGACGTGCCGTCGTCAATGTAATCCTTGTACGCGGTCTTGTCCACGATGCGGTCGAGCAGTTCGGTCAGTTTCATTTCCGCGCGCGCGGCGATCAATTCGTCGAGCAGAGCCAGGAAAGCGAGGAGCGACTTGCGCGCCCGCGCGTCGAACGCGTCCGCTGGCAACGGCGCAGGGTCAGCCGCCGGCGTGAGCCTTTGCAATACCACGTACGGCGAGACGCGCAGTTTCTCCGTCCAGTGCGCCAGATACTCCAGCGTACTTTTGCCGATGCCGCGCGCCGGGACGTTGATGACGCGGTGGAACGAGACGCTGTCGTGCGGATTGTGAACGAGGCGCAGGTACGCCAGCAGGTCTTTGACTTCGCGGCGTTGGTAGAATCGCAGCGAGCCGATGAGTTGGTAGGGCATCCCGCGGCGCACGAACGCGTCTTCGAGGGCACGCGATTGGGCATTCGTGCGGTAGAACACGGCGATGTCGCGCCCCCGGAGGCCGCGTCGGTTCAGCCGCGCGATTTCGTCCACGACGAACTGCGCTTCGTCGTCCTGATCGTACGCGGCGTGGATGGTGATGGGGATGCCCGCCGCGTTTTCCGTCCACAGGGTCTTGGCATGCCGCGACTTGTTCTTGCGGATGATCGCTTGCGCGACGTCCAGAATCGTCTGGGTCGAGCGATAGTTCTGTTCGAGGAGTTTGACCTGCGCGTCCGGAAAGTCCTTGCTAAAGCGCAGCACGTTGCGATAGTCCGCGCCCCGCCAGCCGTAGATACTCTGATCCTCGTCCCCCACGCAAAACAAGTTTCGATACTTGTCGGCGAGCAGTTTCATCAACGTGTACTGCGCGATGTTCGTGTCCTGAAACTCGTCCACGTGCAGGTAGGTGTAGCGATCCTGATAGCGTTCCCGCACGTCCGGATTTTCGCGCAAGAGCCGCACCGTCGCCATCAAGAGGTCATCGAAATCCACCGCGTTGTTCTCGGCGAGGAGTTGTTGATAGCGCCGATAGGCGCGTTGGACCGCTTCGTGCCAGTACGAGGGCGGGACGTACTCCTTCGGTCCGATGAGTTCGTTCTTGGCTTTGCTGATCGCACCGAGGACCGCGCCGGGGCGATAGACTTTGTCGGCGAGGTTCAGTTCCTTGAGGACTTGTTTGATCAGCGTCAGTTGGTCGTCCTCGTCGTAAATGACAAAGCCGCGCCCCAGCCCCACGCGCTCGCCGTCGCGACGGAGAAAGCGCGCACAAGTGGCGTGGAACGTGCCAATCGTCAGATCGCGCGCGTGCGCCTCGCCGACGAGTTGGATCAACCGCGTGCGCATCTCGCGCGCGGCTTTGTTCGTGAACGTGACGGCGAGGATGTTGAAGGGCGAGATGCGACGTTCGCTCAATAGAAAAGCGACCCGGTGTGTCAGCACACGCGTTTTGCCGCTGCCGGGTCCCGCGAGGACGAGGATGGGACCTGCGGTGATTTTTACCGCTTCGCGTTGAGAGGGGTTGAGTCCAGCCAGAATGTCCATCATAGCAGAGGGTCAAGGGTCTACAGCCCGAACTTGCGCGCGACCGTGCAGACGATTCCTAGATGCGTCTGACACGCACGATCGGGCGCGTTCACGGCGATGCCTAACGCGCGCAGCGCGAGATACACATGGCACAGTGGCAACCCCATGACGTTCGCTTGGCAGCCCTCGATGCGTGCTACCGGACGAAAGCCACCATGCTGAATCGCGTAGGCGCCGGCTTTGTCGAGCGGATCGCCGGTCGCGACGTAGGCAGCCATTTCGGCGTCGGAGAACTCGCGCATCCACACGGTCGTCATTGCCAAGCGCGTCTCGACACGCGCACCTTCCACGACGGTGACGCCGGAGTAGACGACGTGCGCGCGTCCGCGCAAGCGGCGCAAGAGCCGCGTCGCGTCGTCGGCGTCGGCGGGCTTGCCGAGCATCGCGCCATCGAGGCAGACGATCGAGTCTGCACCGATGACCGGCGCGCGCGTGGGCGCGACGAGGCGCGCGCCCATCTCGGCTTTGCGGCGGCTCAGCCGACGCACCAAATCGGCAGGGGCTTCGTTTGGGCGCGGCGCTTCGTCCACGTCGGCGGAGACGAATTGGAAGGGCCGATCGAACAGTGCGACCAATTCGCGGCGGCGTGGAGAAGTGGAGGCAAGAATAATCGGCGATGATAACATAGCGTACACTAATAGGGTAGCACCACAGTAAATCGTAGACATGGGGGTTCAGGGGGCTTTGCCCCCTGAC
>DYLA01000186.1 GCA_020722265.1 Anaerolinea sp.
CCCCCAAGCCCCCCGCCCTGCGGGGCATCAAGTGCACCAGTTTTGACGTCTCCATGATTGAATGTAGTGTTACCTCAAGTTCGCGCGCCTTCTGGAAATGAGCATCGGCGTTCACACTGTTGTCCTCTCAGTGACAGATTTGAGACAAATAGCGTTTTTCTGTCCTCGCGCGGACAGTATAACACGGTCAAGCGGTCGCGTCAAGAACCCGAATCGAGTCATATTAACCCGGAGAGGTATCGAGGAGTCGGGCAGTTGCACGCGGCGCGAGCAGCAACAACTTACCTCCAGTCATCAGCGATCAGTCTGAACACTGGACACCGTCCACTGCTCACGGATAGATCTTTTCCAACATCCGCGCGAACGGAATCGTCTCGCGCACGTGATCCAGTTTGCAAATCCACGCGACCGTCCGCTCGATGCCGAGTCCAAAGCCGCAGTGCGGCACACTGCCATACCGCCGCAAATCGAGATACCATTCGTACGCCTCGCGCGGCAGTTTGTGTTTTTCGATTTGCGCTTCGAGATACGCGAGATCGGCGGAGCGTTCGCCACCGCCGATGATTTCGCCGTACCCTTCGGGCGCGAGCAAGTCTGCGCCGAGTACGACTTTCGGATCGTTCGGATCGGGTGCCATATAAAACGCCTTGATCTCCGTCGGATAGCGATGGACGAACACCGGCTTGTCGAATTGCGCGCTGATGATCGTTTCGTGCGGCGCGCCGAAATCATCGCCCCACTTGAAATCGGGGAAACCGTTTTTCTGGATCAACTCGACCGCTTGAGTGTACGAGATTTTGGGAAACGGCGGCGTTATTTTTTCGAGTGGACTGGTGTCGCGTTCTAGGGTTTTCAATTCCGTCGCGCGCTCGCGCAAGATCGTCTGCACGACGTACGACACCAACTCTTCGCCGACGTGCATATAATCGTCGAGCGTGCCGTACGCCCATTCGGGTTCCACCATCCAAAATTCGGTGAGGTGGCGGCGCGTTTTCGATTTTTCCGCGCGAAACGTCGGACCGAAACAGTACACTTTGCCAAACGCCATCGCGTCCGCTTCGTTGTACAGTTGTCCACTCTGCGTGAGATACGCGGGCACGCCGAAATAATCGGTCGCGAAAAGCGTCGTCGTCCCTTCGCAGGCGGCGGGCGTGAGGATCGGCGTGTCCACGAGCAAAAAGCCGTGATCGTCGAGCCAATCGCGAATCGCTTTGATGATGTGGGCGCGCACGCGCAGAATCGCGTGTTGGCGCGGCGAACGCAACCACAAATGGCGATGCGCCATCAAGAATTCGACGCCGTGTTCTTTCGGCGTGATGGGATAATCATTCGCGAGGTGGACGACTTGCAAATCCTTCACCGACAACTCGAACCCGCCTGGCGCGCGCGGCTCGGCACGCGGCACGCCCGTGAGCACGATGGACGATTCTTGCGTCAACTTTTTCGTCGCCTCGAACGCTTCGGGCGAAACGTCTTTTTGAAAGACGACCGCTTGGATAAAACCGGTGCCATCGCGGAATTTGAGAAACTGCAACTTGCCTTTATCGGTCTTGTCCGCGAGCCAGCCTTTCATCGTAATTTCTTTGCCGACGTACTGGGCGATGTTTTGGATGTAAACGTGGTCTGCCATGCAAACTCCATTTTAGATTTCAGATTTACGATTGCCGATGTGCCGGACGCGCGCTCATTCCGCGCGGATGTGTTCGAGCCGGCTTTGCACACGGCGCACCCAGCCCGCCCGCGCGCGGTACACAGCCACGAGGCGCGCGATTAGGCGCGCGCCCAGTCCGCGCCACCACGCCGCGCGCCAGCGCTCCCACGTGCGCGCGAGCGCGGCGATTTCGTCCGCGTTCGCTTGCCGCGCCCCGAAGCGCTCGGCGACGTACAGCGCGGCGACGCGCGCGGTATCGTCTTGCGCGTCTGGAAGCGCGGCGCCAATCGCGCGGGCGCGCTCGAAAGGAGTCGCGTCGTCGCGCGCGCGGACGCCCAGCCAGCCGGCGCGTTCGACCATCTGCTCGTACACGCGCGCGGCGGGCGCGAGGCGCGCCAGGCGCTGCCGTCGTCGGTACAGCGCGATGCCGGCGAGGCTCGTCAACGCGATTCCCAGCACGCTGCCGCCCACCGCCAGCCACAGCGGAGTGTCCAGCGCAAAGCGATTCATCGGCAACCCGCCCGGCTTCAAGTTCTCGAGTTCCTCCAGGTCTTTTTCGTGCTGCCGGCGTCGTCGCGCCTCCTCTGCCGAATCCTCCCCAGCGGGATTGGCAGGCAACGGCTCCGGCTTTTTCGGACGTTCGATGCTCGGCTGACTGGGCGTCGGCTCGAACTCGATCCAGCCGTAGGTGGGGAAATAGACTTCCACCCAAGAGTGCGCGTTCGATTCGAGGACGTGGAACGTACCGTCGGAATATTCGCCGAGCGAATAGCCGGACGCGACGCGCGCGGGAATTGCCACGGCGCGCGCCAGCACGACCATCGCCGAAGCGAAATAGTTGCAGTATCCCTCGCGTCGTTCGAAGAGAAAATAGTCCACGCCATCGCGTCCGGGTGGCGGCGGATTGATTTGCTCGTTGTATTTGAAATTCGCGCGCAAGTACTGTTCGATGGCCGAGGCTTTGTCGTACACGTTTTCGTGCGGCGCGGTGATTTGCTGGGCGAGCGCGCGCACGCGTTCGGGCACATCGTCCGGCAATTGCAAGTACTGCGTGAGAATCCAATCGGAATACTGGGTATGGTCGCGGCGCAGGCGGTCTTCGTCGGCGGTGCTGATGGCGGAGACCGCGACGTAGGTTTCGCCGTCGCGCAGAGGGCGACGCGCGCGCACGAGGGCGAGATCGTACGTTGGATTCGTGCCGGTGGACGCGGACGGACGCGCATAGCGCAATTCGATGGGAAGATTGAAACGGACGGGCTGCGCTTGGGCGTAGAGGACGTTTTGATTGGACAGGTAGAGTTTGATCGTTTGCGTGACTTCGATGCGCGCGATAGCGTACGGGTCCTGAAGGCGCGCGTCGTCTGCCGCGAGATTCGCCGCGTCGAGATGCGTGTTGAGCCAGCCGATGCCGGCGTACTTGTCGTACACCGCCGCGCGCCAGTAGCGTCCCGTGTCGGCCTGGATGTCCATCACCGGGCGCGTGCCGAGGTTGACCGGTCCGCCCATCGCGAGCGTCGTGCCGAAGAACGCGGTCGGCGCGGGACGCGCGGCGGCGCGCAGCGCGCCGAACATTCGATTGAACTGGTCTTCGAGTTGTTGCCAGGGTTCCTGAAGCGGTTCGAGCGCGGAGAACCACGCGGGCCCCGGCGGACTGGCAGGCACGAGCCACGCCAGAAACATCAACAGGAGGACAAACAGCGAGCCGTACCACAAGAAATCGAAGGTGATATCGGAACTGTAGCCGATGGCGGCGCGATGCCACCAGTTTTCGAGAGTGTGCAAATTCAGGCGAACGAGGAGCAAGAGCGCGCTGAAGATAAAGACCGCAAAATAGAAACCGCTCTGCGGAGCAGCGTAGAACATATTCAACAACAGCGCACTGCCGGTCGGCAAAATCGCACCCCAGACCTGATGCCGGCGGTACACAAACCACGCCGCACCATAGCCCAGCAGCCAACCGAGAAAGGCGAGTTGCAAGACAAAGATGAGGTTGTCGCTGCTCTCGCCCCCCGCCAGCACCTGTCGCGCCCAAGTCAACGTGTGATCTTGCAGAATGAATAATTTTTCGCCGAGGGTGAGCGCGGAGGAAAACAGAGTACTTGCCGAGAGCGCAACTACGATCACGCCCAGAGCGAGCATCGTCGGATGCGCGAAGCGTCCGGGGAGAGGGAGTTTGGCAGCCGCAATCCCAAATCCCAGACCGAGTAGCACCGTCCAGCTCAAGATGCCGAGTCCATCCGCATAGTTCGCCGCGATGATCGAGCCGGTCACGCTGGTCAGGAGCAAGAGGAGCAGGAGCGCCGTAGCAAGCCCTTCGCCGATCTTGATTTCTTGGCGCGCTATCGTTCGCGTGGTCACGCTCGTAGATTATCACGGCGGCGCGAATTTGTCAACGCGTTCGCGCTCGGGGGCAGGGTGAGGGGCTTGACGACGCGGCCTACTTTGCCGCGAACTCTTCGCCGCGTCGGATGCGCTTGCCAAGCGGTGGATGGTCGTACAGCAAGATTTCGACCCAGCGTTCGGGCTCTAGTTCTCCCAGATTCTGGTTCGCCAATTTTTCCATCGCGCCGATGAAAGCCGGGGCGTTGCGCGTCGCGCGCAGGGCGTAATCGTCCGCTAGCCGCTCACGCCAGCGCGAGTACGCGTTGCCGAGCGGCATCGTAATAAATCCGAACACACCAATCGCGAGTCCCATCAACGGAAACGCGGCAAGGTCGGCGATACTTTCGTAACCAAGTTGGGCGACGCTCCATCTCAAGAACACATCGGCGACGAAAAAGCCGACGAGCGTGAGCGCAGTTTCGACCACAAGCGACCAAGCGATGTCGCGATGAACGTGGTGTCCGAGTTCGTGCGCGAGGATCGTTTCGATTTCGTCGGGCGTGTAGTTTTCGTAGAGCGTGTCGCCCAAAACGATGCGGCGCGTGTTGCCCAAGCCCATCAGCGCGGCATTCGCCGCCGTCGTCTTTGCCGAGAGTCTCATCGTGTAAACGCCGCGCACGCGCGTACGCGCGCGTTCGGCAAGCGCGGTCAGTCGCCGCACCAGTTCCGCATCCGCCAGCGGTTCGAATTTGTAAAAGAGGGGCAAGATGAGGATGGGGGCAAGATTCGCCAGTGCGATATCGAACAGAATCACGAACGCGCTCGCCCACAACCACCACGACGACCCCTCTCCGACTCCTCCCGCCAGCGAGGGGAGAGATGGCGCGTCGCGCAATAGCGCGTAGATCACCTCGATCACCAATCCGCCGAGCGCGAGCGCGAGTACGCCTTCCTTCGCCACATCCATCAGCCACGCGCGTCGCGTCTGCGTGGACAAGCCGTAGCGGTGCGGGAGGACAAAGCCGCTGTAGTACGAGAGGGGAAAGAAGAGCGCGCCGTAAGCGATGAACGCGGCGGCAAAGTAAAGGAATGTGGCGAGCCACACATCACGTGCGAGGGCAAGCACGCTTTGTTTGAGCCACACGTTCAGCCCGAGCGCGAGTACGACGACGAGCGCGAACGCGGTCAGCGCAAGGTCGAGCGCGAACAGGCGATGGCGAATCCGCGCGTACTCTTTGGCTTGGCGTTGGCGTTCGGGGTCAATGGGCATAGGGCATCACAGGATGAAGGGTGAAGGCGGAAGGACGAAAGGGTTTGGACATAGTGAGCGGGGGTCAATAGAAAAGCAGTTTCCTATTCGGGTTCTGCAAGCAGCGCCCACCATTCGGTGTTGTAGAGAGACATCTAACTTCGATCCAGTAACTGGACATTGGCGAAAACTGATTGCACATAGAGAAAATTCAGCCCTTGCGTGGCTGATGCTGGGCGCGCAAAACGAACCAGGCTGCGTGATCGTTTCAGCCCGGGGATTTGCGCCCGGCAGACCGACGGTGACTAGGCGGGCTGGGGCTCCAAGCGCAGGAAGCGTTGCAGGACGAGTTGGATATCACCGGTTTGTTGCAACATTTCCAAAGCGCCGGTCAACCAATCCACCGCATGCTCGTCCCGATGCCGCCGGATAATGTCGCCGTACGTCTTAATACTACAACGTTACTTCACGCTCAAAACTGTGGTAGAATGCTCCCAATCCTTTCAGCAGGAGCAACCAATGAATCTACCACCACGCGTTTCGATCGCGACACCGCCGCCTTCGGCAAGAGAACCACGCTTCAATCTCGCCCCGCGCGATGTCGAGAATC
>DYLA01000187.1 GCA_020722265.1 Anaerolinea sp.
GTTTTGATGGGAATGATCTCAAGTTGCCCGCGCGATGCCGGCGAGGGAGTTTTCGGGTGATTGACGATTTGCCGGTGGCGCGTCGGGATGCTCCCGGCGAGGCGGAGAAATCCGCGCCTATCGGGCGCGTGTTGTCGTTCGCGACGATCACGGCGGTCGGCGTCGCGCTCGGACGCGTGAGCGGATTGGCGCGTGAACTCGTGGTCAGCGCGCGCTTTGGTCTCTCGGCTGAACTCGACGCGTACTTTCTCGTCTATCTCGTTCCCGCGATCATTGACAATCTCATCGCCGGCAGCACGATCATCGCGGCGGTGATGCCGACCTTCGCGCGCTATCTCACCTCGGGGCAGCGTGGCGAGTTCTGGCGCGTTGCCAGCATGATCACAAATTTCATTTTGTTGCTCGCCAGCGCGCTGACGATCCTGGGAATTCTTTTTGCCGCGCCGATGGTCGCGGCGCTGGGACCGGGTTTGTCCCTCTCGTCGCAAGCGCTTGCCGCGTCGCTCTTGGCGATCATTATGCCCACGCTGGTGTTGAGCGCGCTGCTCAATATGGTGATGGCGACGCTCAACGCGCTGGATCGCTTTGTGGGACCGGCGTTGATTTTTCTCGCGCTGAATACCGGCATTATTGGAACGGTGCTGCTTCTGTCGCCGCACATCGGCATCTACTCCATCGCGCTGGGTTTCCTGATCGGCACGCTGTTTCAGTTGCTGGTGCAGATTCCCGAACTGCGCAGGGAAGGCGCGCACTGGACGCTCGCGCTCGATTTGCGCCATCCTGCCTTTCGTCAAGTCGGCATCGCGTTTTTGCCGATTGTGATGCTGACGATGGTCGCGCAGGTCAATTTGATTGTTGACAAGATGATGGCCTCCGCACTGCCGACGGGGAGCATCAGCGCGCTGCAATACGCGGACACGCTGCTCGGCACGTTCTATATGCTCGGCACGAGTCTGGGCATCGCGGTCTTTCCGAGTTTGAGCCGCCTCGCCGCGACGAACGATCTGGAAAACACCGCGCGCACTGTGACGCTGTCGCTGCGGATGCTGATTTTCATTTTGATGCCGCTGACGTTCTTGCTGATGGCGTTTCCGATCCCGGTGGTCGGCGTCATCCTGGGACGCGGGCGTTTCGACGCGGGCGCGGTCGGAATGACCGCGCAGGCGCTCGCGATGTACGCGGTTGGACTGATCGCTGTCGGCGCGTTGTACGTTTTGCAGCGCGCCTTCTACGCGCTCTCCGATGGGCGCACGCCGCTTGGGATTGGCGTCCTCGCGATTGTCGCGCACATCGCGCTCAATGTGCTCTTGATTCCACATCTCGCGCACGCCGGCATCGCGCTCTCGGTCGCGCTCACTGCGATCCTCTCGGCACTTTTGCTGCTGATTCTCTTGGCGCGCCGCGTCGCGGGATTCGATGTCCTTTCGCTCTTCGGTTTCCTCGCGCGGTGCGCGGCGCTGGCGCTGGTGACTGTGTTCGGCGCGTGGGGAATGTCTGCCGCGCTGCGAATCGGCACGACCGAGTTGGTGGATCGTCTGATCAGTTTGGCGTTTGCCGGCGTTGCGGGACTGGTCTATTTTGTGATCGCGCTCGCGCTGCGAATGTCTGAAGCACAGATGCTTGTGCGGACGGCGATGCAATTCATCGCGCCGGCACAGCGGCGCGCACAAATGTTCATCCAGAGAGACTGATGCGAAGCCCAAAGGGACTGGCCGTCTGTATGTTCTCGCGCATCATGCCCGCGCACGCGGCGGGCGGGATGCAGGATCACGTTCAAACGCTGAGCGCAGGACTGGCGCGCCAAGGGCACGCCATCAGCGTCATCACCACCGCGCGTGCCGATGGCGTTGAATTTGAAATTGTGGATGGCGTGGAAATTTATTTTCTGCGAGGCACAGCCGTCGGGCGATACTCCGCCGCGTTTTGGAATCTGTCGGCG
Organism: Anaerolinea sp.; assembly: GCA_020722265.1. Classification (GTDB taxonomy): domain Bacteria; phylum Chloroflexota; class Anaerolineae; order UBA4142; family UBA4142; genus DYLA01. The sequence goes on from DYLA01000187.1 coordinate 1,940, forward strand.
AGGAAATTCGAGCAACTGCACGCGGACAAACGGTTTGATGTTCTGCACAGCCAGAGCATCGGTGCGTATGGCGTGTACAAAAAGCGGTTGCCGCGCAAGTATCGCCTGCCGCTGGTCACCTCACTGCATGGCACGCACTTTGACGTGGTGACCACGTCGTGGCACACAGATTTTGCGCTGACCAATCCGCTGGGCCTGGCGCGCTTTGCGGCTGTCGCCGTGCAGATGCTTTGGAATTACGCCTCGCGCGATCTGTGGTTCATTCGCGGCTCGGATGTCGTGATCGCGACAAGCGACGCGGACGTCGCCAAGTACAGGAAATACTATCGTCTGCCCGACGCGCAAATTCGCAAGGTGTACAACGGGATTGACACGCGCCTCTTCTCGCCGGTCACTAATCCCCAATCTCTCGAGTCGCTGCGCGAGGAATTGAAGATTCCTGCGAATGACAAGATCATCCTCGCGCTGGCGCGCTTGCAGAAGGACAAGGGGGTGCAGAACGCCATTGCCGTGCTGCCGCGCGTGCGTGAAAAATTCCCGGCATCGCTCGTCATCGTCGGCGATGGCGATTATCGTGCCGCGCTCGAAAATCTGGCGCGCGATCTGGGCGTCGCGTCGCACACGCGCTTTGTCGGTACGCAATCGCTCGTCGAGTGCGCGCGCTATTTTCATCTGTGCGATCTCTTCGTTGATCCGACTCTGCGCACCGATGGCTACGACCTGACGATTGCCGAAGCGATGGCGTGCGCCAAGCCGGTCATCGCCTCCGATGTCGGCGCGAACGCGACGCTGATTGATGCCGCCGCGCGCGACGGCATCCTCATCCGGCGCGGCGACAACGAGGCGCTGCTGGGCGCGATCCTGCGCGTGCTCGGAGACGCGGAATGGGCGCGCGCGATGGGCGCGCGTGCGAGAGAGAAGATGCTGGCGCGCTTTAGCATCGAGGCGATGGTGGATGGGATGGAGCGGGTCTATCGGGAATTTGCGGTTTAGGATTTTCGATATGGTATGAATATCGAATCGGTCATTGACGCAGAATATGCGGACGCGCTTGACGCGCGGTTGAATTCCTACGATGCTTATATCGAGTATCAGATGCGCGAGGCGCGCCGCGCGATTCCGTTCTTGGCGCAGTTCTTCGATGCCCAGAACGCGCGCGTGCTCGAAGTTGGCGCAGGACACGGAGGCAAGGGCATCGCCTACGCGCGCGCTGGAATGCGCGTCGTTTCGCTCGACGTGGATGCTGCCGCGCTCGAACGCGGCGCAGAGGCGGCGCGCGCACACAGCGTGACGCTTCAATTCCTCGCGGGCGATGGCGTGCGTTTGCCCTTCGCGAACGCTTCCTTCGACGCGGTCTTGCTCGACAGCGTGATCGAGCATGTCGGCGATCCGCTGGCGCTGCTGCGCGAGTGTGCGCGCGTGTTGAGACGCGGCGGCATCGTGTTCGTCGTCTTTCCACCGTACTATGGACCACTCTCCGGACACCTTGACGATTATGTGATGATTCCCTGGTTTCATTTGCTGCCGCGCCGCGTCGTCGCGCAGCGTTTGCTTTCGATCAAACAGAAAAAAGGAATCCTGTCGCCGCGTGATGCGTTCGATGTGTACTGCACTCTGAACGGCTTGACGGTCTTTCGTTTCAAGCGCATCGCGCGGCGAGCCGGTTTTGTGTTTGCTTATCTGCGGGTGCGCCCATTTCTCACCCATCCAGGAATGAGATTGATTGGCGGCTTGGTCGCCGCGCTGCGCCATGCGCCGCGCTGGCAGAAAGTGTGCAGCGTTTTCGCGCGGGCACGCCGTGAGTTCACCCTAGGCACGTTCGCACTCTTTCTCTTGCTGTGCGCGATCACGCCTTGGGTGTTCGTCCCCCTCGCGCAGGAGATCGCGGCGGGCGGTGTCAAAGCGGTGCTGCGAAAGGTGTAGTGGACAGTGGACAGTGGTCAGTGAACAGTGAACGGTGGACGATGGGTCGGCAGACGCTTATTCTCGTCGCGCTCGGCTTGGCGCTGCGACTGTTTTTGATTTTTCCCGGACCGCTCGCATCGAAGGTCGAATTCTTTACGAACAAAGCGGACTTGAGGAATTACTATTGGCCCGCGCAAGCCGCGCTGCGCGGCGAGAACCCGTACGCGCTCTGGGCGAACGGACAGTCCGGCGAATTTCGCGCGGACATCGCGCCGCTCGAACTCACCATCTTTGTGGCAACGGTGGCGGTGTGGAATGATCCGCGCGCGATTCAAGTCCTGTTTGCGCTCTTCGACGCGCTCAACATCGTGCTGCTGGGCGCGTTGCTCGGACGTTCGCGGTTGCGTTTGCCGTATCAGATTTTCTACGCGCTGGGACCCTTGACGATTTACAACCTCGTGCTGGTGCCGCAAGACAAGACGATTTTGCTGACACTCACGTTCCTGATTTTCTACCTGCTCGCGCACCGCGCACCACGCATCGCGTTTCGGGTTTCGCGTTTCAGGTTACCAAGTTCGATGCTGTTGGTCGTCCTCGCGGCTTTGCTCGCCGCGTTCAAATGGCTGAGCGTGTTTTATGTGTTGCCGCTGTTGCTTTTCGTCTCGCGCGACGGACGCGAGTTCGTCAAGCACGGCGCGCTTTTTGGTCTAGTCGTCGCGCTGACGCATTTGCCCTGGATTCCGGCGTGGCTCTACGTGTACACCTTCCGCGCCAGCCGCATCCATTCTCCGATGCACATCGCGCCTGCCGCGCTCTTGAACGCGGCGGGGTTGTACGACAAAATGCTGTTGACGATTGCGCTCATCGTGTCGCTGGGGGTGATCTATGCGCTGCTCTGGTTCAAGCGCATTGACATTTTCGAAACGATTGCGCTTTCCACGGCTGCGGGAATTTTGTGGACGCCGGATATGGACCCGGTGCATCTGGCTATCGCGACGCTCGGTCTCTTGCTGATCGTGGATTGGTCGCGCGGGGCGCGGCTCGTCGCGGTGTGGGGCTTGAGCGCGTGGGTCGCGGCAGTGTACGCGCTCTCGACGCGCACCGGCTTTACGCGTTACGGCTTGCCGGATTTGCGCGCGATTGTCGGCGTGTACGGATCGCCCCAGATGATTCTGCTCTCCTACGTTTTGTTCGTCGTCGTTCTCGTTTTCTACGCGCGCGACAAATGGCGCGGGCGAGCGGTCGGCAGAGGCGCGCTCGTCGCGGAGGCGAAGGGATGAATCTGCTAGACACCAAAGAGCGCGCGCTGCCAGCGCACGTGGCGCAGACGCTGGAGGATCATCTTGTCTATTTGAAGCAGGTCGCGCTGTACACATTTGCGACGAGCTACGTCGCGCAAAAACGCGTTCTGGACCTCGGCTGCGGTGAAGGGTACGGCAGCGACACGCTCGCGCGCGCGGCGCGCTTTGTCGTCGCGGCGGACTATGCGCGCGATGCCGTCGCGCACGCGCGGCGAAAATACGCGCGCGAGAATCTCGCGTTCGTCGTGTGTGACGCGCAGCATCTGCCATTTCGCGCGGAAAGTTTCGAGGCGATCCTTTCGTTCGAAGTGATCGAGCACATTCCGAATGTGCGCACGTATCTCGAAGAAATTCGACGCGTGAGCGCGGCGATGAGTGCGGTGATTTTCTCGACGCCGAATCGCGCGCTGCGCCTGCTGCCGTTTCAGAGACCCTAGAATCGCTTTCACCTGCGCGAGTACGACGCACGCGGTTTGGCGCGCGTGCTCGGCGCGGTTTTTCCGCGCGTGCAGATGCGCGGCATCACCGCGACCGCGCCGATTATGGAGATCGAAAAGCGTCGCGTGAGGCAAAACCCATTCGTCGCGTATCCCAAGATGATCGCGCAGGTGTTTCTGCCCGCGCGCGTGTACGCTTGGC
>DYLA01000188.1 GCA_020722265.1 Anaerolinea sp.
CGGGCATCGGTGCCTCCGATGAGTCAACGTGTCAATGAGCCCAAGCGATGAGCCAGATTTTGGGAGCGAACCTTTGGGGGGATGTTGGGCAGAGACGGGAAACGCAAAAACTGGGAGACGTGGATTCGAACCACGATTAACTGATCCAGAGTCAGTCGTGCTACCATTGCACCATCTCCCAGCGCAGCAACATTCTAGCACACATTGCCCGGATTGCCAAATCGTGTTACACTCACGGCGTGCATACGGTCATTGTCGCTAATGGCGAATTGGAAGACCATCCGCGCCTGCGTGAAATCTGGCGGGCGGGCGATTTACGCGTCGCCGCGAACGGCGGCGCGGTGCGTGCGCGTGCCTTGCTCGCGCTCCCGCCCCACGTGGTCATCGGCGATCTCGATTCGCTCGACGACGCGACGCGCGCGTGGTGCGAACGCGCCCGCGCGCGCATCCTCCCGCACCCGCGCGACAAAGACGAAACCGACCTCGAACTCGCGCTCGATTTAGCGCTCGCGCGCGGCGCAACCGAAATCACCCTGCTCGGCACGCTCGGAGGGCGCTTGGATCAGACCCTTGCGAATGTGCTGTTGCTCGTCAAGACGGCGAGAGCGCGCGTCCCCGCGCGCATCGCCGGCGCGGACTATGACGCGTGGCTGGTGTGGGAGCGCGTGGCAGTCCGCGGGCGCGTCGGCGATACCGTCTCCCTCATCCCGCTGACCGAGCGCGTCGAAGGCATCGTCACGACGGGATTGCGTTACCCTCTGCGCAATGAGACGCTCTCTCTCGGCGCGGCGCGCGGGGTGAGCAACGTGTTGGTGGCAGAGTGCGCGGAGATTGCGTTCGCGCGCGGGTTGTTGCTGGTGGTGCATTTGTTCGCGGCGGCAGAGGGTTGACCGGTTGACATGGGCGCGTTTGACTGCTGCGTCCAATCGTGCTAAACTATTGCCGCAAAATCGAATAGCCCTGGGGGAGCTCGATTCGAGTCGGGCTGAGAGGAGGACCAATGTCCTCGACCCGTTGAACCTGATCTGGGTAATGCCAGCGCAGGGACGCCAGCAGAATCGAGCCGCCCCCTTCGTCAGGGCGGTTTTCACTTTTTCCAGAGCGGCGATCGGCGGTCGTCCGCCGGCCGTCGGCCGTCGCGTCTTCAGGAGGTTCAAATGTCCAAGTCCAATCTGTTTCTCTTAGCGCTGCTCGTGCTCGTGTTCGTCCTCGCTGGGTGCGCGGCAGCCACCCCAACGCCCGCGCCCACAGCGACGCCCATCACCGCGCCGACCGCGGGTCCGCGCCCTACCGTCCCGCCGCCGGGCGAACTCGTCCTGATGTCGCACGATTCCTTCGCCGCGAGCGAAAGCGTCATCAAGGAATTCGAGACGGTCAACAATGTCAAGTTGAAGATTCTGAAATCGGGCGATGCCGGCACCGCGCTGAACAAGGCGATTCTTGCCAAGGGCAATCCGCTCGCCGATGTGTTCTTTGGCGTGGATAACACCTTCCTCTCGCGCGCGCTCCAAGCCGATCTCTTCGAAGCGTACAAACCGGCAAGCGCGAGTCAGATTCCCGCCGCGTTCGCGCTCGATCCCGACTTTCGTCTGACGCCGGTGGATTACGGCGACGTGTGTTTGAATTACGATCGCGCGTACTTTCAGAAGAAAGGCATCGAGCCGCCGCAAACACTCGACGATCTGACCAAGCCGGCGTACAAGGGACTCGTCGTCGTCGAAAATCCGGCGACCTCGTCGCCGGGTCTCGCCTTCTTGCTCGCGACCATCGGACATTTCGGCAAAGACAAGTATCTCGATTTCTGGAAAGCGCTGCGTGCCAACGATCTCCTCGTGACGGAGGGGTGGGAGGACGCGTACTATGCCAAGTCGTCGTGGGGCGGCAAGGGCGGCGACCGTCCCATCGTCGTCAGTTACGCGACGAGTCCGGCGGCTGAAGTGTTCTTCTCCGAGGGCAAACTCACCGAGCCGCCGACCGGCAATGTGCTCGGCGATGGCGCGTGCTTCCGGCAAATCGAATTCGTCGGCGTGCTCAAAGGGGCGAAGAACGCGGCAGCCGCGAAGAAATTCGTCGAGTTTATGCTCTCGACGAAATTCCAAGAGGATGTCCCGACGCAGATGTTTGTCTTTCCGGTGATGCCGAGTACCAAGTTGCCCGATTTCTTCAAATTCGCGGAAACGCCCAAAAAGCCGGCGGTCGTCTCCGCGGCGGACATTGATGCGCATCGCGACGCGTGGATCAAGGCGTGGACGGAAACCGTGTTGCGTTAGTTCGATAGTTGGATAGTTGGTTGGTTTGTTGACAGCCAACTATCCAACGAGCCACCTATGAAACTCGCCAATGCGCTCTTCATCCTTCCGCTTGCCTTTCTCGCCGCGTTCTATTTCTATCCGCTCGCCGCGATCCTACGAATCAGTTTCGCTGGCGAATCGGCGCGCGGGGTGTGGGAATTGTTCACCGACGCGTACTATGCGCGCGTGCTCGGCTGGACGATCTTCCAAGCCGCGCTCTCGACGCTGCTGACGCTGGTGGCGGCGTTTCCTGCCGCGTACATCTTGGCGCGATACGATTTTCGCGGCGCTGCCCTTTTGCGCGCGCTGACGACGATTCCCTTTTTGATGCCGACCATCGTCGTCGCGACCGCGTTCAGCGCGCTCTTGGGTCCGCGCGGCAGCGTCAACCTCGCGCTGATGCAATGCTTCCAACTCGAAAAGCCGCCGCTTGCGATTCTGAATACGCTGTGGGCGATTCTGCTCGCCCACACCTTTTACAATTTCACAATCGTGATGCGCATCGTCGGCGGCTTTTGGGCGAACCTCGATCCGCAGTTCGAGAACGCCGCGCGCGTGCTCGGCGCAAGCCGCGCGCGCGCGTTCTGGCATGTGACCCTCCCGCTCCTCGCCCCTGCCATCGTCGCTGCCGCGCTCCTCGTCTTTATCTTCGACTTTACCTCCTTCGGCGTCGTTCTCATTCTCGGTGGTCCGCGCCTGGCGACCCTCGAAGTCGAAATCTATCGGCAAACGGTCAATCTGTTCAACCTGCCGACTGCTGCCGCCCTCTCGCTCTTGCAACTCGTCTGCACCTTCGCGTTGATGTTCGCGTACACGCGCCTGCAAGCGCGCCTCGCCCAGCCGCTGCGCTTGCGGCCGCAAGCGGTGGTGCGGCGCCACCTGCAATCGGCGGGCGAGCGCATTGGGGTAGGGGGCTATCTCGTCGCGATGCTTTTCTTTTTGATGACGCCGCTCGTCTCCATCGTCGTCGCATCGTTCGCGGAAGGTCTGGGCTATTACGCCGAACTCTTCGTCAATCGCCGTGGCTCGATCACCTTCGTCCCGCCGATTGACGCGGTGCGCCATTCGCTCCTGTTCGCTGGGGCGACCGTACTGCTGGCGACCGCGCTCGGGCTGATCGCGGCGTACTCGCTGCACGCCAATGACCGCCAACCGTCGAGCGCCGATCGCCGACACTCTTTCCTCCGCCGGTTTCCATCCGTCATCCACGTTCTGGACGCGGTATATATGCTTCCCCTCGGCACATCAGCGGTGACGCTCGGATTCGGTTTCATTCTCGCGCTCGGCGACCTGCGCGCGAGTGTCGCGCTCGTTCCGATCGCGCATACGCTCGTCGCGTTTCCGTTCGTCGTGCGGAGTGTGCTGCCGATTCTCCGCAGCATCCAGCCCCACCTGCGCCAAGCCGCGCAAGCGCTCGGCGCATCGCCGGCGCGCGTCTGGCGCGAGATTGACTTGCCGATCATCGCGCGCGCGGTGCTCGTCGGCGCGGTCTTTGCGTTCACCGTTTCGATGGGCGAGTTTGGCGCGACCGCACTCGTAGCGCGTCCGGAGATGCCGACGATTCCAGTGGCGATCTATCGTTTCCTCGGTCAGCCCGGCGCAATCAACTTTGGGCAAGCGCTCGCGCTGGCGACGATTCTGATGCTCGTGAGCGCCGCGGCGATCGTGGCGATGGAGCGTTGGCGTGTGGGCGATGCCGAGTTTTAGTGGTTTCGAGTTGAACCGGTGACTTTTATGTGACCCCTATGTTGAGAATCATTGACATTACCAAGACTTTTGCCGGCGCGCCGCTCTTGCGCGGCATTTCGCTTACGATTGACGCGGGCGAAATCGTCTGCCTGCTCGGACCGAGCGGCAGCGGCAAGACGACGCTCCTCCGCATCATCGCCGGTCTGGAGCGCGCGGAGGGAGGACGCGTGCTGTTCGATGGGCGCGCTATGACCGATGTGCCGGTCCATCAGCGCGGCTTTGGCTTGATGTTCCAAGACCTTGCGCTCTTTCCGCATCGAAACGTGTTCGAGAATGTGGCGTTCGGTCTGCGGATGCAAAATGCCACGCGCGCGGAAATCCGCGCGCGCGTGAGCGAAACGCTCGAACTCGTTGGGCTGGGCGATTTTGCCGCGCGCGATGTGAACGACCTTTCGGGCGGCGAAGCGCAGCGCGTCGCGCTCGCGCGCGCACTGGCGCCGCGTCCCCGCTTGCTGATGCTCGACGAACCGCTGGGCGCGCTCGACCGCGTGTTGCGTGAACAACTCGTCGCCGATTTGCGCGCGATTCTCAAACGCATCGGTATGACGTCGCTCTATGTCACGCACGATCAGGACGAGGCGTTTGCGATGGCAGACCGCATTGCCATCATCCACGCCGGGCGCCTCGCGCAGGTGGGCGCGGCGGCGGATCTCTACCGCGCGCCGGCGAACGCGTTCGTGGCGCGTTTTCTCGGTCTAACGAATCTTTTGCCCGCGCGCGGGCGCGCCGATGGCTGTGTCGAAACCGAACTGGGTGTGTTCCCCGTCGTGTCTTCCGTGGGCGGCGGGGACGCGGTCGCACTGATCCGCCCCGAGCGCGTTCGCTTGGACGCGCGCGGCATCCCCGCGCACGTCGAGGAGTGCGTGTTCCGCGCCGGCAAATTCCGCGTGCGCGTGCTGACCGACGTGGGCGTCCGGCTCGTCATCGAAACAGAGGGCGCGTTGGGAATCGGGACGCGCGTGGGATTGGCGATTGACGCGGTGGAGGTTATCGCAGCCTAGTGGGATACGCAGAGGTCTTTCGGCTCGTGCGCGAGAAACAACTCGCGGCCATGCCGATCACGGTCGTCAACGGGCGCGTGATCAAAATCGGCGCGTATCCAACGCCAAGTGCATGCGGCAATGAGACTTTGCCTCGCAGGAAAGGCGTCGAACGGATTGTGTGCCAGACCTGCCTCGACTATTTCGGGCTGCGAGACAAGGTCGCGGAGGGCATCGTCGGCGGAATGCCGGACATCATCGAGGCGATGCAAAAGGCGGAAAAGGTTGTCAGTTTATGAAAGGAAAACGAAAAGTACTTTTCCTCTGCACAGGGAATTCCGCACGGAGCCAAATGGCAGAAGCGATCGTCAACGCGCGTATGGGCGATGAATGGGAAGCGCTCTCGGCGGGAACGGTTCCCGCGGGCTATGTGCATCCGAGCGCGCTCCGCGCGCTCGCGGAGATCGGCATCGAGCATCGCGGTCGTTCCAAGTCTGCGAACGAGTTTCGCGACGTCCCGTTCGATCTTGTCGTGACGGTGTGCGATGATGCCGCCGAGAATTGCCCTGTCTGGCTTGGGCAAGGCAAGCGCGTGCACCTCGGTTTTCCCGATCCCGCGAAGGCGACGGGCACCGACGATCAAGTGATGGCAACATTCCGCGCCGTGCGCGACGGCATCGCGCAGAAAATCCCCGCGCTGCTCAAGCGGTAGCACCACAGTAAATCGTGGACATGGAGGTTCAGGGGGCTTTGCCCCCTGAC
>DYLA01000189.1 GCA_020722265.1 Anaerolinea sp.
GGGGGCAAAGCCCCCTGAACCCCCATGTCCACGATTTACTGTGGTGCTACCCACGAGGGACTGCGCGGGGACAGTATACCATAAGCGCAGGGGAAACTCAAAAAGCACGCGGACGGAAGATGTGGTATAATTCGGTCGAGCGCAAATCCAAGCGCGCGGAGGCAGAGATGGCAAACAATCAAAAACCGATAAAAAAACCGGACCCAGAAGAAGAAAAAAAGCGTCAGGAGCAAATGCGTCGGCAGATGGGCTTTAGCGTCAGTTACCTCATCGTCGGTCTAGTCGTGCTGTGGCTGCTCCAGGAATTCGTTCTTTCCCCCCTCTTGGTTCAGGCGACTGAGATTCCGTATAGCGAATTCAAAACTAAACTCACGGCAGGGCAAATCGTACGAGTGACGATTCGGGAAAACGAAATCATCGGCGAAATGAAAAATCCCACGCCGGACGCGACGCCGGCAACCCTACCCTTCGAGACCGTCGGTTTCACTTCGAGCGATCCGAAACTGGTGGAGCAGTTGCAGGAGGCTGGCGTATCGTACAACTTTGCGCGTCCTCCGAGTCCGATTGGCAGTTTCATCTTCGCGTACATCTTGCCGCTGGTGCTGCTCGGCGGTCTGTGGTACTTGATGTATCGGCGGAGTGGCGCGGGCGGTGGCTTGGGTGGCATCTTCGGCGTGGGCAAGAGCAAAGCCACCGAGGTCAAACCAGAGGATGTCGGCGTGACGTTCAAGGATGTGGGCGGCGCAGACGAAGCGATTGCCGAGTTGCAGGAAATCATCCAGTTCCTGAAATCGCCGGATCAATTTGCCAAACTGGGGGGGCGGATTCCGAAAGGTGTGTTGCTCGTCGGTCCGCCAGGCACCGGCAAGACCTTGCTCGCCAAAGCGACTGCCGGCGAGGCGCACGTTTCATTTTTCGAAACGAGCGGATCGGAATTCGTCGAAATGTTCGTCGGCGTGGGCGCGGCGCGCGTGCGCGATTTGTTCGAGCAAGCGCGCAAAGCCGCGCCGGCGATCGTTTTCATTGACGAGATTGATGCGATCGGACAGAGCCGCGCCGGCGCGCTGCGCCTCGGCGGGAATGATGAGCGCGAGCAAACGCTGAACCAGTTGCTGTCGGAGATTGATGGCTTTCAAACTTCGGCGGCGACGCCGGTCATCATCATGGCGGCGACGAATCGTCCCGAAGTGCTGGACCCCGCGCTCTTGCGCGCCGGCCGCTTTGATCGGCAAATCGCGGTGGGCAATCCCGATTTGACGGGACGCTGGCAGATTCTCAAGATTCACAGCAAAGGGATCAAACTCGCAGCGGACTTTGATTTGGAACGCGCGGCGCGGATGACACCGGGCTTTAGCGGCGCGGATTTGGCGAACGTGATGAACGAAGCCGCGCTGCTGGCGGCGCGCCGCCACGCCGACGCGGTGACGCTCGATGATTTCAGTTCTGCCATCGAACGCGTGGTCGCCGGCTTGGAGAAAAAGAGCCGCGTGATGAACGAGGACGAGCGCCGCACGGTTGCCTACCACGAGTCGGGGCACGCGCTCATCGCAGAACTGGTGCCGCACGGCGATCCGGTGAGCAAGATCAGCATCGTGCCGCGCAGTCGCGGCGCGCTCGGGTACACCATGCAAATGCCAACCGAGGATCGGTACTTGTTGACGATGGAGGAATTGCAAGATCGGCTCGCGGTGATGCTGGGCGGGCGCGCCGCGGAGAAGGTGGTATGCGGTGAAATCAGCACGGGCGCGAGCGACGACATTATGCGCGCGACGGAACTGGCGCGGCGGATGGTCACGGAATTCGGGATGAGCGAGAAACTCGGCACGGTGCGCTACGCGGGACAACAGTTGCAATATCTCGGCGGCACGGTCGAAGACAACAGCAGCCTCAGCCAGGAGACGCGCCAGATCATTGACCGCGAAGTGCAACGCATCGTCACGGAGCAGTACGAACGCGCCCAGAATCTCTTGCGCGAACATCGCGCCGCGCTGGAAACGTTGACGCAGTTGTTGTTGACGAAGGAGACCGTGGATGGGAGCGCGGTGAAGGAAGCGTTGGGGAGCCGCTGAGCCAAACTTTCGCACCCTAGACCAGCGATAAGGAAGAGCGTAGAACGGACGGCTTGAGCCTGTCAGTTGGCTTGTCCAAGCGTGCAGGTGCGAAATCTTGGCTGAGCCGACGCGTTCGCACCTTGCTCGGACGATGCGGATTCGTCTAAAATATGCGAAACTTGTTCTGACGTGGGCTTATGAGCATCTCTATCGGCGCCGCCAGCGCGGGCATGGGTCCGCGCAGTGCCATCGAGGACTTGGGACAATACAAAGAAGATCGCGCGTTCGATCCGCGCATCGTCGCGCGCTTACTGACGTACTTGCGTCCGCATGGGGGACGGATGACGCTGGCGGTCGCGCTGGTGTTGCTGTCGTCGGCGTTGACGCTCAGTGCGCCGTATCTCATCAAGATCGCGATTGACGAACACATCGCGCGTGGCGATGCGGTGGGACTGGCGCGTGTCGCGCTCGTCCTGACCGGTGTTTTCCTTGCCATCTACGCGACGACGGCAGCGTTGCAATACCTCCTCTCCTGGATCGGTCAGCAAGTTTTGACGACTATGCGCGCGCAACTGTTTCGGCATTTGCAAACACTCCCCCTCGGCTATCACGATACGCACATCGTTGGCGTGACGATTTCGCGCGTCATCAACGATGTCGCGGTCATCAACGATTTGCTCTCGCAAGGCCTCGTCACGTTCGCGGGCGATGCGGTCGTGCTGGTCGGCATCGTCGCCGTGATGCTTTCGATGAGTCCGCGCCTCGCGCTCATCACGTTTGGCGTTCTGCCGCTGATGGTGTTAGCCACGTGGCTCTTTGCGCGTCAAGCCCAAGTGGCGTTTCGCCAAACGCGCGCGCGCATCGCCGCGGTGGTTGGCGATCTGGCAGAGAACATCGGGGGGATGCGCGTGATCCAAGCCTTCGCGCAGGAAGAAGAAACGCAGGAACATTTCGACGAAGTGAATCGCGCGAATCGCGACGCGCACATCGCGGCGATGACGCTCTCGTTCATCTTTTTGCCGACGGTCGAATTTCTGGGGATGCTCGCAACGGGCATCGTCTTGTGGTTCGGCGGACTCGCGGTCATCGGCGACGAAATCACACTCGGCATCGTCGTCGCGTTCCTGGCGTACGTCACGCGTTTCTTCCAGCCGATTCAGGAATTGAGTCAACTCTACACGACGATGCAAGCGGCGATGGCGGGCGGCGAGCGGGTGTTGGAATTACTCGACACGCAACCCGAGGTGCGCGACGCGCCGAACGCCATCGAGATGCCGCCGATTGACGGACGCATCGAATTGCGCGCGGTGTCGTTTGCGTATCGCGGTTCTGCTGCCGAGGGCGCCGCGGAAGGCTCGGCCTCCACTGGGTCGCCCAATTACGTCCTGCACGATGTGAATCTCGTCATCGAGCCCGGTCAAACGGTCGCGCTCGTTGGACCCACGGGCGCGGGCAAAACGTCCATCGCGAATTTGATCGCGCGTTTGTACGATGTGACGGAGGGTGCGGTGTTGATTGATGGCTACGATGTGCGCGCGGTCGCGCAGCGTTCGTTGCGTCGTCAAACAGGCATCGTGTCGCAAGAGCCGTTTTTGTTCGCGGGGACGATTCGCGAAAACATCGCGTTCGGTCGTCCGGACGCGGCGGCGCGCGAAATCGAAGACGCGGCGCGCTGGGCGAACGCGCATGATTTCATCATCGCCTTGCCCGATGGCTACGACACGGTGATTCAAGAGGGTGGCGTGAACCTTTCGGTGGGGCAACGCCAGTTGATTTGCATCGCGCGCGCGATTCTCGCGAATCCGCGCATCCTGATTCTGGACGAAGCGACGGCGAGCGTGGACACGCTGACCGAGATGCTGATTCAAGACGCGCTCGCGCGGTTGCTCGTCGGGCGCACTGCCATCGTGATCGCGCATCGGCTCAGTACGATTCGCAACGCGGACTTGATTTGCGTCGTGAACGATGGGCGTATCGTCGAGCGCGGACGCCACGAGGAATTGCTGGCGCAAGGTGGTCTGTATCGGCAGTTGTACGAGCGGCAGTTCGTCAATGGTCAATGAATCAATGAGCCAATGAGCCAATGCACCAATGAGCCGAATTTTTGGCTAGTTTGCCTACGCGGTTGTCAAATCCTCCGACCCAGCATATAATCACGCGCGGCAAAAACTCGCGGCAGTCGGTGGTCAGCGGTCGCGTTGGCAAGGAGTGACTATGGGCAGTCTCCTTCAAAAAATTCTCGATGGAAATTTCTCTTCGCCGCTAACGTTCGTTTTCATCATCTTCACCTTGCTCGCGTTCTACTTTTTGCTGCGGCTCGCGTGGATTTTCTTCGTCCGTGGCGACGAGTTTGCCGAAAGCGCGACAGGGAAACAGCAAACCAAGAACACGGTGCGCCTGCTCGCGCTGTGCGTCTTCATCGCGCTCTTCAGCGGCTTTGCGTTCGAGTTCGTTCGCGTTGGACGCGACGCCATTGCCGCGAGCGCGCCCGATGCGGCGCGCGGCTTTTTCGACTGGTTGTTGGGAAAGTGATGCGCGTATGACAAACGACGAAAGACGAAGGACGAAGGATCACATTCGTCGTTTGTCCTTTGTCCTCCTCGTGCTGGTGACACTTGGGCTTGCGCCCGTCGCGCACGCGCAAGGTCCTACCCCAACCAATACGGATAAACTTGTCGCGATCGCCCAACTCATCCTCGATACGCTACAAGGCAAAACAACACTCGGCGCGGACGCGCTCTTTGCCCAAGCCCAGCACGCCGCGACGAACTGGCTCGGCGCGCCAAACGCCGATTTGTTCTTCCTCGACTTTGGCAATCCGAATTTGCCGCTCAACCAATTCGCGGCGACGCTCGCGCGCAACTTGCTGGCGCTCACGCCGCTGTACGCGCTCGGTTATCTCGTGCTCCTCGTGTATGGCGTGTGGAAAGAACGTCCCATTCCCAACCCGATTTTGTACGCCACCCTCGTCGCGGGCGTGATGTTCTTTCTTGCCGCGTTTGCGTTCCTCACGCAAGCGATGGGCGACCTGGGACGCGCGGTGGCGACGACGGTCGGCGGTGCGGGGGACGCGCTGTTCGTGCGCGCGACGCTGCTCGATACGATCATTCGCATCCTCGTTACGCTGCAACGCAATGGCGGTGTCCTTTCGGTTCTCGCGCTCGTCGCCGCCATCGGCGAAAGCATCGTCATTCTGATTCAATTGGCGTATCGCGGCATCACACTCGCCATCTGGCGCTTGGTCGGTGTGTTATTGATTCCACTGTCGGTGTTGCTCGAAGGGACGAATCCAAGGACCGCAGGCAAAGTGTTGGCGGGCTTTTTCGAGGCGTGGCTCGATATGGTCGGCAAGATCACCCTCCTCCTCATCGTCCTTGCGCTCGCCAGCGCGGACGCGTTTGCGCAACAAGTGTGGTTGGTGCTGCCGGCGGGTTTGCTCGTCGTCATCGCGTCGTGGACGTTCTTCGGTCTGTTCTTTCGTATGCTGCGCGATGCGGTGGCGCGCGCGTGGATGAACCTCGCGCCTGTGCGCGAACCCGAATCGTCCGCGCCAATCTCGTCATCGGCGGAAGCGGCGCGCGCGCGGGAGATCGAAGCGGAGCGCAAGAGGTTGTTGGAGGAGTGATCCAGCCGGCATATCCTTCGTTATGCCGCTTCACTCAACCGAAGTTTCAACGAAACACAGGAGTAACAGATGTC
>DYLA01000190.1 GCA_020722265.1 Anaerolinea sp.
CCCGCAGGACGCGAAACTCGCGCGGATTGTTGATCGTGGTTTCCACTCGCAGCACTTGTGCTAGGAGGTCGTCGTACATTTTCAAAGAGTTGCGCGCCAGCGTATGTTACCGTATCTGTGGGTTTTTGAAAAATTCAATCTAATTCTGCCCGTCTCGATGCAAGCCATTTACAATCAGGGATGTACAACGACTGGAGTGCCGATTTCCGCCCAATCGTAGAACCATTTGGCGTCTGCGATGGTGAGGTTGACACAGCCGTGACTCATCGGACGACCAAAGTTCTGATGCCAGTACGTCCCGTGAATCGCGTACGCGCCGGTAAAGTACATCACCCAGGGAACGCCGGGGAGGTAGTAGCCGGGTCCGCTCATCGCTTGCGACGGAATCTTTGTGTAGATGGCAAAGCGTCCCAACGGAGTCGGCGTCCAAGTCAGGCCCGTAGAAACGCGGACGGATTTGAGCGGCGTGTTGCCTTGATAGGCGGTGGTCGTTTGCGCGCTAATGTCAATGTCAATCCACCTGCCGCTGGTCGGTGCGGGCGCGGGGTTGACGCCGCGCGAGGGAGGATTGGTCGGCGCCGTGGCGGGCTGGGGCGCGGGGAGTGTGCGGCGTCCCGGGATCCGCAAACGTTGGCCCGCGTAGATGAAATTCGGATTGTAGAGACCGTTGACGCGCATCAGTTCGCTCACCGTCGTGCCGTGCCGCGCTGCGATGGTCGCCAAGGTTTCGCCGCGACTGACGACGTAAACGCTGCTCGTGCTGGACGCGTTGACCGGCGCACTCGGCGCGGTGGTTGCGCGGGGCACAAAGAGGCGTTGTCCGACGAAGACGAAATTCGCGTTGGGCAATCCGTTCAAACGGATCAGCGCGTCCACTGTCGTGCCGTTGCGCGCGGCGATGCTGTAGAGCGTATCGCCGTAGGTGACGATGACAAAGCCGGGCGCGGCGGCGGCAGCGCGGGGGGCTGGTATCGTCGCGAGGGCAAGGAGAACGATGACACCCAGGGTGCGAAGCGATTTTTTCATCGGTAAACTCTCCCGTGAGTCTTGGCTATGGCCCCATCATAGCATAGCCGAAGAAAAATCTCAAGCCGTCCTCATTCATCCACGTGTTCGCGCCGCCGCGCCGAACCGCGCGCGCAAAAATTCCAGCGCGACGCGGTCAATGTACGCGCCTTCGAGGAGACGATCTTCCAAGTTCTCGACGCCGGCGAATTCGCGAAACGCGGTTTGGGTCGGCGTATCCCAAACGCCGGTCTGCGCGCCGGTGTAGAATCCGCGCGCTTGCATCATCGCTTGCAACTCGCGCGCGAGCGCCGCATCAATCGGTACCGCATCCTGGGGCTTGGGCTTGCCGAGATACAGGTGATGCAGATCAAGCAGGCGTTTCAATTCGTCAATCGGCTGGGGGTGATCGTCCACGCGCAAATCAATGTAGCGGTCGTTGAAGCCGGCGTAGCCGCCTTGGGGGCGAACGACGAGGAGCGCCGCACTTTCCTGTCCGCGCCGATCGCCGCCGGCGGCTTGCCCCGCGGCGAGCGCGGCAACCAATCGTTCCGCGAGTGTCCCACGCCCGGCAGAAAAAGTTTCCGCTAGTGCTCTGACCACCGCGGCGCCGGCAAGGATGTTTCCTTGCACGGCGAAATTTTTCCCGGCGATGCCGCCTGCCCAATCGAAACAGCCTTTGCCGGTGTAGGTGAACGCGCGGCCGCGCGCATCCACGAGGCCGAACTGTCGCTGCGCCGCGCCCTTGTCAGCGGCGACAAGTTTCTTGCCAACTTGCGCGGGCGTCAGCCCGCGTTTTAACATTCGCAGGGCGCGTGGACCGTAGGAGGTGTTCGCCCAGGCTTGCGTCGCCATCGCCCCGACGCCGGCTTGCGCCCAGGGCACGACGGCGCCGACCGCGAGAAATTTCGATTCCACCGCGACGCCAAGTTCGCCTGCCGCCGGGTCGCACGCGACGATGGAGAAGGTGGAAGGTTGCACAGAAAACCTCCATTCAGGTTTCGGGTTGCCAGTGGGAGAGGTTGCCTTTGGGTTTTGGAACAACTTAACTACAACTTGTACCCGATCTTTCGCAAGAATTCCTTGCGCCACGCCACGCCCGCCGCGTCCTCTACCCCTTTCGACTTGACGCCGTCAATCACGCCGAGAATACCACGCCCCTGCTCCGTCTCGGCGAGGATGACCTGAACCGGATTCGCCGTCGCACAAAAGATGTTGACCACCTCCGGCACATCCCTGATCGCGCGCAGGACGTTGAGCGGGAAAAAGCCCGCGCCGAGAAAGACGATGAACGAATGTCCCGCGCCCAGCGCGAACGCATTGCGCTTTGCCAATTCGACAAGTGCGGCGTCGGTGCCGCTCGCGCGGACAAGCGCCACGCCGGACGATTCGCAGAACGCCAAGCCGAATTTGATGCCGGGCACCGCTGTCACCAACGCCTCGTGTATGTCCTCGACGGTCTTGATGAAATGCGCTTGTCCGAGAATCAAGTTGAGTTCGTCGGGATTCTCGATCGAGACAAGTTTGAGTTCCATTTTTGCCTCCTCATCATGTTCATTCGCTTGCGGCTATGCTACGCTAGGGGATGAGCCGCCGCGTCCATTCGAGCGGATCCACGTACTCGCCGTTGACCCAGACGCTCCAATGCAAATGCGACCCGGTCGAAAGTCCTGTACTGCCGACTCTGCCGATGATCGCGCCAACGTCAACGATCTGTCCGACCTGCGTATTGATTTCGGATAGGTGATAGTAGCCACTCAAGACCCCGATGCCGTGGTCTATCACGACCAGCTTGCCGCGCACCTGGGTCGTATCGGCGAAGACGATGCGTCCCCGCGCCGGCGCATAGACCGGGTCGCCAGTTTCCATACCGAAATCGGTCCCCTCGTGACCGCACGCGCCGACTGCCCCACCGTTGTACGAGCGCCGCGTGCCGAATGCGGAAGTGATCGCCCCATAGACCGGCAAACGCCACGCGCCGTTCCACAAACGCGTCGGTGTGTAGCGACTAACGATGGCGGCGAGTTCTTGCGCTTCGCGCCGGACGAGCGACTGGTTATTGAGAATCGCACTCACACTCGGCGGTAGAGCGATGTTTTGCACGCTGAACGCGGTGGAGGTGACGCTGATCGTCGTTCCCTCTGTAACCGATTGCCCGGTAGTATCGGTGGTTGTGAGTGTCAGCGGCACGGCGCCGATTTTGGCGCAACGCGAGATCGGAACGAGCGCGTACGCGTACCCGCCCGCGCGTGTGAATCGCAGCGGTCGTCCGTTGAACGCGCCGGCAACGGACGCGAGATCAGGATGCGCGACGCGGATGACGAGCGTGCTCCCTTGCCGCGCCGTCGTCGGCTCGATGATCAGCCCAGGCTTGAGGGTGGGATGGTTCGGAATGGCTAAGGACTGCCCGGGCGCAATCAGATCGGGGCTGGAGATGCCGTTCAACTGCATAATCGCGCGCGGCGTCGTGCCATAGCGCAGCGCGAGACGATAGAGCGTATCGCCGGGCTGGACGATGTGCGCGCTCGACCTTGGCGCGGGAAGAGCCAACGTCGCGCGCGTGTCGTCAATCGGTACCAAAAGTTTTTGACCGACTTGGATCGTATCGCTGTTCAGATGATTCAACTGCTTGATGGCAGCGACCGTCGTCTGGTACCGCGCGGCGATGGCGAATAGCGTATCGCCGGGCTGGACGACGTAGATGGCAGGTTCGCCGCGTGGAGGCGCGGCATCGGCGCGCGCGGGCGCGCTCACTAGCGCGAGCGCGCTAAGGACGATCAGTATCGCGACGCGAAGAGCCAGGCGCATTTCGTTTCTCCTTGTTCGCAGCGATCTATCGCTCCCGGTCCCGGCTAGCGCGCCAGCATAACGAAAATAGCGATCCAGAGCGCGGCGAACAGAATCCACACCGTTGGATTTTCTTCCGCGATCGTCGAAGCGTTCCGCGCGACCGCGCTCATCTGATACACCACCTCCGTCGCGAGCCGCTCCAGCCAGTCGAGATCGAAGGGACGTGCGAGACGCGCGAGCCGTGTCGCGCGCGCCGGCGCGGCCGCGCGGTGGCGCAAGAAGAACGCGCCGACAATCGGCACTAGCAGCGCAACGATTCCCACGACGACGCCCATCGGGTCGCCCGGCGAAACGAGGCGCGCCAGCGCCCTCTCGGCCGCGTTCCCAATTCCAAGCGCGTGCGCGAGCGGCATCGGCGCGAGCGCGAGTACGAGGAACGCGAGCGCGAGTACCACCGCACCGGCGAACTCGCCGCGCGTCCTCTCGCGCGCTTCGCCGGCGAGCGTCGCTCCGAGATTCCACAACGGCGCGAGCGTCACCAGCATCGCGACGCTGGCAAGCGCGACCAGCGCGCCGTTGCCGCTTTCCCACAACACGACGTACAGCCCCAGCCGCGCGATGAACGCCGGCGTGAGCGGCAGCCCAGCCAGGGCGAGGATGCCGGCGAACCAGAGTACGCGCGGGTAGCGATTGCGATTCTCCGCGCGCCATCGCTGCGCCGTCTCCGCCAGCGCGAGCGCGAACGCGGCCCCAAGCGCGAGCCACAGCGCGAGCGCCAGTCCGGCATCGCCACCAAGCGCGAGCGTGAGCGGGACGAGTGCGAAGGTTTGCGATACGCCCAGACTTGCGCGCACCGGCGCTGGTTCGCGCCAAATCCAAATCGCCGCGACGACGAGCGCGAGCGCCGTCAGCGCACCGAGCAGCGGCACCGGGGCGGCGACCCTCAGCGCATCCCCGCGCAGCCAGAGATTCGTCGCGGCGAGCAGGGGAACGCCGCGCGCAAACCACAAGTCGTGCGCGTCCGCACCACTCGTCGGCAGGACGATGTGAAAGGGAAAGAGCCCCAGCCGCGCCCACAGGGCGATCGTGCACAACAGCGTGCCTTCGGGTACGCGTCCGCCTGCCAATAGCGTGATGCCAGCGAACAATCCCAAACCGGCGAATTGCCCGATGAGCAATCCGCGCGCGGCTGTCGCACCTTCGATGTCGCGCGCCGTCCGCCACAGAAACATCGTCACGTCGAGCAACACCCACGCGCAGTACGCCGTGACGAGTCCATCGGCAGTGACCAAGAGCAGCGCGGCGACCAGAACAAGCGCGCGCAACGCGTCGAAAGGCGCGCGCAGAGGCGCGATCAACGCGAGGGCGAGGAGAGGCACGAGCATCGCGAGGACGAGCAAGAGGGTGACGCCTTCCATCTGGAGCGCAAGCGAAAAGGACGCGCTCTCCCACGTCGAAATGACGAGGCGATGCGAGCCGGGCGCGATGTTCGCGAGGACGAGGACGATTTCCAAGACGAGACAGGCAAGCGGCAGCCAAGCGCGCGTCCGCGCGAATCGAAGAGCGACGGGAGCGCAGATCGGCGCGGCGACCAGTGGGAAGAGAATCGGTAGCAGAAGAATCCAGTCGGGCATTCCAACTCCGAACGTCAAGTTCGGAGCCATTCTATCACACAATCCCGTGAGACTCAAAACAAGTCAGGGGCGACCTTACCCCTTGTTTACGGGAAGGCGTTAGTCACCTTGGCCGAAAAGATTGCCGATCTGACCACCCATAACGCCAAGGATGAGCACGATGACAACGGCAATGAAGAAGAGGATCAAGCCGTACTCCGCCAGTCCTTGCCCGGATTCTTCGCGAAAAGTCAACACCAGTCTCCTCCCGAATGAATTCCGCCAG
>DYLA01000191.1 GCA_020722265.1 Anaerolinea sp.
CGCCTCGAAATGACAAAAAGGTGGTTGTCAATAGACTTTGCACATGCCGTGGTCAAATCGCGTCTTGACGAGCCGGCGGGTCTGGCGTATCATCAAGCCGGGTGACGATCTTATGCAACCATGTTTCGACATCGGCGCACATTTGGAAAAGCGCGCCCGCGCGGTTCAGTCCGTCGTCATGGATGGAGTGTCCGTTACGAAATTTCTCGGCGAATTCTGGACAGCCAAGCAGCGCCAAGCCGCGCCGTTGCACGAGATCGCGTATCGTGCTTGCTTCAAGCCGCAATTGCCGCGCTTTTTCATCGAGTTGTTGACCGCGCCGCGCGACATCGTCTATGATCCGTTCAGCGGACGCGGCACGACGATGCTGGAAGCCGCACTGCTCGGCAGAAATGTCATCGCCAACGACATCAATCCGTTGAGTCGCATCTTGGCGCAGCCGCGTTTGTTCGTCCCGCGTCTCGACGCGCTAGAAGAACGCTTGGCGCAAATCCCGCTAGACCAAGACGCGCCAGCCGAGATTGATCTCGCGATGTTCTATCATCCCAAGACCCTGCGCGAAATCGTCTCGTTGCGCCGCTATTTGCTTGCCCAACGCCAGCCCGATCATCTGGACGCGTGGATTCGGATGGTCGCGACGAATCGTTTGACGGGACATTCGAGCGGATTCTTTTCGGTGTACACGCTGCCACCGAATCAAGCCGTCGCGCCCGAACGGCAGCGTCGCATCAACGCGCAGCGCCACCAAGTTCCGCCGTATCGCGACACGCGCGCGCTCATCCTCAAGAAATCGCGCCAACTCGTTCGCGGACTCGACGCGCAAGACCTTGCCCATTTGGCGCGCGCCGGCGCGCGGGCGCGCTTTTTGAGTTGCGACGCGCGGCGCACGCGCGCTATCGCCCGCGCGAGCGTACAACTCACGGTCACCTCGCCGCCGTTTCTCGACGTGGTGCAGTACGCGCAGGATAATTGGTTGCGCTGTTGGTTCAACGGGATCGACGCGCAGCAAATCGCCCAACGCATCACGCGGGTGCGGAACGTGGACGAGTGGGCGGCGGTGATGCAAGAGGTGTTCTACGAACTGTACCGCGTCACGCGGCGCGGCGGCTGGGTCGCCTTCGAAGTGGGCGAGGTGCGCAAGGGGGCAATCGCGCTCGATGAGCGCGTGGTGCCGTTAGGCGTACGCGCGGGGTTTGGGTGTCGCGGCATTTTGATCAATCAACAAGAATTCACCAAGACCGCGAACATCTGGGGGGTGCACAACAATCGCAGCGGGACGAATACGAATCGGGTGGTGATGTTTTGTAAAGAGTGAGTGGCTAGGGTGTAATTCCCTCCTGATCCCTCATCTTGCCTCTTTGCTCCGCAGTTGGTGATGATAGATTTCCGCGTACAGCCCGGAGGTGCGCAGCAATTCGTCGTGCGTGCCGCGCGCGGCAAGGCGTCCATGCTCCAACACCAAAATCAAATCCGCCATCCGCAGCGTCGAGAGGCGTTGCGCGATCACGAACGAGGTGCGCCCGCGCATCAGGCGCTCCAACGCGCGTTGGATCAACTGCTCGGTCTCGGTGTCCACGCTCGAAGTCGCGTCGTCGAGAATCAGGATGCGCGGATTTTTGAGGAGCGCGCGCGCGATCGCGATGCGCTGGCGTTGTCCACCCGAAAGCGTGATGCCGCGCTCGCCGACGAGTGTCTCGTAGCCGTTCGGCGTTTGCATAATGAAATCGTGCGCTTGTGCCGCGCGCGCCGCTTGAACGATCTCGTCTGTGCTTGCGTCCGGACGACCGAACGCGATGTTTTCGCGAATCGTCGTGGCGAAGAGCATCGTCTCCTGCAAGACGATGCCGATTTGATCGCGCAGGGAGTTGAGAGTGACGCGCCGAATGTCGTAACCGTCCACCGTGATCCGTCCCTGCGTCACATCGTAAAAACGCGGAATCAGGTTGATGATGGTGGACTTGCCCGATCCCGTCATTCCCAGCAGCGCGATGACCTGTCCCGCTTTGGCTTCGAAGGTGATGTCATCCAAAACGCGATGGCGTCCAAAGTACGCGAACGAAACATTTTCGAATCGCACGTTGCCTTGAACCGGGGGAAGAGGCAGGGCGTCGGGGGCGTCGCGCACTTCCGATTGTGCGTCCAGAATTTCAAAGATGCGCGTGCCAGCCGCCGATGCGATCGCGAGCGCGGGAATGATTTGTCCCAAGCGGCGTACGGGTTGCGCTAACTGCGCGAGGTACGTCGTGAACGACACCAACTCGCCGAGGGTAAGTTGCTGTTGTATCACTAACCAGCCGCCGTACCCAATGATGATGACGGTGCTGAGATTCGCGATGAAATTGATGAGCGGCTCGTTGCTCGCCTGCACGCGCGCGGCGCGCACCGAGAGATCGAACCAGTGCGCGTTCTCGCGCCCAAAGCGCGCGATTTCGGCGTCTTCCTGCGCGAACGCTTTGACGACGCGCGCGCCGCGCAAGTTCTGTTCCAGCCGCGTGGTCAGCACGGCGAGTTGTTGTTGCGCTGCGAGCGAGAGCGGGCGCAGATGCCGCGCCATATGAAACCCGCGCTGCGCGAGCAACGGCAGGGTTGCCAGCGCGAGGAGCGCGAGCGGGGGATTCATCCAGAGGAGCATGATCGCGCTGCCGATCATCAAAACGATGCCGTCGGTTAGGCGCAGGAACGCGCGTCCCGTGACGAAGCGCACGCGGTCCACATCTTGGATGGCGCGTGACAAAATCTGGCCTGTTTCCGTGCGGTCGTGGTACGAAAACGAGAGCGTCGCGAGTTTGCGATGAATCGCGTTCCGCAAATCGTACGCGACGTTCTGCGACGCTTGCTCCGACCAACGCCCTTCGGCAAAACGCAGGCCCCCTTTGAGGAGTGTCATTCCCAGCAGCGCGAGGACTGCCGTGAAGAGCAATGGCGTATCCTTGGCGCCGATGCCGCGATCCACGATCCAGCGAATGAATTGCGGAATCGTCAGCGCGAACGCGTTGATGCCGACGAGCGCGAGGTACGCGCCGAGCGTCATTTTCCAGTACGGGCGCAAATAACCGGCGCAACGCCACAGCACGCGCAGCGCGTTGGGTTCGGGCAGCGGGAGCGGCGCGGGCACGCGCGCCGCGCCTGGGCGCGGGATTCGCATCGTGTCTTGCATACGTGTTTAATTTAGCACCAGACGCGTGGCAAGGCAAGTTGAAGATGAGTGGTGATTGCGCGGCGCATCGAGTTGGTGTAGAATGGGCGCGGCTAGACAAGTCGCACGAGATTCCCTCTCGCGGGTGAACATTGATGCTGTTGGTCTATTTCGCTGCGGCGTGGGCACTGGGCATTGCCGTTGCCTCTGTCATCTCGCTGCCGATCGGGGTGTGGGTATGGTGGCTCATTCTCCCCATTGGCTTGTTCGTGATTTGGCGGCGTGATCCGCTGCTCCGCCGCGCGCACTTGTGCCTCCTCGTCTTTCTGCTCGCGGCGATTCGTTACACGCTCGCGCTGCCCCAGTTCGACGAACGCGCGCTCGCCAACCTCAACGATCACGGCGCGATCCTCCTCGTCGGCGATGTCGTCGCGCCGCCCGATGTCCGCGATTATTCGACGCACCTCCGCCTTTCCGTCACGCGCGCCCGCATCGAAAACACTTGGCGCGAGGTTGCCGGACTCGCACTCGTCCAAGCGCCGCGCGAAAACGCGGCGCGCTACGGCGACCAGATTCAAGTTTTCGGCGAGCCGACCACTCCGCCCGAGTTCGAGGATTTTTCGTACCGCGATTATCTGGCGCGGCAGGGCATCCATTCGCTCGTGCGCGTCTACGGCGAGGTGAAAATCCTTGCGCGCGATCAGGGCAGCCCGTTCTTCGCCGCGCTCTACGCGTTCCGCGACCGCGCGCTCGCGACGGTGCACGCGATTTTCCCCGAACCTGCCGCGTCCCTCCTCGCCGGCATCCTGCTCGGCGTCGAGTCCGGTATCCCGCGCGATCTCCGCGACGCGTTCAGCGCGACGAACACCGCCCACATCATCGCGATTTCCGGGTTCAACATCGCGATCCTCGCCGGCCTCTTCGCCGCGCTGGCGCGTCGCGTCGTCGGCGCGCGCGCGGCGACACTCGTCGTGATTCTCGGCTTGGCGGTCTACACGCTCCTTGTCGGCGCGGGTGCGTCCGTCGTGCGCGCCGCGATAATGGGCTCACTCGGCGTCCTCGCGCTGCACTATCATCGCCAGAATGACGCGCTCAACGCGCTCGCCGCTGCCGCGCTCTTGATGCTCGCGTGGAATCCGTTCACGTTGTACGACCTCGGCTTTCAATTGAGTTTTCTCGCGACGCTCGGTTTGATTTTGTACGTGACGCCTCTTTCCGCCGCGTTCGAAAAGTTCTTGGCGCGATTCACGCCGAGCGAACGCGCCCAACAAATCGTCGGCGCGCTGAACGATTCGTTCATCGTCACGCTCGCCGCGCAAATCACGACGACGCCGCTCATCCTCTTTGCGTTCCATCGCCTTTCGCTCATCGGCTTGCTCGCCAACTTGATCGTCTTGCCCGTGCAGCCGGCGGTGATGGTGCTGGGTGGATGGGCGATGCTCGTCGCGTTGGTCGTTCAGCCCATTGGTCAGGTGATCGCGTGGATCGCGTGGGCGTTTGCCGAGTTCACCATCGTCGTCGTGCAGGCGAGCGCGAGTGTACCGTTCGCTTCACTCGACGTTGGGCGATTCGACGCGCCGATTCTCGCGCTGTACTACGCCCTTCTCTTCGGTCTGACGCGCGTGGGCTGGACGACGTTCCGCGCGCGGGTCGCGGGGCGTCCCGCGCTCGCGCTCGGCATCGTGCTGGTTGCCGGCGTGTGGGTGTGGAATCTCGCGCTCACCGCGCCGGATGGTAAGACGCACGTTGTCTTTCTCGAGGGCGGAACGGTTCTCGCGCAATCGCCGCGCGGCGTGCGCGCGGTGATTGCTGGCGGCGCGCCGCCGAGTGCGCTTCTCTCCGCGTTGGGACAGCGGATGTCGTTCTGGGATCGCACGCTCGACTTGCTCGTGCTGACCGAGGCGGACGACGATCATCTCTCCGCACCGATGGCTGTGCTCGAACGGTACGACGTGCGGCAGATCGCGCAAGCGCGCGCGCCCGCCAAGCCGACGGCGGCGTATGCCAAGTGGAGCGCTCTGGTCGCCGCCAAGCGTGTGCCGACGGCGCCCGCCGACGCGGGCTTGCGCGTCGCGCTCGACCGCCATCTATCGCTCGAAATCGTCTATCCACCCGGCGATGCTCGTGACGCGGACACGACGATTGTGCGCCTGCGCGCGGGCAATGCCGTGTTTCTGTTCGCGGCGGACGCGAGCGCGGAGACTCAAATGGCGTTGCTGAAATCGGAGGACGACCTTGCGAGTACGGTGTTCCTCGCGCCGCGCCAACTCGCGCCGGGATTTTTCGACGCGGCTAGACCGCAGTTCGCCGTTCTCGCCGGGAGTGGCGCGCGCGATTCGATTGCGCCGGAAACGCTGGCTGCTCTGGCGCGTGCAACCATCTTGCGGACAGACGCGCGCGGCGTAATCGAAATGAGCGTGGACGAGGAACGTTTGGTCGTGCACTAGTGCAGCAACTTGAAAGAGTTGTGTACCAACCCCGCCGGTAACGCTACATTCAATCGTGGAGACGTCAAAACTGGTGCACTTGATGCCC
>DYLA01000192.1 GCA_020722265.1 Anaerolinea sp.
GTCGGGGCGGGCGGACTTGGACCGCCGACCTCAGCGTCCCGAACGCTGCGCGCTACCAACTGCGCTACGCCCCGTAGGCGTGGACATTATACTCCGATTGGTTGATTTTGCAAAACGGTTCATCGCCCCAACACCCGCTTCAACTCGTCCGGTTTGTCGCTCGTGATCGCGTCCACGCCCCAGTCGGCAAGCCGGCGCATATCCGCTTCAGTGTTCACCGTCCACGTGCCGATTTTCAATCCGCGCGCGTGGACCGCTTTGACGAGTTCCTCGAACACGGTGCTCGCGGGAGGCATAAAATAGTCCGCGCCGGTCGCATCCATCGCGTCGGCGATGATTTTTTCCGGCGGGGCAAGCAGCCGGGTTGTCATCCACGTCGCGTTGACGAGCGCGCCGGTCTTGATACGCGGATCAATCGTTTTGATTTCCTTGAGGGTGGGGAAATCGAACGAGATGACGATGACATCGTTCGCCATCCCGCGCGCGTTTACCAAATCAATCACCTTGCGCTCGATGCCGGGATAGCGCGCGTTGCCTGCCCCCACTTTGATTTCGATTTGGATGCCGGCTTTGCCCTTGACCAGATCGAGCAATTCGGCAAGAGTGGGGACGGGTTGTGGGGGGGCGCTGCCGCCGAAGAATTTCGCCGCCGCGTTCAGTTGCTTGAGTTCCACCAGCGTCAGGTCGCGGATTTCGCCACTCCCGTTCGTCGTGCGCGACACGGCGAAATCATGCATCACGACCACGGCGTCGTCTTTGCTCAAATGCACATCGCATTCGACCATATCCACGCCGATCTTGAGCGCGTTCTCGAATGCGGCGAGGGTGTTCTCCGGCGCGAGCGCCGCGCCGCCGCGATGCGCGACGACGAGCGGTTTCGCCGCGAGGGCGGGCGTGGCGGTGGGCGCGTTCGTCGCAACGATTGCCGGCGTAGCGGTCGGCGACACCGGCGCGCGGCACGCGGCAAGAAGAATTGCGCACGCGATTAGAAAAAATCGGTTCATCGTATTCCTCAAAGACCTGGAAGGTCTGGGAGACCTTCCAGGTCTGCGCTACTTTTCCGTTTGGACCAGTCCCTTGACAAACCATTGTTGCATCAGAACAACGACTAACACCGGCGGCAGCAGAGCCAACACCGTGCTGGACATGATAAGGTTCCAGTCCGTCGCCGCTTCGCCGGAGCCCATCATCTTGACGATGCCGATGACGATGGTCTCCATCTCGCGGCTCGTGGTGATGAGCAGGGGCCAGAGGTATTGATTCCAGCCGTAGATGAAGAGGATGACGAAGAGCGCGGCGATGTTCGTGCGCGAGAGGGGGAGGACGATGCTCCAGAAAAAGCGCAACGGTCCCGCGCCGTCAATTTTCGCCGCTTCGACGTATTCGTCGGGAATCGTCAAAAAGAATTGGCGGAAGAGGAGCGTGCCGGTCGCGGACGCCATCAGTGGAATCGTCAAGCCGGCGAACGTGTTGATCAGCCCTAGATCGGTCATCACTTTGTACGTCGGCGCAATGCGGACTTCAATGGGGAGCATCAACGTCAGAAAGATCATCGCGAAAAAGAACATGCGCAGCGGGAACTTGAAGAACGCCACCGCGTACGCGGAGAGAATCGAGATGATGATTTTGCCGATGGCAATCGCGAGCGCCATCTGTAAACTGTTCCACAGCAAGACTTGGACCGGATAGCCGCTGACCCGGCTGCCGCGCCCAGTCGTCAGCGCGTTGGTATAGTTTTCGATCAACAGGGGGCCGGGAGTCAGCGGCATATCGCCGCGTCCGATGGTGCCGGCGTCCCACGTCGAGCCAATAAATGCGAGAAAGACCGGAAACGCAAAGATGATGACAGCAATGCTCAAGACGAGATGTATCGGGAGATTGCGGAGTGGTTTGGGAATCATCATGCGTAATGCACCTTGCCTTCCACAAAGCGGAACTGGAGCCAGACGAGCGCGCTCACGATGAGCATTAGAATCACAGATTGCGCGGCAGACTGACCCAGATTGAGATTGACATAGCCATCGCTGTAGACCTTGTACATCAACGTCGTTGTAGAACGCCCGGGTCCCCCATCGGTGAGGGCGTGGATGACGCCGAAGGTGTCGAAGAAAGCAAAGACCATGTTGATGGTCAAGAGGTAAAAGGTTGTCGGCGAAATGAGCGGAAAGAGGACCGAGCGGAATAATTTCCACGCGCCCGCGCCGTCAATCATCGCCGCCTCGACGACGGCGGCGGGAATGGATTGTAACCCGGCGAGGAAAAACAAAAAGTTGTGCGCGATTTGCTTCCACGATGAGGCAATCACGATCAAGATGAGCGCGTGCGTGCCGTTGAGTTTATAGTCCCACAAGAGTCCCCAATCGTTCAGGGCGCGTCCAAAGATGCCGATGAAGGGGTTGAAGATGAAATTCCACAGCACGGCGGCGACCGCTGGCGCGAGCGCGTAGGGCCACAGCAAGAGCGTTTTGTACGTCTGCGCGCCGCGAATTTGCCGATCCGCCATCACCGCAAAGAACAACGCCAACACCATCACAAAGAGAGTGACGGACACGGAAAAGATCGCGGTCACTTGGATGGCTTCGATGTACAGCGGATCGCTCAGCACGGTTTGAAAGTTTTCGAGGAACACGAACCGGGTACGCAATCCGAACGGATCCTGCTCCAGGACCGACTGATAGATGGCTTGACTGGCGGGCCAGAAGAAGAAGATGATCGTAATGACGAGTTGAGG
This sequence comes from Anaerolinea sp., assembly GCA_020722265.1. Classification (GTDB taxonomy): domain Bacteria; phylum Chloroflexota; class Anaerolineae; order UBA4142; family UBA4142; genus DYLA01. The sequence continues at coordinate 2,732 of DYLA01000192.1, forward strand.
CAAGAGCAAAAAGTAGGGCAGGATACGATTGTTGAAAATGGCTCGACGCTGCATCGGTCTCCTAGAGGAGACCTGTCAGGTCTAGGAGACCTGACAGGTCTTGAGTGCGCTTATTTGTACGTCTTTTCAAACTCGCGCAGGATTTCGTTGCCGCGTTTCACGGCATTGTCCATCGCTTGCTTGGCGGTCTGTTGACCCTGGAACGCCTTTTCCCACTCTTCGTAGACAACGATGCGAATCTGCGGCATATTGCCCAACCGAAGTCCGAGTGAGTTTTCCGTCGGTTCGGTGCGGGTCAGTTGCAGATAGGGAAGATCGGCGCCGGGATTCTTTTGATAGTAGCCGTCCGCCTTGGTCTTGTCGTTGCCGGCGTGCGTGATCGGCAGATAGCCGGTCTCTTGGTGCCAGCGGGCGTCCACTTCCGGCTTGCTGATGTACTTGAAGAACTCGGCAATCGCTTTGTACTCGTCCGCCGTGCGCCCCGGGGCATTCATCACCCACAGACTGGCGCCGCCGATGATCGAGTTCTTGGGCACACCGGGAACGTCGTCAAAGTACGGGAGATAAGTCACGCCCCACGCGAACTTGGATTCGCGCTGGATACGCGCGCGGGCAGCCGAGGAAGCGTGAATGATGCCGCACTCGCCGGAGGGGAACAGCACGGTCGCCGCGCCGTCACGTCCGCCGTACTTGAACGAACCTTCCTTCGCCATATCCATCAGGGTTTGCAGGAGGCGGATGTGCAAGTCGCTGTTGAACTTGAGTTCCGCGTCCATTCCCAACATTCCGTTCGCTTTGGTCGCGAGCGGGATGTTGTGCAGCGCGCTAAAGTTCTCTAGGTGAATCCAGGTGGGCCACTCGAACGTCAAGCCGCACTTGGTCGCGCCGCTCTCCACCAGTTTCTTGGCGGCGGCACGGGTCTCTGCCCAAGTCTTGGGCGGTTTGGTTGGATCCAGACCGGCTTTCTTGAACGCGTCAATGTTGTAGTACATAATCGGCGTCGAACTATTCAGCGGCATCGAGATCATCTTGTCGCCTTCGCTGTAATAGCCGCGCACCGCCGGGATGTAGATCTTGGGATCGAGATTCCAGCCGGTTTCTTGCGCAAGTTGGTACACCGGCTTGATCGCGCCCTTCGCTGCCATCATCGTCGCCGTGCCGACTTCGAACATCTGGACGATGTGGGGGGCTTTGCCGGCGCGATACGCTGCGATCGCCGCGTTCATCGTGTCCACGTACCCGCCCTTGTAGATGGCGTCCACGTAGTACTTGTCCTGGGACTTGTTAAAGTCCATCACGATGGCTTCGAGGACATCGCCGAGCGGCTTGCCCAGCCCGAACCAGAATTCGACCTTGACGCGACCCGGCGGTACTGTCGGGCGCGGCGCGGTGGTCGCCGTAGGTGCGGGCGCAGCCGTCGTCGGTTTGGGCGCTTCGGTCGGCTTGGGCGCCGCCGTCGGCTTGGGCGCTTCAGTCGCCTTGGGCGCCGCCGTGGGGGGCGCGGCAGTCGGCGCCGGGGTTGGCGCTGGCGCGCATGCCGCGATTGTCGCGAAAACAGCGATCAGGGTTAGAACGAGCAATGTGCGTTTCATTGGGGTTTCTCCTCCTCGAGGGTTTAGATGGTTTAATTATTCGACGATTGGATCAATCGGTGCTGACGCATCACCTCCTTGAGCGATTCTTGTATTCTTCCACAAAATCCATCGCGACGGCGGGTTGCGCTCCGCCGCTTTATGGAATCAACAGTAGTTTGCCTTTGGATTGTCGGCTTTCCAGATAGTGATGCGCCTGGGCGGCTTGAGCCAACGCAAAGACTTGGTCAATGCGAACGTGCAGTTTGCCGGCGCGCATCCAATCGAACAGTTCGCCCGCGCGGCGCAAGAGGTCCTCGCGCGTCGCGGTATAGTGGCGCAGGGAAGGACGCGTGAGAAACAAACTTCCCTTGGCGTTGAGGATTTGGGGGTCGAAAGGAGGTACCGCACCGGAGGATTGACCGAACAGGACCATATAACCGCGCGGCTTGAGGCAGTTCAGACTTTTTTCGAAGGTCGCCTTGCCGACGGAATCGTAGACGACATCCACCCCCTTGCCCTCGGTCAGTTGCTTGACGACGGCTTCGAAATCGGTTTCGGTGTACAGGATCACATCGTCGGCGCCGCGCTCACGCGCGAGCATTGCCTTGTCTTCCGTCGAAACGGTGCCGATGACGCGCGCACCGCGCCGCTTGGCGATTTGCGTGAGGAGCGCGCCAACGCCTCCCGCCGCCGCGTGAATGAGCGCAACGTCGCCGGGCTTGAGCGGATAGGTATCGCAGGCGAGGTAATGCGCGGTCATCCCTTGCAGCATGACAGCAGCGGCAAGGCGCGCCGGAAGTTCAGCCGGAATCGGCACGAGTTGTTCAGCGGGAACCACCGCGTACTCGGCATAAGCGCCCAGCACGCCGACGTACGCGACGCGATCGCCGGGCTTGACCACGCTAACGTCCGCACCGACGGCTTCGACGACGCCAGCGGCTTCCTGACCAAGGGTCAAGGGCAACGCGAGTTTGTACGCACCCGAACGTTGGTAGACGTCAATAAAGTTGACGCCAGCCGCTTCGATGCGGACGAGCGCATGACCGCTCTCTGGTGCCGGCGTCGCTATTTCTTCGAATCGAAGAGCCTCTGTTCCGCCGGGTTGATGGAGACGAATCGCTTTCATACTCTCTTCTCACGCAAGGAGGTTGTTCGTACAAGATCCAGCAAAAGATTCGACCCCTGGGGAACGGGTTCGTGAAGAGCAAGGAACGAAAGAGACAAGAGTCAGCAGGGAGCAAAAACTCGTTGGCATTGGGCTGAAAGAGATAGCGGATTGAAAACGTGTGCAATCCTATTATACTACATTTGCTCCAAAGAATCAACTTGCCGAGTTGACT
>DYLA01000193.1 GCA_020722265.1 Anaerolinea sp.
CACGCCTCGAAATGACAAAAAGGTGGTTGTCAATAGACTTTGCACATGCCGTGCCAGTTCGCAGCGAGCGCCGAAACGCAGTTCGCCGCATCGCGTCAAGCCGCGATGTGGAGATAGCATCGCCAAACTCCACACAGGTTTGTCTCCAAATGCATTTTGGATTATACTATAGCCGCGCCGGGCATCTGCTCAGCCTAGATTTCACACCGGCGCGCTCGGACAAGCCAAATAGCGCATACCCCACAAGGAGGCAAAGGTGCCAACAATCGTTCCAACGTTTCTCCTCAAAAAACTGTACGTCAAAGGCAGTTTCAAGAACACCCCCACCGGCTTTCAATTCGCGCTCAAGAACACCCTCGCCGCCGGCACACTCATCGGCTTGAGCCAACTCCAGATTGACGGGCGCGCCATCCCTCTCGACCAACTCTCCCTCACCGTCGGCGAGAACGCGCCGGTGCGCGCCAGCGACATTGCGCTCACCGCCCCGCACACCTTCCCGCTCAACGCCACCATCACCTTTTCCATCGAAGACCAGCCCCTCGCGCCGGGAATGCATCGCGTCAGCGTGAGCGTGAACACGAAAGAAGCCGGTGAACTCAAGATTGATGCGGAGGATTCGATTGATGCTTACGCTTAGACGCACACCACTTTACGACACACACCGCGCGCTCGGCGCGCGAATGGTCGAATTCGGCGGCTGGGAAATGCCGGTGCAGTACAGTGGCATCCTCGCCGAACATCAAACGGTCCGCCATGCCGCCGGCTTGTTCGATACCGACCATATGGGTCAGTTCGAAGTGACCGGCAGAGACGCACTGCCCTTCCTGCAACACCTCCTCACCGCCGACCTCGCGACGATGGAGATGTTCGAAGCGCGCTACGCCATCCTGTGCTACGCCGATGGCACGTGCGTGGACGATACCTTCGTCTACAAATTGCCGGGCAGACCCAAGACCTCGCCGCGCTACCTCATCGTCGTCAACGCGTCCAACCGGCTCAAGGACTGGGCGTGGATGAACGCGCATCGCGGCGGCTTTCGGGTGAACCTACACGACCTATCCGACGAATGGTGTATGCTCGCCTTTCAGGGACCGAAAGCCGAAACCATTTTGCAGCGCCTCGAACCGTTCGACCTGTCCGCGCTCAAGTATCACCGGGCGCGCGAATTCAAAATCGGCCAGGGGCGCGGGCTGATCGCGCGCACCGGCTACACCGGCGAAGATGGCTTTGAACTCTTCTTCCCGGTCGCGCACGCCAAACACCTCTGGGACGCGATTCTGGAAGCCGGCCAAGCCGATGGCGCGCTGCCGATCGGCTTTGGCGCGCGCGACAGCCTACGCTTCGAAGCCAAGCTGCCCCTCTACGGTCACGAAATCGACGCGCACACCACCCCGCTAGAAGCCGCGCTCGGCTGGGCTTGCGCGCTCGACAAGATGTTCATCGGGCGCGACGCGCTCCTCAAGCAAAAACTCGAAGGGGTCGCCAAGAAACTCGTCGGCTTCGAGATGGTGGATCGCGGCATCGCGCGCAGCGGGTACGAGATCGCGAAAGACGGGCGCGCCATCGGCATCGTCACGACCGGAATGTTCGCGCCGACGCTGGGCAAGAATCTTGGCTTGGGCTTCGTCCCTCCCGAATTCGCGGCGCTCGGTACCGAGTTCGAAGTGATCGTGCGCGGCAAACCGCTAAAAGCGCGCGTCGTCAAAACGCCGTTTTACGAGAGACCTGGAAGGTCTTAGAGACCTTCCAGGTCTAGTCGGAACAAATCTAAATACAAGGAGGCCCTCGAAATGAGCGACAAACCGATTACTTACTCGCCCGACTGCAAGTACACCGAGACGCACGAATGGGCGCGGCAGGAAGGTGATCTCATCGTCGTCGGCATTTCCGATTATGCGCAGAATCAACTCGGCGACATCGTCTTCGTGGAAATGCCCCCCATTGGCGATACCGTCCAAGCCGGCAAAGCGTTCAGCGTCATCGAGTCGGTCAAAGCGGCAAGCGACATCTACGCGCCGGTCAGCGGCACCGTCGCCGCGACCAACGCCGACGTGGTCAACGATCCCGCGCTGGTCAACCAGGACGCGTTCGGGGCAGGCTGGCTCGTCAAAATTCGCCCCAGCCAACCCGGCGAGATGGACAAACTGCTCGACGCAACGGCGTATCAGCAGAAGGTCGAGGCAGGCGAACTCAAGTAGGAGGTATCAGCCAGCATAGCGGGAGGAAAACTATGTCCCATCCGTACCTTCCCAACACAGACGCCGACCGCGCCGAGATGCTCAAGACCATCGGCGTTACATCGGTGCAAGAATTGTTCGCGGATGTGCCGGCGGACGCGCGCTATCCAAAACTGCCAAAGATGCCGCGCGCACTCTCGGAATTGGAAGTGTGGCAAGAGATTCAAACGATGGCGCAGCGCAACGCGAACCTCATTGAGAACGCGTGCTTTCTGGGGGCGGGCGCGTACAACCACTACATCCCGGCAACCGTGCCGCACCTGATCTTTCGTTCCGAGTTCTACACCGCCTACACACCGTACCAAGCCGAAATCAGCCAGGGCACGCTGCAAGCGATTTTCGAGTACCAATCTATGATCTGCGCGCTGACCGGCATGGAGGTCGTCAACGCGTCGCATTACGATGGCGCGACCTCTGCCGCCGAAGCCGCGATTCTCGCCATCAACAAACTGCCCAAGCGCAACAAGATCATCGTCTCGCCGACCCTGCACCCCGAATATCGCGCCACCCTGCGCACGTACCTCGCCGGCAAATCGCTCCAAATCGTCGGCGATGAAAAACTGGATGCGCCGCTGGAGCAGGTCCTCGCGCAACATCTCGACGAGCAGACCGCGTGCGTCATCGTCGCCAATCCCGATTTTCTGGGCGCGGTGCGCGACCTGCAGCCGATTGCCGAGCGTACCCACGCGGCGGGCGCGCTCTTCGTCGTCAGCGCGTACCCAATTTCGCTGGGATTGTACAAGGCGCCGGGAGCGTACGGCGCGGACGTCGTCATCGGCGAAGGACAATCGCTCGGCAATCCGCTCGCGTTCGGCGGTCCGTACCTCGGCATCTTTGCGACGAAGAAGGAACATCTGCGCCAGATCGCCGGACGGCTGGCGGGACAAACGACCGATACCAAAGGGCGCCGCGGCTTTACGCTGACGCTGCAGGCGCGCGAACAACACATCCGTCGCGAACGCGCGAGTTCGAACATCTGCACGAATCAAGCGCTGTGCGCGCTCGCGGCGTGCGTGTACCTGGCGACGCTCGGCAAAACCGGCTTGCGGCAGGTCGCCGAGTTGTGCTATCACAAAGCGCACTATGCCGCGCGCAAGATCAATCGTCTGCTCGGCTATCGCGTCGATCTCAAGACCGAGTTCTTCAACGAATTCGTGGTCGAATGTCCGCGCCCGGTCGCAGCCATCAACGCGCGCCTGCGGGCGCAGCACATCATCGGCGGTTACGACCTCTCCAAGGATTATCCGCATCTCGGCAATGCGATGCTCGTCGCGGTGACAGAGATGAATACGAAGGAGCAGATCGACGCGTTCGTGGAAGCGTTAGGGCAAGACGCCCAACGCCAAAGGAGTTCCTATGACCATCGTCGCGAATAAACCCGAACCGATCGTCTACGAGTTGGGTGCGCCCGGTCGCGTCGGTGCCGTGCTGCCCGAGTGCGATGTTCCGCTCACGCCACTGCCCGCCCACCTGACGCGGGAGGAACTCCCGTTGCCCCAAGTCGCCGAAGTGGATGTCGTCCGACATTTCACGCGTCTCTCGCAGAAGAACTATTGCGTGGATCTCGGCATCTATCCGCTAGGTTCCTGCACGATGAAGTACAATCCCAAGATCAACGAGGAAGCGGCGAAACTGGACGGGTTCACCGCGCTGCATCCGTACCAAGACCCCGCCGACGCGCCAGGCGCGCTGCAACTGATGTACGAGTTGCAAGAGATGCTCGGCGAAATCTGCGGTTTGCCCGGCGTCACCCTCCAGCCAGCCGCCGGCGCGCAGGGCGAACTCACCGGCATCCTCATCCTCCACGCGTACCACCGATCGCGCGGCGAGACGCAGCGCCACAAAGTGCTGGTGCCGGACTCGGCGCACGGCACCAATCCCGCCTCCTCTGCGATGAGCGGTTACCAAGTCGTGCAGGTGAAATCGGACGCGCGCGGCAATGTGGACCTCGACGAACTGCGGCGACTTGCCGATCACGAAACAGTCGGCTTGATGCTCACCAATCCGAACACACTCGGCTTGTTCGAGGAACACATCCGTGAGGTGTGCCAGATCATCCATGACGTCGGCGGTCTCGTCTATGGCGATGGCGCGAATCTGAACGCGCTCGTCGGCATCGCGCGCCCGGGCGATCTGGGCATTGACGTCCTGCACAGCAACTTGCACAAGACCTTCGCCGTGCCGCACGGCGGCGGCGGTCCCGGCGCGGGCGCGGTGCTGGTACGGCGAGACCTCGCCCAGTTCCTGCCCGCCCCCGTCGTCGTGAAAAAAGGCAAGCAGTATGCCTTCGCCACGCCGAAAAAATCGATCGGACGCGTGAAATCGTTCTACGGCAACTTTCTCGCGCTCGTCCGCGCGTACGTGTACCTTCGTCTCCTCGGCAAGGAGCATCTGGCGCGCGTCGCGGAGGATGCGGTCATCAACGCAAACTATTTGCTGGCGCGCCTGCGCAACACGTACCACGCGCCGTTCGGCGACCGCCGCTGCAAGCACGAGTTCGTCTTGACCGGCACGCCGTTCGTCGAAAAGTACGGTGTCCACACGCTCGACATCGCCAAGCGGATTCAGGATTACGGCTTTCATCCGCCGACGATCTACTTTCCGCTGACGGTGCCCGAGTGTCTGATGATCGAACCCACGGAGACGCAATCGAAAGAGTCACTCGATGAATTCGCCGACGCGCTGCTGGCGATTGCCCAGGAAGCCGCGGCGAATCCGCAGATACTCAAGGATGCGCCGCACACCGCGCCGGTGACTCGCCTCGACGACGTAAAAGCCGCACGCGAGCCGGTGCTTGGCTACCACAGTTGAACCGCAGAGCCGCGAGGAATCCTCGCGGCTCTTCACACACTTATGCGCATCGCTATCGTCGGTCCGTGCGGCGCGGGCAAAACGACGCTCGAAGCGAATCTGACGAAACTCGGCTACGACGCACGCGCCGTCGCACAAGAACACTCGCAAGTCCAAACGATGTGGCAGCGCGTCACGCGCCCCGATGTGATGATCTATCTCGACGCGTCGCTGGCGACGATCAACGCGCGCCTCAAGGTGAACTGGGAACCCGAGTACCTCGACGAGATGAATCGTCGCCTGACGCACGCGCGCGCCCATACGGACTTTTTTCTGGACACCAACCCTTTGACGATAGAGGAGGTATGCGCGCGCGTCGTCACCTTCCTGCAATCAAGATGCGCGCGTTTGACGTGATCTCCCCTCCGGATTATACTGCCCCCTGCCTTCGTCCTCCCATTGGTTCGCAGCGACAATTCGAACCGGTGGGAGGACGAAAAAATCCTCCGCAGGAAGAATCTCGCCGATGTCATTGTTGAAGAATCGTTCCCTGCTCGGCGCCAGTACAGACGCCCCGGCGGGGCGTCTCTTCG
>DYLA01000194.1 GCA_020722265.1 Anaerolinea sp.
ATCAAAAAGCCCTTCGAGTTCTGGCAGCGACTTCGTCGCGCTGGAATTTTAAGGCGCGCGAGTATTGACACCGCGAGGCGATAATGCTATAGTGTGCGCGAATCTTTGACCGAACTGAACCGAATGGAATTTCAAGCGAGTACTCCAACGCGGGAGACCCCTCTCCCGCGTTGGGCTGTTAAGCGCGCGTGCCGTCGTTTCCGCCGCCCGATTGACCATCGGGCGGACCTGGCGCGCTTTTTTCTTTTCCTCCCGAACTAGGGTGCGAGGCTGCCCCCAATGTCGTGGAGGAAAGTTTTCCTCGAAATCCATGCCCAGGAGGATCCTATGAAAGCCAATTGCCCGGAATGTGAAGCAGAAATCACGATGGCCAAGCCGTTGCGCGGCGAAATCATCGTGTGTCCCGATTGCGGCGCAGAACTCGAAGTCATTAGCGAAGACCCCCTCGCGTTCGCGCTTGCGCCGCAAGAGGAAGAGGATTGGGGGGAATGAGACACAAGTCGCGCGTCACCTGAAACTATGAAACTCCAACTCTGAAACCTAGCGTGGAGAAAAGATGAAACTGGGTGTTCTCTACTCGCGCGTGCGCGCCGAAGAAAAATTCCTGTTCGAGGCGCTCGACGCGCGCGGCATCACGTACGATCGCATTGACGACCGCAGCGTCACCTTCGACTTGCAGCAGCCGGGGGCGTGGCGCGATTACGACGTGATTCTGGAACGCTGCATCAACCACTCGCGCGCACTCTACGCGCTCAAAATTCTAAACGACTGGGGCATCCCAACCGTCAACACCGCGTACGTCGCGGACGTGTGCGGCAACAAACTCATCACCTCGACCGCGCTCGTGCGCGCGGGCGTGCCGACGACGCGCATCCAAGTCGCGTTCACGCCCGAGTCCGCGATTCGCGCCATCGAGGACATCGGTTATCCGGTCGTGCTCAAGCCCGCCGTCGGTTCATGGGGGCGTTTGCTCTCCAAAATCAACGATCGCGAAGCCGCCGAAGCGGTGCTCGAACACAAAGAGGTGCTCGGCTCGTACCACCACTCGATTTTCTACATTCAGGAGTACATCCGCAAGCCCGGTCGCGACATTCGCGCCTTCGTCGTCGGCGACGAGACGATCGCCGCGATCTATCGCCACGCCGAGCACTGGATTACGAACACCGCGCGCGGCGGTCAGGCATCGAATTGTCCGGTCACGCCCGAATTGAATCGCCTCTGCGTCGCGGCGGCGCGTGCTGTGGGCGGTGGCATCGTCGGCGTGGACATTTTGGAAGATCCCGAACGCGGCTATCTCGTCAACGAAGTGAACTATACTATCGAGTTCCGCAACAGCATCGCAACGACCGGCGTGGACATTCCGAATCGCATCCTCGATTACGTGCTCGCGGTCGGACGCGGCGAAATCAAGGTGCTTTGACGACCGCCGACCGCAGACCGCTCAATCGCGTGGTAAGCGGCGGTCAGCGGCCGAAATGGAGAAGAATGTCGCTTGACCAATTCCACATCATCGAGTCTACGCTGCGCGAAGGGGAGCAGTTCGTCGGCGCGAATTTCACGACCGATGACAAGATTCGCATCGCGCGCGCGCTCGACGAGTTTGGTGTCGAGTACATCGAACTGACCTCCCCTTCCGCATCGCCGCAGAGTTTCAGCGACGCTTGCACCATCGCCAAACTCGGGCTGAATGCGAAGGTACTCACGCACATTCGCTGTCATCTCGAAGACGCCAAGCGTGCGCTCGATACCGGCGTGCAGGGGATTGATCTGGTCATCGGTACGTCGTCGTACCTGCGCGAGTTCAGCCACGGTTTGGGGATGGAGCAGGTAATCGAACGCTCGGTACAAGTGTTGGCGTGGTTGCGCGCACAATCGCCGGGGCTAGAGATTCGGTTCAGCACCGAAGATTCGTTCCGCAGCGAGGAGGCAGATTTGTTCCGCGTCTACCTCGCGGTAGATCAGGTCGGCGTGGACCGCTTTGGCATCGCGGATACGGTGGGTGGCGCGACGCCGCTGCGCGTGTACCAACTCGTGAGCGGTCTACGTCGTCTCGTCAAAGCCGGCATCGAGTTTCACGGGCACAACGATTCCGGCTGCGCCATCGCCAACTCGGTGACCGCGCTCGAAGCGGGCGCGACGCACATTGACACGAGTGTGCTCGGCATCGGCGAACGAAATGGCATCACCCCGCTCGGCGGATTCATCGCGCGGATGTACGCCATCCATCGCGACCTCGTCAAGAAAAAGTACAAACTGCGCCATTTGCGCAAACTAGACGAGATGATCGCGGAGATGGTCGGCGTCGGCATCCCGTTCAATAATTATATCACCGGGGTCACCGCGTTCACGCACAAAGCCGGCGTCCACGCTAAGGCGATTCTCAATCAGCCGGAGACGTACGAAATCCTCAACCCGCGCGATTTCGGCATGACGCGGTACATCAGCATCGCGCACAAACTGACCGGTTGGAACGCCATCAAAGACCGCGCCGAGCAACTCGGGCTGCCGTTGAGCGACGAGCAGATCAAAAAAGTGACCGCGCACATCAAGGCGCTGGCTGACCAGAAGAAACTCGATTTGAACGATGTGGACGAGTTGTTGTATCGGTGGGCGAATGGCGTGGAAACGACCAGCGTTGATCTTAAACGCGATACAACAAGTCCATATACATCTTGAGCAAGTCGCTGACCATCCCGCGCAGTTCAACCGCCGAAGCCATCCCGTAAATCGGACCGACGCCAGCGGGCGCGTCGGGGTGCTCTTTGACGAACGCCACCGCCTCGCGCAAATCGGCGAGGAATTGTTCCGCCACGCCCGGCTGGGTGTGGCGCAGCGTCACGCACAGGTGTACCGCCGGCGGCGAGTGTAAGCCGTTCAGCCCCCAATGCTTCCGCGTCATATATTCCATCACCTGGAACACGTCCAGCGATTCTGATGTGAACGCGAGAACGAAGAGTGGATCGCCGCACAGTTGCAGTTCGGGAATCGCGCGGAGGCCTTGTTTGATCTTCGCCGCCGTCTCCAGAATCGCCTTTGCCGCGCTCAGATAGCCGTCTTCCCCCAGTGTCACCATCGCCGCCCAGCACGCTGCGCTGAGAGCGCCTGGCCGACTGCCGGCAATCGTCGGCGAAAAGTACAAACCGCCGGGCCAATCGGTTGCCGTGAAATACTGAAAGTGCCGCAACTCGGCATCGCGATACAAGACGACGGAGGTGCCTTTGGGCGCGTAGCCGTACTTGTGCGTATCGGCAGAAATCGAAGTGACGCCCGGCAAACGAAAATCGAATGGGGGCACCGCATAGCCGAGTTTTTCCGCCCAGGGGAGCAGGAATCCGCCGAGACAGCCATCGGTGTGGAATCCGATGCCGCGTGCGCGCGCGAGTTCGGACAGTTCTGCGATGGGGTCTACGATGCCGTGCGGGAACGGCGGCGCGGAGCCGATGAGCGCGATGGTGTTGGGAGTGAGCGCGGCGCGCGTCGCCGCGACGTCGGCGCGAAAATCCGCGCCGACCGGCACGCGGATCATCTGGATACCAAAGTACTGCGCGGCTTTGTCGAACGCGGCGTGTGCGGTGGTGGGCGCGATCATCTCCGGTGCAGTGATCCCTTTGGTCGCGCGTGCCCAATCGCGATACGTTTTCATCGCGAGCAAAATGCTCTCCGTGCCGCCGGAGGTGACCGTGCCACACGCGCCTTCGGGCGCGTGGAGCATGCGCGCGGTCATCGCGACGATCTCCGCTTCGAATTTCGTCGTCGAGGGCCAGATATCGGCGTGCAAGGGATTGCTCTGCGAGTGCAGCGCGTAGACGCGATTGACAAAGTCAATGTGCGCCCGGTCGCCGTGATAGACCGCGCCCGATACCTTGCCGTCTTGCCAGCGCGCCTCTTCGATGGCTTGGAGGCGTTCCATCTCGCGCAGGATGTCCGCGCGCGCATAGCCGCGCTCGGGAATCTTTGCAAAGGTGAGCGATGCGCCGCGATACGGCTTGAGCGATTTTTCCAGTTCGGGAATCAAGTCCGCAAAAAGTGATTCGTCCATCGGTATCTCCTGTCGCCGGCTACTTTTTCCTGTTCAACCGTTCGTAGATTTTTCGATTTTGTTTGTACAGTTCGACGAACTCGGCGAAGAGTGCGTCGTACAGCGCGCGGTTTGCCGGGTTGGGGCGGTACTCGTTTTGGATTTCGACGTGGCGTGCCACATCGGCAATGCGAATGTACCCCAAGCCGATAGAGGCGATGAGGGCGGCGCCGCGCGCGTTGGCGAGAATTGGATCTTTGACCTGTCGAATCGTGCGATTCAACACGTCGGCGTGAATCTGGCACCACAGATTGGAATTGGCGCCGCCGCCGACCATATGGATGGGGTTCATCGGTCTGCCGCAGAATTTTTCCACCGGGGCGAGGAGCCAACGCGTGTTGAGGGCGACCCCCTCCATCATCGCGCGAGTCATATCGGCGCGACTGTTGTGGAGCGAGAGGTTGTGAAAGCCGGCGCGAATCCAACCATCGTCCACCGGCGCGCGCTCGCCAAAGAGCCAAGGGGTGTAGATGACGCCGCGACTGCCGGGCGGCACCTGCTCGGCGACCTGATTGAGCGCGGCGAAAAAGTCATCGGGCGCGCGCTGCGCCGCGAGCGAGTCGTTGTGATACAGAATGTTGTCGCGCAGCCACGTCAAGTTGCCCCCCGCCATTTCTTGGGTCGCGATCAACAAAAAACGATCCGGCAGCGCGCACGGCACGGATGCCATCGCACTGAAGAGATCGGTCTTTTTGAAGGGCAAGTGCGTCGCCAGCCACGACGATGTGCCGATGTACAGATGCGCGGCGTAGTTCTCCGCCGCCCCCGAACCGACTGCGGCCGCCGGAATATCGAACGCGCCGGCAACTACCTGCGTCTCGCGCCGCAAACCGAGTTCGTCGGCCGCGCGGGGCAAAAGCGAACCCAGCACCTGGATGCTGGGAACGATCTCCGGATATTTTTCGCGTTCGACTTGCGACCAGCGAATCAACTCGTCGTCGTACGTGATGTGCGCCGGATCGCGGTTATCGGTGACCCAGCGCGAAACGACCGCGTCGCACGTCGTCACGAATTTGCCGGTGAGACACCAATCAATGTAATCCACGACATCGAGGAATTTGTGCGTGCGACGATACACATCCCCTAATTCGTGCTGGATGTAGAGTTGGTGGCCGAAACTGTCTTTGCCTGACAGGAACGGCACGCCGCCGGTGAGGCGAATCCATTTCACGAGTTTGAGCGGATCGTACCCCACCATCGGTCCGCCGGCGACCTGGCGCGTATGCTCCGCGCCGCGCGTGTCGAGCCAGGTGATCGCGCGCATCAGGCAATTGCCTTCTGCATCCACCGGCACAGTGCCCGCGCCGGGCGTACTCGCGCAGATTGCGACGACGCGCTCGGGCGGCACCGGCACACGCGCCAGCAAGCGTTTGGTCGCCAGGCCAATCGCGTTCCACCAATCGCGCGGGTCTTGCTCCGCTCCACCATTCGGCAAAAGGTGCAGCGGAATGGGCTCGCTCTCCCAGCCAAAGGTCTCGCCGTAAATCGAAAACAAGCCCACTTTGGCGCTGGACGTGCCCAGATCAAT
>DYLA01000009.1:0-21090 GCA_020722265.1 Anaerolinea sp.
TACTCAAAATAAAACACTATTGCACTAAAGCACTATTGCACTAAGTTGCAGAGAGAGCGTTTTCTCTGTGGCTTGGCGCTTGCCCTGCCCCACGCGCATTTTGCGCCTAATCCCTCCTCGTGGTAAAATCGTGGCACCTTCGAGTCACGGAGTCGTTGTGCCACCTAAACCAAAACGTTGGCAGATCGCGCCGCCGGTCTCATCGCTGGTGATTGCACGCTTTCCCAACTTGAACCCGCTCATCGTCCAGATCCTCTACAATCGCGGCATCACCTCGCCACAGCAGGCGGAAGAATTCCTCGCCCCGGACGCGCTCATCGGCAACCCATTCCAGATGCGCGGGATGAACCAAGCCGTCGAACGCTTGCGCCGCGCGATTCGCGCCGGCGAGTTGATCGCTATCTACGGCGATTACGATGCCGATGGCGTGACCGCTACCGCGCTCCTCGTCCAAACCCTGCAATCGCTCGGCGCGCGCGCGGTGCCGTACATCCCGCATCGCGTTGACGAAGGGTACGGCTTAAACCTCGATGCGCTGTGGCAATTGGAAGAGCAAGGCGTCCGCGTCGTCGTCACCGTAGATTGCGGCGTCCGTTCGCTCGACGAAGTGGCGGCGGGCAAGCGTATCGGCTTGGAGATGATTATCACCGATCATCACTCGCCCGGCAGCGCGCTGCCCGACGCGTGTGCCATCGTCAATCCCAAACAGCCCCTCTGCAATTATCCCTCCAAGGAATTGTCCGGCGCGGGCGTTGCCTTCAAACTCGCCCAGGCACTCCTGCGCGCGGAAGCGCGCGTACCGCTCGGCAAGCGCCGTGTGCCCCTGACCGAAGACGCCCTCTACGATCTGGTCGCGCTCGGCACCGTGGCTGACCTCGTTCCACTGACCGGCGAAAATCGCGCGCTCGTTCAGCGCGGACTCGCGCGCTTGCGCGAATCGGAGCGACCCGGCATCCAGGCGTTGATCACCCATGCTATGGTCAAGCCAGAAGCCATCGAAGCCGGCACCATCGGCTACATCCTTGCCCCGCGCCTCAACGCCGCCGGTCGCCTCGAACACGCGCGAATGGCGTTCGATCTCTTGACGACACAGTACCCGGACGAAGCGGACGACCTCGCCCGGCAACTCGAAGCGACGAACCGCGAGCGACAACGCTTGACGATTGAAATGTCGCTCAAGGCGCGCGAGGTGGTCGCCGCGTCGGCGGAAGCAGAACGATTGTTGTTCGTCGTCGCGGAAGAATTTCCGGAAGGAATTGTCGGGCTCGTTGCAAGCCGGCTAGCGGAAGAATTTTATCGTCCGGCGATTGCGGTGCATCACGGCGAGGAGGAGAGTCGCGGTTCGGCGCGGAGCATTAGCGAATTCAACATCGTCGCCGCGCTCGACGAGTGTCGCGATCTTTTGGTGCGACACGGCGGTCACGCGATGGCGGCGGGCTTTACGGTGAAAAATAGAAATTTGCCCGAGTTGCAGACGCGATTGCGCGACCTGGCAATGGGCGCGCTGGGCGAGATGGAACTCGCACCCACGTTGAGCATTGATGCCGTTGCCGCGCTCGACGATATGAATTGGGATTTGTATCAGGCATTGTCGCGACTCGCACCGTTCGGCTATGGCAATCGCGAGCCGGTCTTTGTGAGCCGAAATGTGCTGGTGCGCGAGGCGCGCATCGTCGGCAGCGAGCATCTCAAGTTGTTGCTGAGCGATGGCCAAGTCGTGTGGGATGCGATTGCGTTTCGGCAGGGGAGTTGGATGAGCCATCTGCCGCCGCGCGTGGATGTGGCATACCAGTTGGAGGCGCGGACGTGGAACGGCGAGACGCGGTTGCAATTGAATGTGAAGGATATCAAGCCCGCCAATGGCGGGTAATTCACGCGTAGGAGCAAAGGGAGAGTGGAGGAGAACTTTTTCCCCTGCCGCCGCGTACCCTCGGCTCCTTTGTTCTTGGAAAATCGGATGACGGACGCGCGAGAGTATCCCACACGCCCAATCGCCGGCGTTGGCGTCGTTGTTTGCAAAGAGGATGCGGTGTTGCTGATCCGGCGCGGCCATCCGCCACGATATGGTGAGTGGAGTTTGCCCGGCGGCGCGGTCGAATTGGGTGAGACCTGGCGCGAGGCGGCGCAGCGTGAAGTGCGCGAAGAATGTGGTATCGAGATCGCTGTGGGCGAGGTGATGGACGCGGTGGACATTATCGCGCGGGATGATGCCGGGCGCGCACGGTATCACTATGCGCTCGTGGATTTCGTCGCCACGTACATCAGCGGTGAGGTGTGCGCGGCAAGCGATGCGCTGGAGACGCGCTGGGTCTCGCTGGCCGAGTTGGATGCGTTCCCACTGTCGGAACTGACGCGCGCAGTGATCGCGAAGGCAGTCCAGTCCTCCGGCATTGGCGATGGGAGATGAAGATGAGACGCCAGTGGATTCTGCCGGGCATCGTTGCCTTGCTCATCGCAGCGGGATTATACGCCGGCGCGAGCGCCGTGGCGGGAATATTGCCGGCGTTGGTTCAGGGTCTCGCGGCTGTCGTCGTGTTCCTTTTCCTATTGGGGATTTCGCTTGCCGAGATTCCGGTGATGCTCTTTGGCTTGCGGCGAATGGCGCACAGTGCGACGACGCCGGGGTGGATGTTGATCGCGACGTACTTTATCTACGTCATCTTCGGCGCGGTGTACGCGTCGGTGTTCGCGCTGTTGACCACGCAGGTCGTTTGGGGACTCGTGCTCGTCGCGTTGTGTCTCGCGCGGTTCGTGAGTGGGATGTGGATTTATGAGCGCGCTTAGAGAAGCGGGGGGTGCAGTGACCTTCGCGGTCAAGGTGGTACCGCGCGCATCGAAGAATCAGATAGTCGGCATCGAAGGGGATGCGGTCAAAGTGCGCCTGACCGCGCCGCCGGTCGAAGGCAAGGCAAACGACGCGCTCATCGAGTTTTTAGCGGACAGGCTCGGCGTGCGTCGCGCGCAAATCGAAATTGTGACCGGGCACGCGTCGCGCCGCAAAGTGGTACGCGTGCGCGGCGTCACGGCGCGACAAATCGAATCACTCGTTTCGGCGACGACGGAGGCGGGGGGCTCTGCGGCTAAGCGCTAATGACAGTCGGGCTCTATTGGGTGATCCGTAGCGGTTGTTTGCCGGAGGCGAGGCGTTCGAGCCGCCGCGCGCGGAGGTAGATGAGGTACGCCATCAGTGCGGCGGCGAGCGCGGCGAGTAGCAATAGCGCGCTGACGATGTTCACTCCCAGTTCCACCGCGTCGCGCAGGGACGCCGGCGTCCAACTTGCCGGCGCTGGCGAGGGGCGCGGCGTTGGCGAAAGGATCGGTGCGGGGACTGGTGCGAGTGTTGGCGGTGCGGGGGTTGGCGCGGCAGGCGCGGTCGTCGCGGTCGTCGCGGTGGGAGACGCACCGCCCGCGAGAGATGGAATGATGAGGACGGTGCCGACGCGCAGGCGCGTCGCACTGGTGATGTTGTTGGCTGCCGCGATGAGCGGATACTTGCTCCCATCGCCGTACACCTTTTGCGCAATGACCCACAGACTGTCGCCCGATTGGACGGTGTAGGATGACGCCCCCACGAGTTGCCCCGGTGCGAGGGTCGCGCGCGGGACGGGGGTATCGTCAGCGTACGTGGGGATGAAAATCGGCGTGGGAAAAACGTACGGTGCTTTGGTTGGCTCTTCGGTTGGTACAGGCGTGGCTTGTGCGTACGGTTCGGCGAACGCGTGCGGCGCGGACGCGACGCGCACCATCGCCAGCATAGCCAGCAGGGCGAGGATTGTGGCGAAACGAGATTTCATTCGCACCCTGTGGTCACGATTTGCGCGTTGTTGACGAGTTGGTTGTCGCTAAACGTGTTGCCCTTGCACATACCACCTTGCCAGGGCTGCAGCAGAACCCCCGCACCATCGAAGGTGTTGCCGATGTACCGCGAGTTCTGCGCATTGTCGTGCTGAACGCTCTGGACCCGCGCGCCGCGCACGCGGTTGTACTCAAAGCGGACTCCTTGGGCGTAACCGAGCCACGCGCCATAGTTGTCGTTCGTGAAAGTGTTATGATGGATATAGTTACGGAAACTGAAGGTCGCTTCGATGCCGTTGGCTACGCTGTTTGAAATCGTGTTGTTGAACATTTCGTTATCGTTGCTCGCGCTCGTGGGCTGATTACCCTGATAAATGCCATTGCCATTCGCGTTCAGAACGTTCCAGCCGATGGCATTGCGGTCCGAGTGTTCAGTCAGGACGATGCCAGCGGCGCCGCACCCCGCGTCCTTGCCCCACTGCGGACAACTGCGATTGTTGTACTCGACGGTATTGCTGTACACCTGACTCGCGGTCGTGCCGTAGAGATAGATGCCCCAGCCGCGATTGCGGCTCGTCGTGTTTTGTTGCACGCGCACCCTGGAGGAGTTCAAGATCTGAATCCCCGCGATGTTCCCCTGCGCTGTGTTGCCCTGCACGCGCGCGATCTGAATGCCGTTGAGAATCATCCCCCCGTGCGGAATCGGCTTGAGATGCTCGATGTCATAGTTGTCGTCCACATAGTTGCCGCTGAAATCGTTGCGCTCCAAGACGAAATTCCTGCCGCCGACGATGTACAACCCCACATCGAATCCGCGCACCTTGCAATTGCGAATCGTGACATTGCGCCGATTCTGGGCGAGAATACCGACGCCGATGCCGGAGCCAACGAACGTCGAGCCGTTGCAATCGAAGGTGAGATTGTCTGCCATAATGACGACCGGCTGGCGGTACTCGCCGTTGGGCGGCAGCGTCGTGTTCTTGTAGATTCGCAGCGGCAGAATCGCGAGCAGGAGAAGCGGCAAGAGTTTCATCGTTTCAGCCACGGGGAGTCTAGCGCGGCATCCTCCGCACCCGCGCCATTTTAGCATGAACGTACCGGCGCGTCAATTGACGCTCGCTGTCGTCCTACGCCGCGTGCGAGTCTGGTTTTCCCTATCCAGCGCCGCGTTCGCGAGCGCGTCGGCGCGGCGGTTCAACGCGCGCGGAATGATTTTGATCCCAACGCGCTTGAAGCGCGCGAGCGCGCGCTGGGCCTCGGTGTGCAGCGGCAGCAGATTCGCCGCGCGCACACGGTACGCGCCGCTGAGTTGCCGCGCCATCAACTCGCTATCGGTGCAGATTTCGATTTCGTCCGCGCACCGCGCCGCGCGTTCCAAACCGCGCAGCAGCGCGCGATATTCCGCCTCGTTGTTCGTCGCCTGACCAATCACCTCGCCGAACGCTTCCAGTTCGTTCCCGCGCGCGTCCGTCAAGACGACACCCATTGCCGCCGGACCCGGATTTCCCCGCGCGGCACCATCGCAGTAGAGAATCACCCGGCTCATACCGTCAGAATCCTCCCGCAACTGGGGCAGAGGACGACCGCATCCCCCGCCTGAACGCGGCTCATCAAGCCGGTGGGTACGGCGACGCCGCACGCACCGCACGCGTCCCGTTTGAGTGGCGCGACCGCGCGCCCGGCTTTCGTCTGACGCAACCGGTCGTACTGTCGCACCACACCAGGGTCGAGCGCGGCGCGCGTCCGCTCGCGATCGGCGGCAAGTTCCGCCAGCCGCGCGCTCAGCCCGGCGCGCTCGCGCTCCATCTGTTCGAGATTGTGTGCGCGTTTGGCTTCTGCCTGCTCCAGCGCGCGCGCCGCGTCGTTCGCGCGCGCCTGTGCTTGTTCGACCGCCTCCATCAGTTCGAGTAACTTGTCGTCGAGCGCACTACGTTGTCGCTTGTGCATCTGGAGGTCCCTGTCGAGTCCCTCCAACTCTCTGGGGCTCGTCACGCGTCCGCTGTAGAGGCGTTGTTCGATCTCTTTGGTCTTGGTTTCGAGACCCTTGGCTTCCAGCTCGCGATCGTGCTGGAGGCCGCGCAGTTCGCCCAGTTGCTTTTGGGCGGCAGCGTGCGCCGCACGCGCGGCGACAACTGTCGGGTCGTTTGCCAGCGCGTCTTCCACTTGTCGCGCGCGCTTGGTCTTTTCGTCAATCTCTTGGTCGGTCACTTGGAGATGCCAGAGTGCGGCGACGAGATTCATCCGATCCTCCAAACGTATTCTCAGCCTAGATTTCGCACCCGCGCGCTTGATAAGCCAGATGGCGTAGCCAAACTGCCAATACCGCCTGACCCCCTATCGCTTGGGCTAGGGTGCGAAAGCGAGGCTCAGCGTAGGGGATTTTCAACGTTGCGCTACTACTGCTTGGGAGTGCTTGCACAATTGCTCTCTATCTTGTCGTTATGCGCATCGAAAGCGTGTCCGCATGTGCCAATGACCTTAAAAATTCGTACCAAGAGGTGTCTACCCCTTGACATTCTGGTGCGCTTGTGGTTTAATAGTGGCGGAAAAGTGGGGCAAAATGGGTCAGAGTGGGAGAAAAGTCTGTAGAACAACCGTTCTTGCCCTGCGAAGTGGGAGAAGTCGGAAAACGTGTTTCTAGGGTCCTATCAGCACACGATTGATGACAAAGGGCGATTGACCCTGCCTTCCAAGTGGCGCGAGAGCCTCGATACGAATGTCGTGGTCACGCGCGGATTGGACGATTGTCTTTTCGTCATTCCCGAGTCCAAGTTCCAGACGATGGCAGAAGCCATCGACGCGCAGGGCTTTGAGAGCAATGACGCGCGCGATTGGGAACGCTATCTCTTCGGAATGGCGGAAATCATCGAGATTGACAAGCAGGGTCGCATCTTGATTCCGCAAACCTTGCGTTCCCAATTCGGTCTCAACGGCGAGGTGATGATCGTCGGAGTGTATAGCCGCATCGAAATCTGGGACCCGAAAAAGTACCAAGCGATGACCGAGCGCATCACCTCCGAGCCGTCTGCCATCGCGCAGCGGATGCGCGAGATGATGCGCGGCGAGAAATAGTCGCCGATGGCTCAGCCCCGCGCGCACGTTTCCGTGCTTCTGTCCCCAGTCGTCGAATGGCTTGCGCCGCGTGACGGCGGGCGATACATTGATGCAACACTGGGCGCGGGCGGGCACGCGGCGGCGATTCTCGAGGCGTCCGCACCGACGGGGCGATTGCTCGGTCTCGATGCAGACCCGTCCGCGCTGGCGCTTGCGGCAGCGAATCTCGCGCACTATGGCGAGCGCGTTCGACTGGTCCACGCGAATTTTGAAAACCTGCGCGCTCTCGCGTCGGCACATCACTTTGTCCCTGCCGAAGGTATTGTACTCGATCTTGGTTTATCGTCAATTCAGATCGCCGATGCGGCGCGGGGTTTTTCGTTTCGGAGCGAGGGCGCGCTCGATATGCGCTTCGATCCTCGCCTCGCCACAACAGCCGCCGACCTCGTCAACGCGCTCGATGAGAAAGAATTGGCCGATTTGATTTTCGAGTACGGCGAGGAACGCGCCTCGCGGCGGATCGCCCGGGCGATTGTGCGCGCGCGACCGATTACGACGGCAGCGCAACTCGGCGCGGTGATCGAGCGCGCGATGGGGCGACGCGGGCGCATCCATCCGGCGACGCGAACGTTTCAGGCGTTGCGAATCGCCGTCAACCGCGAACTTGAGGTGCTCGAGCGCGTCTTGCCGCAAATCATCGAAACGCTCGCCATCGGTGGGCGTGTGGCGATCATCACCTTTCATTCGCTCGAAGATCGCCTCGTCAAGAATTTCTTACGTGAGGCAAAGCAGTTGCGCGGGCTGACCAAACATCCGATTCGTCCTTCGCACGATGAGGTCAGCGCCAATCCGCGCAGCCGCAGCGCGAAACTGCGCGTGGCGGAGCGCATCGGTTAGATATGAAACAACCAATCGTCGTTCAGGAGTTGCGTCATTCATTTTCGTTCAGCCAGACGCGTCTGCTCATCTGGTTGGTCGGCGTGCTCGCGCTCGTGGGTTTGATTTATCTGGGGCAGAGCAGTCAGGCGGTGGTAACGGGCGCGCGCGTGCTGGAACTGCAAGCGGAACTGGAACGGCTCCAGCGCACGAACGCCGAGTTGGAGTACGAAATCGCCACGTTGACCACGCCGGCTAGACTAGCGGAGCGCGCTCGCGCGCTTGGCTTGCGCCCGGCGACGATGTCGCAGACGATTTACATCGTCGTTCCGGATTATCCCGCCTCGTCCAGGTTGGTGCGCCGCGTGAGCGCGTCGCCGGTGGCATCGCCCGATTTTTCTAGCGGAACGTTGTGGGACGACTGGTTGACGCGGTTGGGGCTGGGGCGTGCTGGCGCGGCTGAAGCGACCGCGCCGTAGGGGAGTTGTATGTCGGCACAGACCTGGCGCGAACCATGGCGGATGCGCCTCGCCATCAGTCTCATCTTCATCTTTGGGCTCTTTCTCGCCGGCAAGTTGTTTTACTGGCAGGTCATTCGGTGGGACGAGGCGAGCCAGGCGGTGACGCAGGAGCGGGAGCGCGCCAAGCCGGTGTACGCGCGGCGCGGCGACATTCTCACCCGCGAGGGAGTTCTGCTTGCCAAAGATGTGTTTCGCTACGAGGTGCGCGTTTCGCCGCAAGGTCTTGTTAACGCGGAAGGATTGGCGGACAAACTCGCGCCGATTCTGGGCGTCCCGCGCGACGCGCTGTTAACACAACTCCGCTCGCACGCCGGGGGGGAGATACTCGCGCGGGATGTGTCCCCATCGGTCGCGGAGCGCATTCTGGCACTCCGGGCGCAGGATGCGCGCCAGTTGCGTCAGTGGGTTGGATTGGAGGTAGAGGGCAAACCCCTGCGCGTCTATCCGAATGGCACGTTTGCGGCGCACATCGTTGGGTACGTCAATCGGCAACGCAATCCGGAGCACGGCATCGAAGAGTATTACGATGCCAAGTTGCGCGGCGTGAACGGCGAGGTGTATGGCGCGACGGATGCGCTGCATACAGACCTGATTCCGTTCTTTCTGCCGTCGAATCAGCCGGCGGTGGATGGGGCGCAAGTGGTCTTGACGATCCACGCCGAGATGCAGCGCATCGTCGAGGTGGAGTTGGAGCGCGCGGTGCGCGAGACGCGTTCGGCAAGTGGTGCGATTATCGTGATGGATCCCCAAACCGGCGCGGTGCTCGCCCTCGCAGTGTATCCGACGGCAGACCCCAATCAGTCTCACATCGCCGGCGTGCGTGAACGCTTGACGAATCAAACGGTGGCTGTGCCGTACGAACCCGGTTCGGTCTTCAAAGTCATTACGCTTGCGAGCGCGCTCGATGCGGGGGTGATCACCCCGGCGACGACGTTCGAGGACGAAGGCGTGATTCGCATCGGCACGAGGGATCTTTGGAATCACGACCTGCGCGCGTACGGACGCGTGGGGCTGGTGGAGGTGATGCGCCATTCGCTCAACGTCGAAGCGGTGAAGATGAGCCTCGCGCTGGGAGCAGGCAAGTTCTATCGCTATGTGCGCGATTTTGGTTTTGGCGCGCCCACCCGAATCGAACTGGCGGGCGAAGTGATGGGAAACGTGAAATCGGTTGGCGATGGGCAGTGGCGCGAGGTTGATTTGGGAACGAACGCGTACGGGCAAGGGATTAACGTGACGCCGGTGCAGATGCTCGCCGCCATCGCCGCGGTGGCGAACGATGGGAAATTGATGCGTCCGTACATCGTGCAGGAGGTGCGCGCGGGCGGTGAGGTGTCCAAGACGCAGCCGCAATTCGTCCGGCAGGTGATTCGCCCGGAGACGGCGCGCACGGTGACCCAGATTCTTTCCGATTCGATTCTCGCCGAATCGTCGAACAAAGCCGCCGTGACGGGGTATCGCATTGCGGGCAAGACCGGTACCGCCCAGATTCCGGTGGGGGGCATCTTCTATCATCCCGATTGGACGATTGCTTCATTCGTAGGCTATTTGCCGGCGGACGACCCGCGCGTGGCGATTCTGGTCAAATTGGACAAGCCGCAGAGTTCGCCATGGGGTTCGCAGGTGGCATCGCCGGTCTTTTCGGCGGTAGCGCGGCAAATCGTCGCGCTGATGGGCATCCCGCCGGATTCGGTGCAGCGGGCGAGCCAGTGAGATGTTGACCCTGGGAGATTTGTACGAAGCGTTAACCTCGATGCGACCCGCCGATGCGCAGCGCATCGCGATCCCGCAGGTCGCTATTGACTCGCGGCGCGTTCAAGCCGGCGCGCTCTTCGTCGCGCTCAAGGGCGAAACGCGCGACGGACATGACTTTATTCCGGAGGCGTTGCGGCGCGGCGCAGCAGCCATCATCGCCGAACCGCGCGTCGAGGGGCGAGGACTAGGTCCGAACGTGCGCTTGATTGATACATTCAGTCCAAGTGTCGCCGGGTTGCAACCTAGTCCTCAACCCTTCGTGCCGGTGGTTTTCGTCGTGCCGTCGAGTCTGCGTGCCTTGCAACAACTCGCCGCGTTCTGGCGACGGAAATTCCCAGTGTGTCAGGTCGTTGGGGTGACCGGCAGCGTAGGTAAGAGTTCGACGAAGGAGTTAGTCGCGGCGGTGTTGCGCCAGCGCTTCGATACGCTCAAGAGTGAAGGGAATTTGAACAACGAAATTGGATTGCCGTTGACGTTATTGCAGTTGGACGAGACGCGCCAGCGCGCCGTGCTCGAAATGGGAATGTACGCGCTGGGCGAGATTCGGACGTTGTGCGAAATTGCCAAGCCGCGCGTCGGCATCGTGACGAATGTGGGCCCCGTCCATCTCGAACGGCTCGGTTCGATTGAGCGCATCGCGCAGGCGAAGGCGGAGTTAGTGGAAGCGCTGTCGGCGGATGGCGTCGCGATTCTCAATCGCGATGACGCGCGCGTGGGGGCGATGCGAGACAGGACGCGCGCGCGGGTGTTCTTCTATGGCTTGGACCCGCGCAGCGATCTGTGGGCGGATGGGATCGAAAGTTTTGGACTCGATGGCATCGCGTTCGGATTGCATTACAGCGGCGAGCATTTGCGCGTGCGGATTCCCTTGCTGGGTCGGCACAGCGTTCACACCGCGCTGGCGGCTGCATCGGTGGGCTTGGTGGAAGGGCTGTCGTGGGACGAGATTTTGCATGGCTTGTGCGATGTCTCGGCGCAGTTGCGCTTGATCGCCGTGCCGGCGGAAAAGGGGGCGACGATTCTCGACGATACGTACAACGCCAGTCCGACTTCCACGCTCGCCGCGCTGAATCTGCTGGCGGAGTTGAGCGAGCGCAAAATCGCCGTGCTGGGGGATATGCTGGAACTGGGCGAGTATGCGCGGGAGGGACATCAGATTGTCGGCGGACGCGCGGCGCAGGTGGTGGATGCGCTGGTCGTCGTCGGCGCGCGCGGGCGCTGGATTGGCGAGGCGGCGCGGGAGGCAGGGTTAGCGGAGGAACGTGTTTTCTTCGCGGACGATAACGCGCAGGCTGTCGAAATGTTGCGCCAAGTGATGGGCGCGGGAGATATGATTCTGGTCAAGGGATCGCGCGGCGCGAAGATGGAGGAAATCGTCAGCGCGCTGGCGCGTCAGAACGGCGAAGACGCGCGGGAGACGAACGGATGGCGTGGCCCCTAACGCTCGGAACCATTTCATTTTTCCTCGCCGTGATCTGGGGTCCCTTGCTGATTCGCTTGCTCAAGGCGTACAGCCTCGGCAAGCAAATTCGCATCGAGGAGCCGACGCGACATCAGGTCAAGACGGGCACTCCGACGATGGGCGGCATTATGATTCTGGTGCCGGTGCTGATCATCACCGTCGCGCTGAACATCGCCAATCTGCTCGGCAACACGCTCATCGGGCGTTCGATTCTCGTGCCGATGGGGACGATGGTCGTGTTCGGTCTGCTTGGCGCGTTTGACGATCTGGCGGGGATTCGCGGCAAGCGCAAGGGGGATGGGTTACGCCCGCGCGACAAGTTTCTGTGGCAGAGTGCGCTCGCGCTCGTCATCGCGCTCGCGTTACATTATGGACTCGATTTGCGTAGTGTGGCCATCCCAACGATTCCCCGCACGATTCCGATTGGTGTGTTCTACGTGCCCGTTGCGGCGTTCGTCATCGTCAGTATGTCGAACGCGGTGAATTTGACCGATGGGCTGGACAGTCTCGCCGGGTGGACGGCCGCGATTGCGTTCGCGTGCTACGGCGTCGTCGCGTATTTGCAAGGGCAATCGTACCTCGTCGTCTTTTGTTTTACTGTTGTTGGCGCGCTCCTCGCGTTTCTGTGGTTCAACGCGCATCCGGCGGAATTGTTTATGGGGGACACCGGCGCGCTCGCCCTGGGCGCGACGCTGGCTGTCGTCGCGTTGATGACGGGGCAGTGGCTGCTGTTGCCGCTCATCGGGCTCGTCTTTGTGGCTGAGGCGGCTTCGGTGGTGATTCAGGTCGCGTATTTCAAGTGGACCAAGGGCAAGCGCGTCTTCAAGATGGCTCCCTTGCACTTGCACTTTGAATTGCTCGGCTGGTCGGAGACGCAGGTGGTGCAGCGCTTTTGGCTGGCTGGGCTGCTCGCGGGGATGGTGGGCATCGCGTTGGCGTTGTTGTGAGATGGATCTGCGAAACAAACGCGTTCTCGTCTTTGGTCTGGGCGCGCACGGCGGTGGCGTGGGCGTGGCGCAGTGGCTGGTGGCGCAAGGGGCGCGCGTCACTGTCACCGATTTGAAACGCGCCGAAGAATTGTCAGCCGCGCTCGACGCCCTGCGCGGGTTACCCATCGAATATGTGCTGGGTGAACATCGCGAGCAAGATTTTCTTGGAGCCGATCTCGTCGTCCGGAACCCGGCGGTGCCGCGCGAAAGTGAGTGGTTGCGATTCGCGCGCGCCCACCACATCCCGGTCGAAATGGAAATGTCGCTCTTTCTCGCGCGCCTGCCGCGCGGCGCGGCGCAAGTCATTGGTATCACCGGGACGAAAGGCAAGACGACGACCACGTTGATGACCGGCGCCATCTTGCGGCGCGCCAATCCGAACACCGTCGTCGCCGGCAATCTACGCGTGAGCGCGCTCGAACTGCTCGACCGCATTGACGCGGCGACACCGGTTGTGCTCGAACTTTCGTCGTGGCAACTCGAAGCGTTTCCGCCGCACCAACTCAGCCCGCACCTCGCCGCCATCACGAACATCACGCCCGACCACCTGAATCGTTATCGCGATCTGGATGATTACGCGGACGCCAAAGCCGTCATTTTTCGGTATCAACAGTCGGGCGATTTCGTCGTTTTGAACTTGGACAGCGAGCCATTGAGGCGGCTTGCCCCGCGCGCGCCCGGCAAGGTGGTATGGACGAGCGCGACGCGCACACTGGACGAAGGCGCGTTCTGCGACGGGAACACGCTCGTGTGGCGATGGGGCGGCGTGACGTGGAAAATTCTCGACGCGCGCGACCTGCCGGTGCCGGGCGCGCACAACCTTGCGAATGCGCTGGTTGCCATCGCGCTCGGCTCCCTCTGGGGCGCGACGCCGGCGCAGATCGCGAACGCGCTGGCTGAATTTCGTGGGGTGGAGCATCGGCAGGAACTGGTGCGCGAACTCGACGGGGTGCGCTATGTCAACGACACGACCGCGACCGCGCCTGCCGCGACGATCGCCGCCATCGAAACGTTCGCACCGAGCGCGCGGAGTATCGTGTTGATTGCCGGCGGCGCGGACAAATCGCTCGATTTTTCCGGTTTGGCGCGCGTGATCGCCGCGCGGGTGCGCGCGCTGATTCTGCTCGAAGGGACGGCGACAGACCGGCTGGCGCACGCCGTAGAGGCGGCAGGCGCGTCGGCAATCCTCGCCGGACGATTCGATGACCTCGCGCGCGCGGTCGAACGCGCGCGCCAGATCGCACGCCCAGGGGATGTGGTCTTGCTCTCCCCCGGCGGCGCGAGTTTCGGAATGTTCGCGAACGAGTTCGAGCGCGGTGAGCAGTTCAAGCGGGTGGTGAGTCAACTGGAGAGAGAGGCGTAATGACGGTTCAAACTCGACAACGCGCGGCTTGGGACGCGTGGCGCGTGGACTGGGCGCTGCTGGGCATTGTCTTGGCACTGCTTGCCATCGGCTTGACGATGATGTGGAGTGTGACGTTCCTGCCGAAGGTGGGCAAATTCCCCGATCCGCAGTCCGATTTCGTTCGTCATTCCCTCTTCGCGCTTGCCGGTCTCGCTCTTCTGATCGTTCTGGCGCGGCTGGACTATCGGTGGTGGGGACGCCTCGCCGTGCCGTTGATGGCGCTCACGCTCATCGCGCTCGTTGCGCTGCTCTTCACCACGCCGATCAATGGCGCGCAGCGATGGCTCCTCGGCGGTTCGGTTCAACCGTCCGAGTTCGCCAAGTTCACGGTCATCGTCTATATGGCCAAGTGGCTTTCCTCCAAGGGAGACCGGCTGCGGCAGGTGACGTATGGTTTGCTTCCTTTCAGCCTCATCGTCGGCACGATTTGCGGTCTGATTATGCTGCAGCCGAATCTCAGCACCGCGTTGATCATCGCGTTGTGCGTGATGGGAATGTTCTTTATCGCCGGCGTTGACCTGAAACAGTTGGCATTGCTCATGGCTTTTGGCGGAGCGACCGCCGCTGTCGTCATCTACAACACTGATTATCAACGGAATCGCCTTCTGGCGTTTTTGCAACAGGACCCGATCCAACTGATGGAGGGGACTGGGCGTCACGTGCGCGAAGTGGTAATCGCACTGGGGTCGGGTGGACTGGTGGGGCAGGGACTTGGCACCGGGATTCAGAAATTCGATTACGTCCCCTCGCCGCACACCGACAGTATCTTTGCGCTGCTCGGCGAGGAACTGGGACTGGCAGGGACGTGGCTTGTGCTGGCGCTCTATCTCGCGCTGGTTTATCGCGGCTTTCGTATCGCGGCAAAGACGAGTGATCCATTTGGACAGATTCTGGCGGCGGGGCTAACCTTTTGGCTGATCTTTCAAGCGTTCGTCAACATCGCCGTCGTCACGGCGACGATTCCATTCACCGGCGTCCCGTTGCCTTTCATCTCGTTTGGTGGTTCGTCGCTGCTCGCGGCGCTGGCGGCGATAGGGGTCTTGCTGAACATCTCGCGTGACGGGAATACGACGAAGGAAGCCGATGCGACTTTTGATTTCGGGTGGCGGGACGGGGGGGCACGTCTATCCCGCGTTGACCGTCGTCGCCGCAGTGCGGAGGCGGGCATCCGCCGCGCCCGCGCGCCCCGATGACGCGTTCTTGTATCTGGGTCGCGCGGCGAGTGTAGAGGCGCGTTTGGCGGAACGTGCGCACATTCCGTTCGCGCCGATCGAGACCGGGCAGGTGCGCGGCAAGGCGCCCTGGATCGTCGCGCAGAGTTTGTGGCGAATGGTTCGCAGCATTGGACGCGTGCGCGCGCAAATTCGCCAGTTCGAGCCCCAGGCGATCTTTGTGACCGGCGGGTACGTCAGCGCGCCGGTGATCTGGGCGGGCGCAGCGGAAAAGATTCCGAGTGTCATCTATTTGCCCGATCTCGAACCGGGATGGGCGATTCGCGTCACGTCGCGCTGGGCAACGCGCGTCGCTGTCTCGTTCCCGCAGGTCGAAGCGCATTTTCCGCGCGGCAAAGCCGTGACGACCGGCTACCCGGTGCGCGCCGAGTTTTTCGATCGCGACCAGCGGCAGGCGCGCGCGCGCTTGCACCTCGCGCCGGACGCGCGCACGGTGACGATTTTCGGCGGCAGCAGCGGCGCGCATCACCTGAACCAAGCCGTCGTCGCGAACCTCGCTGCGCTGACACGCCTCGCGCAGATCGTTCATCTGACCGGGCGCGCCGAGGAAGCCTGGGTGAAGGCGCAGGTCGAACACTTGTCGCCGGAGGCGCGTGCGCGCGTGCGCGTCTTTGGCTATCTGGACGATGAGTTGCCGGATGCGCTCGCAGCCGCCGATTGTGTGGTCGCGCGCGCGGGCGCGGCGACACTCGGAGAATTTCCCGCGCTCGGAGTGCCGGCGATTCTGGTGCCTGGTCCGTACGCTGGGATGCATCAAGGACGCAACGCGGCGTTTCTGGTCGCGCGCGGCGCAGCGATTCGCGTGGAAGATGCCGTCATCGAACGCGAGTTGATGCCGACTTTGCAGAAACTCTTCGACGCGCCGGAGACGCTGGCGCGGATGAGCGCGGCGATGCGTGCCCTCGCGAACCCGAACGCGGCGCGGAACATCGTCGAACTTTTGGAGCGGCTGGCGAAATGAACGGGCGTCGCGTCCACATCGTCGGCATTGGCGGCATCGGTTTGTCCGCGATGGCGCGGGTGTTGCTCGCGCGCGGGGCACAGGTCTCCGGATCGGATCAGGTCGCCTCGGCGATGACGGATGAACTGACGCGGTTAGGCGTGCGCGTGTTCATCGGGCATCGTGCGGAAAATCTTGGCGATGCGGATCTGGTGTTGGTGACTTCAGCCGCGCGGGAGGATAATGTTGAGGTGATGGAGGCGCGGCGGCGCGGGATTCGCGTCGCGAGACGCTATGATTTCTTCCCTGAATTGACCGCGGGGAAAACCACCATCGCCGTCGCAGGGACACACGGCAAGACAACGACGACCGGCCTGATCGCGACGATACTCGCAGACGCCGGGCTTGACCCGGACGCAGTGATCGGCGGCGTCATTCCGGAACTGGGGGGCAACGCGCGCGCGGGTTGCGGTGACTATTTCGTCGTCGAAGCGGACGAGTACGACCGCGCGTTTCTTGGCTTGCGTCCCCGCCTCGCGGTGGTCACGAGTATCGAGATGGATCATCCGGATTGCTTTCGCGATGTGGACGCGGTCGAGCGCGCGTTTCGCGAGTTTCTCGCGCGCGTTCCGCCCGATGGTGTGGTGATTGGCTGTGGCGATGCCGAGCGCGTGGCGCGCGTTTTACAAACCGCCCCGGCGCGCGGCGTGCGCTACGGATTCGGCGCGGACAACGATTGGCGCGCGAGTGATGCGCGCGTGAACGCGCAGGGGGGAAGCGATTTCGTGGTGTGGCGCGGCGGGGCACGCGTTGGCGAGTTCGCCTTGCGGATTCCGGGCCTGCACAACGTCTCGAACGCGCTGGCGGCGCTCGTCGTCGCCGACGGCGTGGGAGTGGATTTTAGCCGTGCGCGCGAAACATTGGCACGCTTTCGCGGCGCGGCGCGCCGCTTTGAGGTCAAGGGAGAATTTCGCGGCGTCATCGTCGTGGACGATTACGCGCACCATCCCTCCGAGATTCGCGCGACGCTGGCGGCGGCGCGGCGGCGCTATCCCGGGCGTGCGATTTGGGCGGTCTTTCAACCGCATACGTACTCGCGTACAGACGCGCTGCTGGACGAGTTCGCGGCGGCGTTCGTGGACGCGGATCACGTCATCGTCACCGAAATCTACGCGGCGCGCGAGCGCGAGTCGCACGGCGTCAGCAGTGCGCACATCGTCGAACGGATGGAGCATCGTGACGCGCGGTTCATCGGTGCGCTGGAAAGGTGCGTGGAATTTCTCGCGCGGAATGTGCGCGCCGGCGATGTGCTCATCACGCTCGGCGCGGGAGATGTGAATCGCGTGGGGCAATGGTTCGTTCAAGCGCAGGGAGACTAGTCTATGTCCCAAGTCTTTGGTTTTCGTAGTCTAGTGTATTGGTGGGGCATCTTGAGCGCGACGGTTTTTGTCAGAGACTGGTTACAACAACTGGTTGGATTCTTGAGAGAGCCCACGCGGTTCGTGTCACAGAATCTGCCGTTCAGCGTCGTGCCCGGCATCAACGGATGGATTGATGGAGTGGCGAAGTACATCCGCGATACGGTCAAGTTCAACCCAAGTCAAATCGTCGCCACGATTGGACCAGTGACGATTCAGGGTTGGGTACTGGCAGTCGTCGTTGGGTTGATCTTTTTCGGGGCGGCCGTTGGGTTCTACATTCGCGCGCTCAAGTCGTCGTCGTGGTACGACGATTTCCTGGCGCTGTTCGTCATCTACGTCGTTCTGCGCGTTATCGGGCACATCGTCGCGCTCGCATCGCTGCCGTTTGCCACTGCCTTTCGTATGTTCGTGGACAATCCAACGACGGCGTATTTCGTCATCATCATTCTGCTGCTGGGATTGAGTTTCATCGGCGAGGGCTTTCGGAGCAAGCGGGCGTTCTGGCGCGCGCTCATCGCGGCATTGCTGATTTCGTTCTTGATGTTTCCGGCGGAGACGGCGCGCGCGTTTAGTTACGTCGTCGAAGCGCTGGCGTTCTTTGGCAACAGTCTGGATTTGAAGCAGAACGCGGCGTTCGCGATCGCGTGGGGCGCGATCGGTATCGGGTTGGCGCTGCAGCGCTTGACGACGCAGGAAGCCGCGAGTTGAGACAGCCCGCGTGGCCGTATGGAGATGCTCTGCGCGACGCGCTCGGCGCGCGCGCGCGGGTGAACGAGCCGCTGGCGCCGCACACGACCTTTCGCATCGGCGGTCCTGCCGATTTGCTCGTCGAGGCGCGGACGATTGACGAGTTGGTCGAGTGCGTTCGCCTGGCGCGGCAGTTCGGTGTGCCGGTTTTCGTTCTCGGCAATGGGTCGAATCTGCTCGTGCGTGATGGCGGCATTCGCGGCTTGGTGATCGAGAATCATTGCGACGCCGTGGGGTTGGACGAGACGGGTGCGGCGCGCGCGCGTCTGCAAGTCGAAAGTGGTGCGCGGCTGCCCGGCGTCGCGAATCGTTGGGCGCGGCAGGGCTGGTCGGGCTTGGAGTGGGCGATGGGTGTGCCGGGGACAATCGGCGGCGCCATCGTGGGCAATGCTGGCGCGCATGGCAGTTGTATCGCGGACAATCTGCTCGTGGTCTCGGTTCTGGACGCCGCCGGCGTAGTGCGCGAGTTACCCAAGACGGAATTGGAGTTTGGCTATCGCACGAGCCGTTTCAAGCGCGCGAAAGACGAAATCGTTCTGCGTGCCGAGTTCGAGTTGGTGCGCGATGAGCCAGCGGCGTGCCTGGCGCGAAT
This sequence comes from Anaerolinea sp., assembly GCA_020722265.1. Taxonomy (GTDB): domain Bacteria; phylum Chloroflexota; class Anaerolineae; order UBA4142; family UBA4142; genus DYLA01. The sequence continues at coordinate 18,787 of DYLA01000009.1, forward strand.
GAACGCGTATGCCGCGCATCGTCGGCGTACGCAGCCGACGGAGGCGAGCGTCGGTTCGATGTTCAAGAATCCGCCGGGCGATTATGCCGGACGCTTGATTGAGCAGGCGGGAATGAAGGGTGCGCGCGTCGGCGGTGTGGAGGTCTCGCCGCTTCACGCGAATTTCTTTGTGAATCGCGGCGGCGCAACGGCGAACGACGTGTTGCGTCTCATCGAGATCGTGCGTGCGCGCGTGCGCGACAAGTTTGGTGTGGAGTTGGAGTTGGAGATCGAGGTTGTGGGGGAGAATTAAGTCGGTCGTCATTGGGGAGAGAGGGGCGAGTGGAAAAGCGCATTCGAGTTGGATTGATTTTCGGTGGCCAGTCGGGTGAGCATGAGGTTTCGCTCGCGTCGGCGCAATCGGTCGCGCGCGCGATCAATCGGAACAAGTACGAGGTTGTGCTCATCGGCATCACCAAGCAGGGGCAGTGGCTCGTCGGCGGGAACGCGCTCGCACAACTTGCGGCAGTTAGCCCCACGCCACTCCTCGCGCCGATCGCCGAAACGTCGGATGAGGGCAGTCGAGCGGTGAGCAGTGCGGAACTCGTACCGAGCGCGTCTGGCGAAATCGTCCACACGTCGCCGCTGGCTTCGATTGACGTTGCCTTTCCGCTAGTGCATGGTCCCTTTGGTGAAGATGGCACGCTGCAGGGTTTGCTCGAACTCGCCGGTATTCCGTACGTCGGCGCGGGGGTGGCGGCGAGCGCGGTCGGAATGGACAAAGCGTTGATGAAGGCGATTTTCCGCGCGCACGGGTTGCCGACCGTCGAGTGGATGGTGATTTTGCGCCGCGACTGGGCATCCAAGCCGGAGGAGACGATTCGCCGCATCGAAGCCGCGTTCGGTTATCCTTGCTTCATCAAGCCGGCGAACCTGGGGTCGAGCGTGGGCATCAGCCGAGCGCGTCACTGGGATGAACTCGCGCAGGCGCTCGCGACCGCCGCGCAGTACGATCGCAAGATCATCGCCGAGCGCGCGGCGGAGAACGCGCGCGAGATCGAGTGCAGTGTGCTGGGGAACGATGAGCCGATGGCGTCGCTGCCGGGCGAGGTGATTCCGGCGCGCGCGTTTTACGATTACGCCGCCAAGTACGGTGACGCGTCTGGCACGGAACTGATCGTGCCGGCGGACGTGCCGCTGGAGACGACGCGTCTCGTGCAAGAGTTGGCGATCCGCGCGTTCAAGGCGGTGGATTGCAGCGGGATGGCGCGCGTGGATTTCTTTGTGGAGCGCGCGACCAATCGGGTGCTGGTGAACGAAATCAACACGATTCCCGGTTTCACGGCTGTCTCGATGTACCCGCGAATGTGGGAAAAGAGCGGGATTCCATACCCAGACTTGATTGACCGGCTGATTCAACTCGCGCTGGAGCGGTACGCGGATCGAAAGAAATCCAAGATCGCGTACGAGCCCCCGGTGGGGTGATGCGAGATGCTTTTTTCGATGCGTCAGAGATTTTTGCGCAAGCCAGAGTCTCGCCGGCGTAATCGGCATGGGCGCTTGAACTCGGCGGCGGAAGGCGCATGGTCGGTTCCGCGTCCGCGTGGACTCGCACTGCCGCGCGCGAAAATCGTCGCCGCGTTGTTGCTCTCGCTCTTCGCGGCCGCGCTCGTCGTGTTCTTCAACGCCGATCTCTTTTACGTTTTCGATTTCGAACTGGAGGGCGCGCGCTATCTCACGCGCGGCGAGGTGGAACGCGCCAGCGGCATCGCCGGCTATAACATCTTTTTCGTTGACCCACGCGCGGTCGAACGCGCGCTGCTGAAATTGCCGGAAGTGAAATCGGCGCGCGTGACGACCGATTGGCCGAACCGCGTGACGATCCGCATCGAAGAACGACAACCGATGCTCGTCTGGCAGCGCGGCGCGGAGACGAACTGGGTGGACGCGAGCGGAATCGTCTTGCGCGCCCGCGCGTCCCTCGCCCTACCGACACTGCGCGATCTCGATCAGTCGCCGGTCAAGCCGGGCGCGCGCGCGCCGGCCGCCCCGCTCGAAGCGTGGTGGGCGTTCCGCGACGCGTGGGCGGAGGGTCCGCGCGCGGTCGAATGGTCGGCGCAGCGGGGCTTGGCGTTCACTGACGAACGCGGTTGGAAAATCTATCTGGGTGGCGCGGAAGATATGCCGGGCAAACTCGCGGTTTACCGCGCGCTGGTGGCGCAACTGGTCGCGCGGAACGCGCGGATTCGATTCATTGATTTGGGGAAAGGCAATCCGTATTTTCAATGAGCCAATGAACCAATGAACCCAATGAACCAATGAACC
>DYLA01000009.1:21190-25456 GCA_020722265.1 Anaerolinea sp.
CCAATGAACCAATGAACCCAATGAACCAATGAACCAATGAGCCAATGGAGTAGTCAAACTGTTCCTATCACTCCCAGCCCTATGGCTTGGGCGAGGGTGCGAAAGTTTGTCAAAGGGATTATGGTATGGCAACACCGATCGCGGCTTTGGACATCGGAACGACGAAGACGTGCGCGCTCATCGGCGAGATGACGGAAGCCGGCGCGCTGCGGATTTTGGGCAACGGCGTCGTCCCCTCGCGCGGTTTGCGTAAAGGGGTGGTCACGGATGTGAAAGAGGCGACGCAGGCGATCATCGAAGCGGTGGCGCAGGCGGAACGCGTCGCGGGGCTAACGATGGACGCGGCGTACGTCGGCATCGCCGGCGCGCACATCCAGTCCACGAACTCGCGCGGCGTCGCGGCGATTCACAGCGGGCGCGGGGTAACCCAAGACGACATTGATCGCGCGATGGAAGCCGCCGAGGCGATCGCGGTGCCGGCGAATCGCGAGATCCTCCACGCGATCCCGCGCGGCTATACGCTCGATGGGCAGGATGGGGTCAAAGACCCGTTGGGGATGATCGGCTTTCGGCTCGAAGTGGAAGCGCACGTCGTCACCGGCGCGGCGGCGTCCATTCAAAATCTCGTCAAGGCAGTGGAAGGCGCGGGATTGCGGGTCATTGACTTGATTCTGGAGCCGATTGCGGCGGGGGATGCGGTGCTGACCTCGGCGGAAAAAGAGATGGGAGTGGCGCTCGCGGACATTGGCGGCGGGACGACGAGCATCGCGATCTTCATTGATGGCAGTATCTGGCACACGGTCATCTTGCCGACCGGTGGGATTCACGTCACGAACGATCTGGCGGTCGGTTTGCGAACTCCTTTCGACGCGGCGGAGGAGATGAAACTCAAATTCGGTTGTGCGGATCCGAGCGTGGTCTCGGAGACCGATTTGATTGACGTGGCGGCGTTCGGTGAGGAGGGACGGCGGACAGTGCTGCGGCGCGAGGTCGCGGAAATTATCCGCGCGCGCGTCGAAGAAATCTGCCAACTGATTCTCACCGAGGTCAAGCGGTCGGGCTATGACAATTTGCTGCCGGCAGGCGTCGTGCTGTGCGGCGGGACGGCGGAGTTGGCAGGGCTCAAGCCATTCGCGCGCGAGGTGCTGCAAATGCCGGTGCGCGTCGGCGTGCCGCGCGAGATCGAAGGGTTCACCGACCGGATTTCGTCTGCCGCGTTCGCGACGAGCATTGGGTTGTTGCACTGGGGATGGCAACACAGGAGCGCGCAGCCAAGCGCGGGGCAAGAATCGAGTGGGCAGCGCAAGCGCAATCCGATTGGAGGGCTCTTCGGCTGGGCGCGGCGGGCGTTCCTGCCGGGTTAGAGTCGGTGCTCATATTGGGAGCGACTCGCAATTATGTTCGCGGGGCTTTGTACGAAAAATGAAAATAGGGCTTGACAGAACTGGGTGGATACGGTAGAATGGCAACATACCCACAATATCTAGTGGTATTCTACCGTTTCTGCCCCTACCCCTAGGGGAGGATGCGCAAGATGAAAGACGTTGTGGTAGACGTAAAACAAAATGGTCTCGGCACCAAGCAATCGAATGGGCGCGTGCAGATAGCGCGCCAGGAGGCAACTATGCACCCAGGCAAGGACGAAGGCGACCACGTCGAAAACTTTGCGGAGATCAAGGTTGTTGGCGTTGGAGGCGGCGGCGCGAACGCCGTCAATCGAATGATTGCCGAGGGGTTGCAAGGGGTTAACTTTATCTCGGTTAACACCGACGCCCAAGCGCTGGTACATTCGCGCGCGACGCGCAAGATTCGCATTGGCGATAAACTGACGCGCGGGCTAGGGGCAGGGGGCGACCCGGTTATCGGCGAGAAAGCGGCAGAAGAATCTGCCGAGGATTTGTACGACGCGCTGGTCGGCTCGGATATGGTGTTCATCACCGCTGGGATGGGGGGCGGCACCGGCACCGGCGCGGCGCCCGTCGTCGCGCGCATCGCCAAAGAAACCGGCGCGCTGGCGATCGGCGTCGTCACCAAGCCGTTCACGTTCGAAGGGACGCATCGGCGCACCGTCGCCGAAGAGGGACTCGACCGGTTGAAAGAGCGGGTGGATACGCTCATCATCATTCCGAATGATCGCTTGCTCGAAATTACCGACAAGAAGGTGACGCTGCAAGCCGCGTTTCGCACCGCCGACGATGTGTTGCGTCAAGGCATCCAGGGCATCAGCGAACTGATTACCGTTCCCGGTCTCATCAACCTCGATTTCGCAGATGTGCGAACGATTATGGGCACGGGCGGCGCAGCGCTGATGGCGATCGGCCGCGGCTCGGGCGAGAATCGCGCCATCGCGGCTGCCGAAGCCGCCATTCGGAGTCCACTGCTCGACGTGACGATCGAGGGGGCGAAGGGCGTGCTCTTCAATGTCACCGGCGGCGAGGACCTCACGCTCGTGGATGTCTACCAAGCCGCCGAGGTCATTCGGCGCGTCTCTGACCCAGCGGTGAATTTGATTTTCGGCGCGGTGATCAATCCGCAGATGCAGGACGAAATCCAGATTACGGTGATTGCGACGGGTTTTAGTGCGACGGCAAAGCGACAGACCGGCGCGGGGCAAGCCGTCGGTAATGTGGTTTCTGCGCCGGGTCGCAAGACGATTGATTTTCCAGTCCGCCAGTTCGATCGCGATGACCTGGACATCCCGGCATTTCTGCGCAAGCGCGGGTAGTTCAGCCGAAGCAGAGACGCGCCGGCGGGGCGTCTCTTCGGGCATCGTCTTGGCGCAGAAGGAGGAAAACAATGAACGCGAGAACGATCCTTTGGGGTTTCTTCGTCGCGCTCGGCTTGACCGCGCTTGCACTCGCCGTGCCGGTGGCGCGCGCGGAGCCGCCGTTGCCCGGCGGTTTGCCCTGGGGAATGGGAACGCCGTGGCCCACCGCGTCTCCGTTGACGCTGGGCAAGGCTTGGAGCGGTTCCGACACGATGCCGAGGGCTGCTCCATTACCGAGTGTCCCCGTCCCCACGCCAATGGCATTGCCGGCGCAAAATGTTCCAACGTCTGCGCCGGAAACATCTGCCGGCGCGAGTCCACTCGACGCGCTCGAACCGACCGGCGCGGTGCGAACGCTCGACGCGGGCGCGAGTGTGTGGTACAGAATCGGCCAAGGGGGCGCGCATATCGAAGTGTGGTTGGCGCCCGAGCCGGCGTGGGGCGTCCAGATGGAAGTGTACGCGCCGGGTCAACTGCATCGTCCGATCGGACGCGGCACGGCGTACAAGGGCGATCCGACGCGGTTGGTTTGGTCGGGCGGGCATTGGCAGGCGCAGGGAACTTGGTACGCGCGCGTCGTCAATGGGAATCCATCGGCGATTCGGTACACGCTCACGCGCGCTCAATTCAGCCTTGGCAACAAATCGTGCTATTCGTATTGGGAGATGATTGGAACGCTGCCGGTGTACTGGACAGAATGTCGTTGAACGCGGCGTGAATACGGGCGGGGCAAGTTAAAGTTTTGTAACCGATTCGGTTTTTTAAGGTGCGCCTATTGACTTTCGGGCGTGAGTTGTGCTACACTGTGGGCGCACGACAGGTAGTAGCACCTTGGCACTGCACCACAAGATACGGGGTTTGGGAAGTTGCGAGCGTTAGTCCCAAACCCTGTTTTACGCCCTGCTTGCTGCACCACACGCCCGGAGGTTACCGATGCTTTGTCCGTATTGCGCGCACACCGAGAATCGAGTGATTGACACGCGCGAATCGGCGGACGTGATTCGTCGCCGACGCCAGTGTTTGAAATGCGGCAAGCGCTACACCACGTACGAGCGGATCGCGCAGACCGGTTTGATGGTGATCAAGCAGGATGGCCGCCGCGAATCATTCGACCGGCAAAAGTTGATGAGCGGCATCGTCAAGGCATGCGCCAAGCGTCCCGTGCCGATGCCCGCCATCGAAGGCATCGTGGACGAGATCGAACTGGAACTGCATCAGATGGCGAAATCGGAAGTGGATTCGCAAAGAATCGGGCAGATGGTGATGCAGCGACTCCGTGTGCTCGACGATGTGGCGTACGTGCGCTTTGCTTCGGTGTATCGTCGCTTTGCGGATTTGGATTCGCTCGCGCAAGAGATTCAGCGTCTCAAGGAGCGCAAGCAACGCGAAGCGGAAGAGCGTTTGCAAGTCAAGATGGCGATTTGATTCGAATGACACCCGATCGGTTTTCCTCGCTTGGCTTCATCGTCACTCACATCCTCGCGCCGGTGACGGCGTTG
>DYLA01000009.1:25556-28959 GCA_020722265.1 Anaerolinea sp.
CCCGAAGAGATGTTCGACCGCGTCGCGCGCACCGTCGCCGAGCCGGACGCGCGCTATGGCGCCGATCCTGAAATCGCGCGTGAACAATTCTACGCGCTCCTCACCGAATTGCGTTTCTTCCCCAATTCTCCCACGTTCACCGGCGCAGGCACCCCGCTGGGGCAACTGGCCGCGTGCTTTGTATTACCGATTGCCGATGATATGGGGCGCGATGCGCGCGGCATCTTTTCCACGCTGCGCGCCGCCGCGTTGATTCAGCAGACGGGCGGCGGGAACGGCTTTTCGTTCTCGCGCTTGCGCCCGCGCGGGGATCGCGTCTCGGCGAGCGCGGGGGTGGCTTCGGGTCCCGTCGGCTTTTTGCGCGTCTACGATACCGCGTTCGGCGAGATCGCGCAGGGGGGCACGCGGCGCGGCGCCAATATGGCGGTGCTGCGCGTGGATCATCCCGACATCTTCGAGTTTGTTCGCTGCAAGACCCAAGAAGGGCATATCACGAATTTCAACATTTCCGTCGGCATCACCGATGAGTTTATGCGCGCGGTCGAAAACGACGCGGATTTCGATTTGGTCAACCCGCGCGATGGTCAAGTGTGGCGCACCGTCCGCGCGCGCGCTCTCTTCGACGAAATCGTCCAGCAGGCGCATCACAACGGCGAGCCAGGCGTCTTGTTTCTCGATACGGCGAACCGCGCCAACCCGCTGCCGCATCTGTACGAATTGGAGGCGACGAATCCTTGCGTCACCGGCGAGACTCTGGTTTACACTGAGGGAGGACTCCGGCGCGCGGACGAGTTAGCCCAAACAGGTCAGCCCGTGCGCGTTGTGACCGATGGGCGCTTGGGCGCAGAAACACTGATGCGCGCATCGCCAGTCGTTGCGACCGGCTTCAAGGACGTTTTGCGTTTGATGACGCGCGAAGGATACGAAGTTCGTTTGACCGCCGATCATCGCGTCATGACCAGCCGGGGCTGGGTTGCCGCGCGCGATCTCAAGCCGGGCGATCGCGTGCATATTCTCAATCGCCCGGGTGGTTTCGGCGCAAAGGGTTCGCTGGCAGAAGGGCGCATTCTGGGTTGGCTCGTCGGCGATGGAACGGTTAACGCGATCCGCGCGGTGCTGTCATTTTTCGGCGAGGAGAAAGGGGAACTCGCGCCTGAGTTCGCGCGCGCAGTGACGGCGTTGGTCGAACGGCCAGGGCAACGCCGCGCCTATCCGGTCGGTGTCACCTATGTTGACGAACGAGATGAAGCGCGCGTATCATCTGAGCGACTCGAAAAATGGGCTGCCGCGCACGGTTTGATGGAAAACAAACACCAGGTGCCTGCCGCGGTGTTTGCCGGCAGCGAGGAAATGCAGCGCGGTTTCTTGCAGGCATTGTTTACGGCAGACGGCCATGTTAACGATGGCGGCGAAAAAGGTTGCTCGGTGCGTTTGAGTTCAAGTCATCTGGCACTGCTCAAGGATGTTCAGCGATTGTTGTTGAATTTTGGAATCGCTAGTCGGATTTACGAACAGCGGCGAGCGGGGGGTTTTTGCCAAATGCCAGATGGTCACGGCGGGTACAAGGAGTACTTCCACCAACCCCAACACGATTTGGCGATTAGCAAAGTGAATCTTGTCCGCTTTGCGAATGAGATCGGTTTCTTGACCGAAGCCAAGCAAGGCAAACTGGCGAACTATTTGAGCCGGATGACGCGTGGACCGTACGCCGAATCGTTCCTCGCGACGGTGGCAGCCGTTGAGCCGGATGGTCAAGAGCGAGTCTATGATCTCCAGCAGCCAGATACACACTCTTTTGTCGCGAACGGTCTCGTCGTTCACAACTGCGGCGAACAATGGCTAGGTCCATACGAAAACTGCTGCCTCGGCTCGGTCAACCTTGCGCAGCACGTCACGCCGGACGACAAACTCGATTGGAGCAAATTGCGCGATTCAGTCGCACTCGCGACGCATTTCCTCGATAACGTCGTGGACGCGAACAAGTACGTCCCCACTGTCCCTGAAGTCGCCCAAGCTGCGCAGCGCGCGCGCCGCATCGGCTTGGGCATTATGGGTTTGGGCGATGTGATGTTTCGTCTGGGTGTGCGTTACGGCTCGCGCGCCGGCGTGGACTTGGCCGGGCAGGTGATGGAATTCATCCGCTATTACGCGATGCAGACGAGCATCGAACTGGCGCGCACGCGCGGCGCGTTCCCCGCCATCAAGGGGTCGCTCTACGATCCGGAAAACTTGAAATGGACGCCGCCGAAGCCGATCGAGCCATTCACGCACGATTGGGATCGTCCTCCGCTCGATTGGAACGAAATCGTCGCAGGGATCAAAGCGTACGGCATCCGCAACGCCGCGCAGACCACCGTCGCGCCAACCGGCACCATCGCCACGGTCGCCGGGATCGAATCGTACGGCTGCGAGCCAGTCTTCGCGCTCGCGTACACGCGGCACGTCAACGACAATGGCAAAGACCTGCGGCTCGATTACGTCAGTCCGCTCTTCGAGCGCGCGCTCGTCAATGCGGGCGTGAGTGAGGAGACGCGCAAGAAGATTTTCGAGCGCGTGCTGGCGACCGGCTCGTGTCAGGATGTCGCCGATGTGCCGGAGGCGATCCGCGACACCTTTGTCGTCGCGAGCGACCTCCCGCCCGAAGAACACGTGCGGATGCAGGCGGCGATGCAGGCGTTCGTGGATAACTCGATGTCCAAGACGATCAACTTTCCCCAAACGGCGACGGTGGAGGATGTGGCGCGCGCGTATTTTCTCGCCTGGAAACTCGGCTGCAAGGGGATTACGGTGTACCGCGCCGGCTCGCGCGAGCAAGTGGTCTTGGAGACGCGCGCGTCCGCCGTAAAAAAATCGGCGGCAGAGACTGCGCTGGCGAAAAAGCCGCGCCCGCGCGCAGTGCAAGGTTCGACGTACCAAGTCGCGACGCCGCTCGGCAAGGCGTACGTCACCGTCAATCGCAACGGCGAGGATGAGCCATTCGAAGTTTTCTGCAACGTCGGCAAAGCCGGCTCGGATACGGCGGCGGTGAGCGAGGCGATTGGACGTTTGATTTCGCTGGTGCTGCGTCTACCCTCGACCCTCTCGCCGACGGAACGGATGCAAGAAATCGTGTCGCAGTTGGGCGGCATCGGCGGCGGACGACCGATGGGATTTGGTTTGCAGCGCGTCCGTTCGCTGCCCGATGGCATCGCGCAAGCGCTGGCGGAAGATTTGGGGCAGGGAGGCGTCGAACGAACCGAATCGCAACAGATAGAGACGCCCCGCCGGGGCGTCTTCAAGGTCGGCGACCTGTGTCCCGAATGTGGGCAAGCCTCGTTCGTGAACGAGGAGGGCTGCCGCAAGTGTTACGCGTGCGGATATAGCGAGTGTTGAGACGCCCCGCCGGGGCGTCTGTACTTGAGAG
>DYLA01000009.1:29059-31518 GCA_020722265.1 Anaerolinea sp.
CCGCCGGGGCGTCTGTACTTGAGAGGCGCCCCGCCGGGGCGTCTGTACTTGAGAGGCGCCCCGCCGGGGCGTCTTTTCAGACCTGGAAGGTCTTAGAGACCTTCCAGGTCTGAAGGCGGTGAAGCAATGGCAGTCACACTCACTTTACGTACCGACGCGGATGGTCGCGTCGTTTCGACGCTGAACGGCGAGGCGCTCGCCGTCACGCCACGCGACGCGCTCCCCGCGCTCGTGCGCCTGCAAGCCGATCCCTACAACCTCGGCAAGGCGCTCTTCGCCGCGCTCGGCGGCGACGCGCTCCGGCAGCGCTTGAAGGCCGACGGCGAAGCGCTATTGCTTCTCGATTGCGACGCGGAGACGGACAAGATCGCGTGGGAATTTGCCGCGCTCACCGAACTCAAGTACAGACGCCCCGCCGGGGCGTCTCTCCTCGTTACCCGCTACGGCGTACTGCGCTTGTTGGATGCGACTACGCCGCCCGCCCCAAATCACCCGCTCATTCATTTCATCGCGCTCGGTGCAGACCCGCTCGTGGACAAGGACGGCAACCCGCGTGAAAAGAATCGGCTTGGAATCGAAAACGAATTGCGCGGGATTCGCGCCGCGCTGGAAAAGAGCGGGATAGCATTGCGCGCCTGGCGCGTCCCGCCCACCAAAGCCGAACTGAATCGCGCGCTCCGCCAGGGCGCGGCGATCCTGCACCTCACCTGCCACGGCGATGTCGTCAACACCGATCACGGTCCCGAAGCGATGCTCGTGTTGGAGGACAACGACGGCGGCGAGGACTGGCTTTACGGAAGCGATCTGGTGAATATGCCGCCGCGCGGCGCGCTGCGGTTTGTCTTACTGAGCGCGTGCCGCACCGCGCAGCCCGGCGACGCGCATCTGGCGCGTATGCTCGTCCAGAGCGGCGTGCCGTTCGCGATTGGAATGCAGAGCACCTTCCTCGACAAACTGAGCGAGCCGTTCGCAGTCGCGCTGTACGAATCGCTGCTCGCCGGCTATTCGTTTGCCGAAGCGCTGCGTCAGGCGCGGCTTGCGTTGAGCGAGATTCCGGCTCAATTGGGTTTGCCGGTCGGCTACACCGCGCGCGAGGGGTGGCTGCCGCTGCCGCGTACCGAGGGTCAGCCGCAAGTTGGCGCGCTCGGTTTGCCGGGGAACTTGCAACTGCCGAGCGAGGTGCAGCCGCCGCGCCCGCTTCTCGGACGCCATCGCGAACTGCACGACCTCGCGCAGTTGTACTCGCGCGGCGCAAAGGTCGTCACCGTGACCGGGACGGGCGGGATAGGCAAGACCGCGCTCGCGGCAAGTTTTGCCGAGCGGTTTGCCTGGCGCTGGCGCGGCGGCATCCGGACGGTCAGTTTCGCGAGCGATATTGTGGACGCCGACGCGTTCCGCCGCGCGCTCTTGCGCGCTCTGCGCGGCGACGTGTTCGCTCAGCAGTTGGCGGACGCCGACGCGGAAACGCAGACGCGCGTCATCCTGGAAACGATGCGCGATTGGGATGGCTTGCTCTTGCTCGACAACTACGAGAGTGTGTTGCAGAGCATTTCCAAAAACGAACCCGATGCCGAGCGCAAGCGCAACGGCCAAGCGGCGCACCGACTGGTGGCGCAGATGGCGGAAGGGGGCGCGGCGCTCCTCCTCACCAGCCGCGAGCAGCCGGCGCAGTTGAGCGGCGAGGTCGTCTATCCAAAATCCGACCGACCGCTAACTGGTCTGCAGCGAGAAGCGGGCGTTGCGCTCTTTTTCCAACACAGCAGCAAGGCGAAGGATCGCGCCACAGAATTGTTGCCGCTTGCGCGGGATATCGCGGACGCGACCGGCGGTCATCCGCTGGCGATTGCGCTGCTCGCGGGCGAGTTTGACAATAGCGACGCTGCGCCGAAGGATTTCCTCGAGAACTGGCCAGACGAACTGGCAAACGCCGAGCGGCAGGGACTTGCGCCGCATCACTGGACCTTCGCGGCGGCGTTCGAGCGGAGTTACAACCGCTTGACGGCGGACGAACAAAAGCGGCTGCGCGCGCTGAGCGTCTTTGGGTTTCCGTTTTACGCGCAGGGCGCGGCGATGGTGTGGGCGGACGACCACCGACGGTTGACCGCCGACGGCGCGGTAGATGAAGAGCGGTGGCTGACGCAAACACGCGAGCAATTAGGCAAGTTCACGCGGCGGAATCTGCTGGAGATTGACGGCTGGTTCGAGGATGGCACACCCGCTGCCTACCGCTTTCAGCCCGCGCTGCGGCAAGAAGCCGCGCGGCGCGTGCGAGACGACGAGCGCGCCGCGTTTGCGGAGGGGTACGCGGCGTACGCGGATTGGTTCGTGGGAATGGCGCGTGAAGGGATTAGGCGCGAGCCAGCCGTGGCGCGCCGCGCGCAGCAAGCCGCGAGCGAACTGATTGCGCAGGTGAACGCGCAGCCCGCCGATAAACTGGCGCGGTATTGCTGGTTGTTGGG
>DYLA01000195.1 GCA_020722265.1 Anaerolinea sp.
GGGGCATCAAGTGCACCAGTTTTGACGTCTCCACGATTGAATGTAGCGTTACCTGATTCTAGTCATTGGGGAACATCTCCACTTGTAGTTCCAATGCGGTACGTATTTTTCATTTCTTCTCACAACCCCAACTGCCCGGCGCGCGTCTCGCCTTCGCCGCGCAGGGCAGTGGGTTGGACACGCAACGCTTGGTCTTGGACGTAGGCGAGGTTGTGCGTGAGCGCGAACTCCGCCTTGCCCAACTCGACGCCGAGATAAATCGCGTGGTCAATGCGCGAGACGAAGAACGCGAGTTCGCGCTGCAACTGCTGCGCCGTCGTGCCGCTGAAGGTCGCCAGCAAATTTCCACCCGGGGCGTAGTGATCCACACGAATCTGAAACCCTTCGACGCGGATGTTGAAACTGCCGCGCGGATCGCGAACGAGACGCGGATTCCGCGCGTATTCGCCTGCGTGCTCGCGCACGACGGTGCGCGCGGCTTCCCACGAATCGGCGTAGATGTGCGCCGAGTGCGAGAGGATGACGAGATCGCCGAGCGCGCTCACCTCCACGCGCCGCGCGAGTTCGGCTTGGAGCGCGCGCAAGCCGAACGCGTTCATCAGCCAGGCGCGGAAAATATCGTGGCTGCGAAAGTACGCCGTGAGAAACAACTTGTCCTCGCGCACGCGCGCTTGCAGGAGAGTGAGGCAGGGTGGGTCGCTCGCGCCGGCATCGCGCGCGGGATCCCACAGCGCGGCGACGGCGCGGCGCGAATAACGCGCGGCGCGCAATTCGTCCGCCATCGCCGCGATCTGGTCGCACCCGCCGAAATCGAAAAGACGTTCGCCGTAGGTGTAGGCGACGTCCTCCGGACGTTCGCGCGTCAGCAACTGGGGCAGATACGCGTCGAGTTGGGCGCGCGTGAGCGGCGCCCAAGCGGGCAGGTAGAAATCCGCCGGGTCTTCGGCGGCAATGACTGCCACCACATCGAGTAGTTCGCGCTGATGAACGGTGTAGGCGGTGAGCCCACGTTTGCCGAACGCGAGCACGGCCGCGACAAGGCGCAGCCACACTTCGACCACGCGCTCGCCGCGCGCGAGAAAACCGGTTTCTTCGGCGGGAAACTCGTCCGCAGCGGGGACACTGCGCGGAAAGACGCGCGGCGCGGCGAACGCGCCGCGTGGGAGCGCGCCCTCCAGTTCCGCGAGGGCGTCGCGAATCTTCGCCGGGTCGCTCACCCCACGCCAATCGAGCACGCGGACGTGCGCGCGAAAATCATCCAGCGCGTCGCGTGGAATCTCACGATCTATCTGCGCACCATCGCCGCGCACGCGGTTCGATTCGTCCACGCCGTCGCGCATCAGCGCGAGGAGCGCGGCACCGCTCTGGGTCAGATCGGGACCGCAGAGGAGGATGGCGCGAATCGTGGGACGTGCGAGGATGTTGCGGAGGAGATAGTTGATGCCGTTTTTGGAATAGAGGTTGCCGAGGATACTGTAGGAATTGGGAGAGAGCGCGTCGCGCACGCGCGCTTGCTTCATCCAGAGCGAACAGATGGCGACCGGATGCTCGCGAGCGCCGAACGTGAGATTCTCGCCAAAGTAGAGGGGCAAATCGGATGACATTTCGACTCTGCGTCAGCCGGGCAGCACCACGCCCCTCACTCGGTCACTTGGCGCTCAATGAGTCGCCGTGTCGGCGCGGGCATCTTGACGAATTCGACGGCGATGTGGTAAAAGTTCTTGCGCTTGGCGGCGCGCGTGACCCGTCCGACGGTTTGCGCGATGCGATTATCGTCGAGCAGGAATTCCAACTCGATACTCTGTCCGACCGCGAAGGGATCGGGCGATTCGAGGAGCGCACCGACCGCACTGAGGTTGAGCGCGCGCGCGAAACCGGTCGAGGTGGTGTCTCCTTCGACACAGCGAAACGCGGTAAGTAATTTGAGTTTCCCGCGCGGGGCGCGGCGGCGTTCAACTTGTTTGGTCTTGCTGGTTTTGCGCGTGGAGCGCGCGGGTGTGCGAGCCATCGTTTTCCTCGCAGTCAAATCGGCATTCCCCGACAGGTGCGTGGCGTAGGCCACCTGCGACCTGCGGGAAGGCGGGTATTCGATTTATTCGTCGAAGAGAAAAACCGGTTCGGGATAGAGCCGCACGCGCCGGGCGCGCATTTGCGCTTGCAACCATTCGCCCAGCCACGCATTCTTCTCTTCGAGCGGTGTCTCGTCGCGCAGCCAATCGAGCGGGACGTTGAGACGCATCACGCGCCCGGGGATGATGTGCCGCGTGATGCCGGCGGGCAATCTCGATCCATCGAGCGCGCATTGCCGGATTTCGTCCGGGCGATAGCGCGGGAAAAGCACCAGCGCGCTGGCGCGAGCGTTCTCGCGAAACAATCGCGCGGCGTCGTCCTCGAGCACGCGGTAGAGTTCGGCGCGCCCTTCGTAAGCCGCGACCACTTGATTCAGCAAGCGAACCGGGTCGCTCCCCGCGTCGGCGCGCAGTGACCAGACCCTCCCATCAGCCAGCGCGATGGCACCGATGCTCTCACGCCGCGCCAGAGCCGCGCGCGCGGTCTCCCACGTCGTCGCTTGGAGGCGCAGTCCGGCGATTCGTCGCAGCGATTGCGTGAACGCGCGCGTCGGCAGATCGGCGAGCAGGTGATTCCACGTTTCCAGTGCGACGCCGGGCGCATCGTACTGGACGATTTGCGCGACCACATCGCGGCAACCCAGATGGGCGAGCGCGTGCGTACGCGTGGCGCCATCGAGCAGGATGTAGCGATGCCGGTACGGCGTCACGATGGGCGGATTCTTTAGCACGCCATCGGCGCGGAGTTGCTCGCTCAAGCGCGCGACGCGCCGGCTTTCGATTTGCTCGTGCGGAAGCGCGGCAGCGAGTGGAATCACGCGCAGAGCCACCGCGCCGATATTATAGGCGAAAGAAAGCGCCGCGTCAACCGCGTGGGGAAGAGACTCACCCGGTCGCGACGCGAGGCAATCGGGCGATGGCGCGGGCGATTTCTTCGCGCGGATAGGTATAGTCGGGCAACTCGCCGCGCAAGTACGCATCGTAGCCTCCCAGATCAAAGTGTCCGTGTCCGCTTAGGTTGAAAGCGATCACACGTTTCTCGCCGCGCGCTCGACATTCGAGCGCAAGGTCCATCGCGACGCGAATCGCGTGCGCCGATTCCGGGGCGGGGAGAATGCCTTCGGCGCGCGCGAACTCGACGCCTGCCGCAAAGACCGCGTTCTGCGGCACCGCGCAGGCTTCGATGTATCCTTGCGCATGCAACGCGCAGAGAATCGGCGCCATGCCGTGATAGCGCAAGCCGCCCGCGTGAATCGGCGGCGGAACGAAGGACGAGCCGAGGGTGAACATCTTGATCAGCGGCGTCATTTGCGCCGAATCGCCGAAATCGTACGTGTAAACGCCCTGTGTGAATGACGGCGCCGCGGTCGGTTCGACGGCGATGACACGCGTGTTCTTGCCCCGTGTGATTTTCTCGCGCACGAAGGGCAGCGCAAAGCCGGCAAAGTTCGAGCCGCCGCCAACGCAGCCGACGAGAATGTCCGGTTCGACCCCCGCGTACTCGAACTGTTTTTGCGCTTCCAAGCCGATAATCGTTTGGTGCATCAAGACGTGGTTGAGCACCGAGCCGAGCGAGTACTTGGTGGTCGGTTGATGCGTCACCGCGTCTTCGACCGCCTCACTGATCGCCAGTCCAAGCGAGCCGCTACACTCTGGGTCTTGCTCCAGCATCGCCGCGCCGGCGTGCGTTTCTGGCGATGGCGAAGGGATGACGCGCGCCCCGTAGGTCTCCATCAAGATACGCCGATACGGTTTTTGCTGATACGACACCTTCACCATATACACCTGACATTCGATTCCAAAGACGCGGCAGGCGAAGGCGAGTGCGGTGCCCCATTGCCCCGCGCCGGTTTCGGTCGTCAAGCGTTTCGTCCCTTCGCGATGGTTATAGTACGCTTGCGCGAGAGCGGTGTTGAGTTTGTGCGAGCCGACCGGCGAGACCCCTTCGTACTTGTAGTAAATCTGCGCGGGCGTGTCGAGCATCTTTTCCAACCGCCGCGCGCGTATGAGCGGCGAAGGACGATAGAGCCGGTAGATGTCCAGCACCGGTTCCGGAATCTCGATAAAGCGCTCCTGACTGACTTCTTGCCGGATCAGTTCCATCGGGAAGAGCGCGGCAAGGTCTTGCGGACCGATGGGCTGCCCAGTCGCCGGGTGAAGCACCGGCGGCAGTGGGTGGGGAAGATCGGCTTGGATGTTGTACCACGCCTTGGGAATTTCGTTTTCATCGAGCAAGAATTTCGTGCGTTCCATTGTGTACCTCCTCTGACTGAAAATTTATCTACAGACCTGGAAGGTCTAAGACCTGCCAGGTCTAACGCATCCCATTTTTCATCCAACTACGGGTGCGCCGAAGGCGAATGAACTCCTTTGAAAAACGACCGCCGACCGCCGCTTACTGCTCGCTATTCACTACTTGCTGCTCCGCCCCAGCCCCATCGCTGTGCGCGCGGCGTCTAGTGTCGCCTGCGAAATCGGACGCACCTTTGCCGCGCCGGCGGCGAGGATGTCGTCCACGAGGCGCGGGCGCGCCGCGTAGTAGGCACGACGTTCGCGAATCGGATCGAGGAACGCGTTGAGTGCGCGCGCGAGTTTCTTTTTCACTTCGACATCGCCGACCTTGCCTTGGCGATAGCGCGCCTTTAGGTCTTCGACTTCGGCTCGGTCTGGGTTGAACGCGTCGTGATAGGCAAAGACCGGGTTGCCTTCGGGATTCGCCGGAATGTCGGCGCGCACACGCGTGGGATCGGTGTACATTCCGCGCACTTTTTGCTCGACCATCTGGGCATCGTCGCAGAGGAAGATGGCGTTGCCAAGGCTCTTGGACATTTTGGCTCTGCCATCCGTCCCCGGCAGCGTCGGCACATCGCCGATGAGCGCGGCAGGTTCCGGAAAGACCTCGCCGTACAGAAAGTTGAAACGGCGCGCGATCTCGCGCGTCAATTCGACGTGCGATTCCTGATCTTTGCCCACCGGAACGAGGTGCGCGCGAACGTGCAAGATATCGGCGGCTTGGAGCACCGGATAGCCCAGCAAGCCGTACGAAGCGATGTCGAGGTTCTCGTCCGCCATCACCTCTTTGAGCGTCGGCACGCGTTCGAGACGCGGCACTGTCGTCAGCATCGAAAAGAGCAAGTGCAATTCGCAGACACTCGGCACATCGGATTGCACGTAGATCGTTGTTTTCTCCGGATCAATGCCGACGGCGAGGTAATCGAGCACGAGGTCGCGCGAGAATTGGCGCGTCGCGACAACGTGCTCTTTTTCCGCTTTGCGCGTGAGGGCGTGATAATCAGCGATGACGAGGAACACGTCGTACTCGTCCTGCAGGCGCACGCGGTTCGCCAGTGTGCCGACGTAATGCCCCAAGTGCAAGGGACCGGTGGGGCGATCACCGGTCAAGATTCGTTTTTTCATGTTGCCTCCTCATTTGAGAGTGTCGGTAACGCTACATTCAATCGTGGAGACGTCAAAACTGGTGCACTTGATGCC
>DYLA01000196.1 GCA_020722265.1 Anaerolinea sp.
GCGAGCACCATTTCGATTCGATCGGCTTGGAGATTCAAGAGACGCTTGTCCATCGCTGACTGCCTGTGGTTTCTTGCCTACGGTTCAGTCGGTCCAACCAACCCGCTTTTCCTCGGCAGTGTGCGCGGGACGCGCGGTGTGCGCGGCGACGGCGGCGGGCGCGTCTTCGTCTGCATCGTCGCGCGGCGTGCGGTTGGCGTTCTTGGCGAGCCACTCTTGGAGTTGGATGATTTTCTGGGCGACGACGCTCGTGCGCGCGTCGGGTGCAGGCGCGGGTGGCGCGCTCGGCGTGGCGTGCAGGCGCGGCGCGGCGATGGGCTGTGCAGCGGTCGGAGGCGCGGCGGTTACGAGTGGAACGCGCAGCGCGCAGCCGGCGCAATCGCGCGCGGAGGCAATGGGCGTGACCTTGGCGGCGCATGCGGCGCGGGCGAGAGAGAGGGCGTTGTCGGCGAGATCGTCCCAGACTTCGGTCTTGCCGTTGCCCCAGCGGACGGTGATGGGTGGGCGCACGTGGTGAGCGAGGGTGGCGCGGAGGTGCGCGCAGTTGATATTGGCGATGGGGCAAACGCGGCAAAGGTTGGGCGAGACCTCGCGGTCGCCGGTTTTGATTTGATTGCACAGGATCAGCCCGTCGTCATCAGCGTGGCGATAAGGGCAGGGTTTCAGCGTCACGATCACTCCAAGAGGGAATCCAAGAGGACGAAAAAGAACGCTTGTTCTATTCTGATTATAGAACAGAACAGGCGTTCTGTCAAGTGGTCGCAACAAATTTTAAGGTTGGGCAGGGGCGCGTCGTTTTAACCAAGAGGGCGCGCCTTGCTGAGGGGCTAGGTGCGAAAGTTTGGCTTACGCCGGCAATTTGCGCAATTGTCGCACGACGAGGACGACTTTGCCCTGAATCTCGATGTTGCGCGCGTCCGCGTAGAATGGCTTGAGCGTAGGATTCATCGGTTGCAAGCGGACCCGATTGTTGTGCTCGCGGTAGACGCGCTTGAGGGTCGTTTCGTTCTTGTCCTTGAGCCACACCGCGCACATATCGCCGTTCTGGACTGCCTGCGGCTTTTTCATCACGACGATATCACCGTCGTTGATGAGGGCATCAATCATCGAATTACCCTTGACCTCGAGCGCAAAGACCCCTTCCGAATCTGGCATCAACTCGCGCGTGAGCGCGAGCGTTTCGCCGTCGTAGCGCATCAGCCCCTCGTCGGTCGGCAGCGGAATTGGCGTGCCGGCGGCGATTTTGCCGAGGAGCGGAATCTGCACGAAACTGATTTCGCCCACGAGCGCTTTGGCTTGCGCGCCGACGATTCGCAGCCCACGCGACACTTCTTTCTCGCGCTGGATCAATCCTTCACGCGCGAGGATGTTGAGGTTGTAGTTGACCACCGACGTGGACGAGATGCCGACGTGACTGCCGATTTCGCGGATAGTTGGGGGACGCCCCTTTTCGCGTGTAAATCGGTTGATGAACTCGTAGATGCGTTGCTGTCGTTCCGAAAGTCCCATCGCTCGACCTCCCGGCGCGTTCGCGTCTGGCGCGGCGCGCCATCGAACATTTGTCCCGATTATACCACGAACACCTGTTCGGTGTCAAGTGGTTGACTTTTGCACGCGATTGGTGGACAATAGCAGCGAAAGGCAGAAATGTTGGCAGAGCAGATACGCACCTTCATCGCGATTGAGTTGGACGATGCCTTGCGCCGTGCCCTCGCCGAGACGCAGGCGCAGTTCCAGCGCGAGCGCGTGGCGCGGCTTGTGCGCTGGGTCGCCCCGGCGAATATCCACGTCACGTTGAAATTTCTCGGCGATGTCGACGCGGACATGCTCCCCGCGCTGGAGCGTGCCCTCGTCGAAGCGCGCGCGGGTATCGCGCCGTTCACGTTGACGATTGCCGGCGCGGGCGCGTTCCCAAACACGCGCAAACCGAACGTGCTCTGGGTCGGCGCGCGCGGTCAGGTGGAGATTGCCACGCGCCTCGCGCAGCGAATCGAGGAGGCATGCGCCGCGCTCGATTTGCCGCGCGAAGCGCGCGCCTTTTCGCCGCATCTGACGCTGGGGCGTGTGCGGCGCGAGGCGTCACCGGAAGAGCGGCGCGCCATCGGCGCGATGGTGGAACACGCGCAGGTGGGCACGCTGGGCGAATTGCACGTCGCGCGCGTGAGCGTGATGCGGAGCGAGTTGCGACCGACGGGGAGTGTGTACGCCAGGTTGTACGCTGTTGATCTCCAGTAGGCGGCATCAAGCCCGTGTTTGTTTATTGGGCGTTGGAGAGGAAAGCGATGATTCGATTGACTCGTCAAGTGTTCACAGACCTTGCCATCTGGATGATCGGTCTTGGATTGATGATGGGGATCGCCTTTCCGTTCTTCATGTTGGCGATGGGGATACCTTCCACTCTCGTGCTGACCCCATGGTTCTTTGCCGCGTGTATGGGGGCAGGGTTCATCGTCGGCGCGGCGAACATCGGACTCGCGCGCGCGGTCGTTGGTCGTCGTCTGCGCGTGCTGGCTGATCGAATGCGCTGGATCGAGACGAATTTGCGTGAGATGTCCAGAGACGGAGGCAATTGTGATCTTGTGACCTGTTCGATCGTGGTTGATTCGGAAGATGAGATTGGTGAAAGCGCGCAGTCATTCAATCGGTTGGTCGAAGCCTTGGCGATGTCTCATCGAACCGACGCGGCGGTGCGCTCGTTCAACGAGATGTTGACGAGCCAGTTAGAATTGGATTTGCTCGCCGACCAAGCGTTATCGCAACTCATTCAACATACGGGTTCTAGCGGCGGCGCGATTCTGATCGAAGCGGACGGCGAGTTGCGGGTCGCGGCGGTGCAGGGGATTCGTTCGGCGGGCACTCTTGCCCAGAGCGATCACATTCGGCGCGCGCTGCGCGCGGAAAAGCGTCACGTCGTGTCGCTGCCCGACGATGTCGTGGTCGAAGGGGTTCTGACCGATTTTCGCCCACGAGAGGTGTTGGTCGAACCGGTGTGTTATAAACGCGTCCCGCTGGGAGTCGCTGTGCTTGCCAATGCGAATCCCTTTACCGCCGAAGCGTGTGCGCGGTTGGATTTGTTTCGTCAGGGCTTGGCACTGGCGCTCAACAATGCCCTTGCGCACGATCGGTTGCAGCGGCTCGCGGCGCTCGACCCGCTGACCAGCATCTACAATCGTCGCTTTGGGATGGCGCGGTTGCATGAGGAGTTCGGGCGTGCGGTGCGTCAGACAGCGCCGCTGGGAGTGTTGATGTTCGATATTGATCATTTCAAGAAGGTGAATGACACCTACGGCCATCTCATCGGAGACCGGATTCTGTTGCGGATCGCGCAGATGGCGCGGTCGGTGACGCGCGAGGGGGACGTCCTGATACGCTACGGGGGTGAGGAGTTTCTGGCGGTCTTGCCGGCGGCGTCGCGAGAGGATACGCGCAAGATGGGGGAGAGACTGCGACGGATAGTGGAGGATTCCTCCATCGCGGATGGCGATCAAGCGATTCGTGTCACGGTCAGCGTGGGCGGCACCGCCTACCCAGAATTGGATGTGGAGAACGAGCAGGTGCTCGTCAAATACGCGGACCAAGCGCTGTACTCGGCGAAAGAGTCTGGGCGCAATCGTGTGGTCATTGTCTAGAGGTAGCCAGTGGTGTTCATCGCGGTAATTGGCGCAGGAGTGTGCGATGAGCGCACCTACGCGCTCGCCGAACAAGTTGGGCGCGAACTGGGGGCGCGCGGCGCGACGGTGGTGTGTGGTGGTCTCGGCGGGGTGATGGAAGCCGTGTGTAAGGGCGCCCAGCACGCGGGCGGGCGTACGATCGGCATCCTGCCGGGGGTGAGTCCACGCGATGCGAATCCGTACGTGGATATCCCCATCGTGACCGGCATCGGCGAGGCGCGCAATAGTATCGTCGTACGGAGCGGGCGCGCGGTGATTGCCATCGGCGGAGAGTATGGAACGTTGAGCGAGATCGCGTTCGCGCTCAAGTTCGGGATTCCGGTGATCGGTGTGGGCACTTGGCAACTGGCGCGAGGGGACGAGCGGATGCGTGACATCATCGAAGCGCGGGACGCGCGCGAGGCGGTGGAGTTGGCGTTGCGTCTGGCGATTCGTGATGTTTGAGACGGTCGCGCGGTACGATTCGAAGGGAGGAGGGGTGCTTTTCCAAGATCGCCGCGATGCCGGGCGACAACTTGCCGAGCGGCTGGCGTTTCTCAAGGACGAACCGAATGTCATCGTGTTGGGGATTCCGCGCGGTGGCGTGGTTGTCGCCGCCGAGATCGCGCGCGCGCTTGCGGCGCCGCTGGATGTGTTCCTCGCGCATAAACTCGCTGCGCCGTTCAATCCCGAACTCGCCATCGGCGCGCTGACAAGCGACGACCAGGTGCTGCTCGACGAAGGGCTAGTCAGCGAACTGCGTTTGTCCGAAAAAGAGATCGCGCAGGAGGTGGAGCATCAACGCAAGGAGATCGCGCGACGACTGAATTTGTTTCGCAAGGCCCGCCCTCCGCTCGACGTGAATGCCAAAACCGTCGTCCTGGCGGACGATGGTGTTGCCACTGGTTCGACGACGCTTGCCGCGCTGCGCGCGCTCCGGCGGCACCAGCCGGCGCGGCTGATTCTCGCGATTCCGGTGGGACCACCCGACACGGTGGCGCGCCTCGCGCGCGAATGTGACGAGGTTGTCGCGCTGGCTACTCCCGAACCGTTTTGGGCAGTCGGGCGATTCTACCTGCACTTTGACCAGACGGAAGATGCGGAGGTAATCGCGCTATTACGCTCTGCTCTTTGACAATTCGTTATGCTCGCGTTATAATCGCCTCCCGAACTCATCGAAAGGAGCGCGTGGGTCTATGATTGGTGTTCAAGATTTACGCAAAGGCACCACGTTCGTTGACGACGATGGCAATCTCTATCGCGTGTTGGAGTACCAGCACGTCAAGTTGGGTCGCGGCAACGCGGTCATCAAGACCAAACTGCGGAACATCAAAACGGGCGCGACGGTGGATCGCAACTTTCAATCGGGTGGACGCGTGCAAGACGTGCGGCTCGATCGTCACCAAGTTCAGTACCTCTACCACGATGGCGAGTTGTATCACTTTATGGACATCGAGACGTACGAGCAGCCCGCGATTCCAAAGGATGTGTTGGGCGACACCGCGAAATTCCTGAAGGAGAATGTGACTGTCGAACTGCTGACGTACGAAGGCAAGCCCATTGAGGTCGAATTGCCGACGACGGTTGATCTCAAGGTCGTCGAAACCGCACCTGGCTTCAAAGGCGATACAGCGAGCGGTGGTGGCAAGCCCGCCACGCTCGAAACGGGTGTGGTCGTCACTGTGCCGTTCTTTGTGAACGTTGGTGACACCGTGCGCGTGGATACGCGCGATGGGTCGTACGTGACGCGGGTATAGATTGTGACGAAAGACAAAGGACGAATGACGAAGACACGGTCGTTCGTCCTTCGTTTTGCCGATTGGTCGAGGGGGCGTGATGAGAAC
>DYLA01000197.1 GCA_020722265.1 Anaerolinea sp.
GGGGGCAAAGCCCCCTGAACCCCCATGTCCACGATTTACTGTGGTGCTACCCCCAAGCCGCGCTACTTGGGAAAAACCAGATTTTCGCATCGCCGCAAGGTGTGCTATAATCGCGGCGGAGGATAACGATGGAATTCGAAGCGGTCATCGGGTTGGAAGTGCACGCGCAATTGCTGACCCGGAGCAAGATGTTCTGCGGCTGCTCTGCTGAGTACGCCGGCGCGCCTCCCAACACCCATGTCTGCCCGGTCTGCCTGGGGATGCCTGGCAGTCTGCCGATCATCAATCGGCAGGCGGTCGAAATGACTCTCCTGACCGCGCTGGCTTTGCACTGCGACATTCCAACATTCTCCAAATTCGACCGCAAGAACTACCACTATCCCGATTTGATGAAGGGGTATCAGATTTCGCAGTACGATTTGCCCCTGTCGCGCAACGGGTACATTGTCATTGACGAGGCGGGCACACGCGTGGGGATTCGCCGGGTGCACCTCGAAGAGGATACGGCGAAGGTTTTCCACGTGGACGGCGCGAGTTTGATTGATGTGAATCGCGCCGGCGTGCCGCTGATGGAAATCGTCAGCGAGCCGGAATTACATTCGGGCGAAGACGCGCGCGCGTACGCCGCCAAGTTGCGGCAGATTTTGCGCTATCTGGGAGTCTGCTCCGGCGATATGGAAAAGGGCGCGCTGCGCGTCGAACCGAATATCTCCTTGCGCCCGCGCGGCGCGACCGAACTCGCGCGGACGCGCACCGAAATCAAGAATCTCAACTCGCTCCGCGCGCTCGCCCAAGCCGTCGAATACGAAATCACGCGCCAGCGTAAGATTCTGGAGGCGGGTGGAACGATCGCGCAGGAGACGATGGGTTGGGATGAAGCGCGTGGCGTCACCGTGCCGCAGCGCAGCAAGGAGGAAGCGCACGATTATCGCTATTTTCCCGAACCGGACTTGCCGCGCTTGGAAATTTCGCGCGCGTGGGTGGAAGCCCTCCGCGCGCGCCTGCCGGAATTACCAGACGAAACACGCGCTCGGCTGATGCGCGACGATGGCTTGAGCGCGTACGATGCCAGCGTCATCGCCGCCGAAAAAGAAATCGCCGCGTACTACGACCGCGCGGTCGAAGCGGGCCAAGCGCGCGGGGTGGACGCCAAGACGATCGCCCATTGGGTTACTGGCGAACTGTTCCGCCTGATGAAGGAGACGGGTGACGAGATTGGCGCGGTGAAGATCGCTCCCGCACAGATTGTGGATTTGATGGCGCTCGTTCACACCGGCGCGCTCAGCCACACGATGGCAAAGAGTGTGTTCGAGGCGATGTACGCTACCGGGCGCGATGCGCACGTGATTGTCGCTGAAAAAGGGCTAGCACAGATCAGCGACCGCGCCGCGCTACAAGCCATCGTGCAAAAAGTGATCGCCGAGAATCCCAAACCGGTGGCAGAGTATCTGGCGGGCAAGACCGCGACGGCAAAATTTCTCATCGGTCAGGTGATGAAGGCGTCCAAGGGGCAAGCGAACCCGGCGTTAGTCAACGAGTTGCTTGTGGAGCAACTGCAAGCATTGACCCGGTAGAGCCACACCCTCTTGATGGTCTCGACGGCAAAATGAATACGGGGGCAACATGGAAGACCTGCGCTCAAAGTTAGCCGAACTGAACACGCGCATCGCGACGCTCCTGGAGCGTCTTTGACATCGCGGGCAAAGAAAAACGCGCGGCGGAACTGGAACAGCAAACCGCGCAACCCACTTTCTGGAATGATAACATCGCCGCGCAAAAGACGATGCGCGAACTGACCGCGCTCAAAGACGAAACGACCACGTGGCGCGCGCTCGAACAGCGCGCGCGCGATGCTGCCGGCTTGCTCGATCTTGCCATCGAAGAGCAGCACACCGAGATCGCCGAAGAAGTCGCGCGCCAAGTGCCAGACATCGAAGCGCAACTCGCCGCGCTCGAATTCAACTTGCTCTTTGCCGACGAGTACGATCGCCACAACGCCATCCTTTCGATTCACGCCGGCGCGGGCGGCACCGAATCGCAAGACTGGGCGCAAATGCTGATGCGAATGTACTTGCGCTACGGCGAGGCGCGCCAATACGAAACCGAAATTCTGGAGGAGATGCCGGGCGAGGAAGCCGGCATCAAATCGGCAACGATTCGCTTCGGCGGCGAGTACGCGTATGGACGCCTCAAAGCCGAACGCGGCGTGCATCGGTTGGTGCGGCTCTCGCCCTTCGATGCGAATCATCGGCGCCACACCTCCTTCGCACTCGTCGAAGTGATGCCGGAAATTGACGACACGATGCAAGTCGAAATCGAACCCGATGATGTCAAGGTGGATATCTACCACGCATCGGGACACGGCGGACAAAACGTGCAAAAAGTCGCAACCGCCGTGCGACTCACGCATATCCCGACCGGCATCGTCGTCACGTGCCAGAACGAACGCTCGCAATTGCGGAACAAGGAGAATGCCTTCAAGGTTTTACGCTCGCGCCTCCTCGAGTTGGAAATCGAAAAACGCGAGCAAGAGAAGGCGCGGCTCAAAGGCAAGCATGTCGAAGCGGGCTGGGGCAATCAAATTCGTTCGTACGTCCTCCATCCGTACCAAATGGTCAAAGATCATCGCACCGAGTACGAAACCGCGCGCACCGATTTGGTCTTGGATGGCGATCTCGACGCGTTCATCCTCGCGTATTTGAAAGCACAAGTGGGGCAGACGTGACGCGGTGACAAGAAGCGTAAGGGCAGACTCGGGGGTCTGCCCTTTTTACTTGACGAAGAATTTTCCGAGTGTCGTCGTTTCGCGCGGCGCAGAATTTTCGTCGAGCAACAGCGCGTCTATGCCCTGATCGGCTTGGTACATTTTTACTTGGACGAAATATTCGCCGGGCGCGAGGTCGCGCGGCAAAACGATTTCGAACCGATCCGCGAGCGCGTCGCCAGGTTTCCACAACAGCGTCGGCACACTCGGCTGACGATCCTGCGCGGCGATTTTGTTCCCGCGCGCGTCCACGAGGCGTACCGACGCGCTGTAGTACGCATCAATCTTGTTGAGCGCGTGCCACACGAGGGCAACGTCCACCGCGTCGCCCGGCGCGTAACTGGAGGGGAGCGGTGCAGCGAGCGCGACGCGTGCCGGCAACACTACTGGCCGCGCCGGCTCGTCTTGCACCACCATCACCTCGCCCTCCAAGTTCCAATCCCCAATCTCCAATCTCAACCGATGCGTTCCCACGCGCGTGGGCGCGGTCAAGCGTATCGGCATGACTGACACGCTTGACGTGACGAGTGGCATCCGCGCGCGCGTTTCGATCGGCGCGTCGTCGTTCCAGCGCGCGATGACGCGCCATTGCTCGGTGGGCTTGATGGCAAAACTATGCGCGCCGCGATTCTCGACGATGACGGACGCGAAATAATCTTGGTTCGGTGCAGCGGGTTGCGGCAGGTACACGCGCGCGGTCAACGCCGCCGCGTCTTGGATGCGCGCGGAAACGCGGTACACGCGATCGTCGCCAAATTCCCGCACCAACGCCAAATCGCCGGCGCGTAGACGCGCCTCGCGCAATACAACGTAGCGGACATCGAGCGCGCTCAACAAACTGAGGGCGCGCTCACCGGGAAACGCTTGCATCTCGTACGCGATCTCTCCGCGTCGCGGCGGATTGAACCCGCTGTAGCCATCCGGCGTCGCGTGCCAGTGATACGTCGAAAAGTACTGCGGCGTCAAATCGAGCGGCTTGCCCGGCTCACTCGCGAGCATCGGTAATTCGAGCACGACGCCGCGCGGTTGTGCGCGCAGCCAGCGCACGTACGCGGGAATTTGGTCCCACACCGGCACGGGCGTGATCTGCGCGGCAGGCAGTGCGAGGTATTCGAGCGCGATGAGCGCGGGCAGCAGGAGGTGGGAGGCGGGAGGTAGGCGATGTGCGCCGAACGCGGCAAGCACTGCCAGCGCGAACATCACGAGCGCGTCAAAGCGGACGGGCGCGCGCAGTGCACGCATCAGCGGAAACGCGTCGTAGAGCCAGCGGTACGGGAGGGCGAGGTCGGTGGGCGCGGTCGGTGACAGATACAGACGCGGACCGAGGGAAAGTAAAAAGGCAAAAGTTAAAAGTAAAAAGTAAAACCAACGCTCGCGATTTTTCGCGGCGACGATACCAGCGATGCCGAGCGCGAGCGCAACCACGCCGGGAAAGAGATGATCGAGTGGATAGCCGCCGCGCACAATCGGCGGACGCGGCGCGAGGAGGTTGCCATACAAAACGCTTTGCGGCGAGACTTGGGCGTACAACTGCAATGACGCGCTGAACTCTTCGCTTTCGGCGATCTTGCGCTCAAAGCCCATCTCGCGCTGAACTTGCAAGTACGGCAGAAAGAACGGGACGATGAGGATCACGATAATGGCGGCGGAGATAAGCAGACGAGTGAACAGTGAACGGTAACTAGTGAACAGTGAACGGTGAGCAGTGAACAGTGGTGCGCGATGCGTGATGAAAAACCAGGTGACGTACAGCGCAACGACAAAAACAGCGAGGAACGCATAGTAAAACGATGATAACGCCTGGAGTGAGAAGAACAACGCAAACAGAAAACAAATTCTGACTTTTGACTTCTGACCTCTGACCTCTGGATTCAGCATTTTGCGCAAAAGCATCATCGCCAGCGGCATCCACCCGAACGACAGCAACTGCACTTGCGCGAGATTGCCCAGATTGTACGGATTGAACGCGAAAATCGTTCCCGCGATGATTGCCGCGCCGCGCGCGCGTGTCAAATCGAACACGTACAGGTACATCGCGTATGCGGCGAGGAAAAACGACGCGAGCAACACCATGTTGTAGCCGAGAATCGTGTTATCGAACGCGAGGTTGAACGGGAGTGCGAACAGACCTTGCGGCAGCATCGTCTCGGAAAACGCCAGGGTGTTGGGGTACGGATAAAAGATGTTGGCGTGGAACAAGTGGAGCGGAGCGGTGACGAGCGCGTGTCCCACCCACGCGATAATCCACGTGTTGAGGAGCGCGTCCTGTTTGTCCTCGACCGCGTGCGCGAGGTGCAGGACGAGTGGATTGGTCATCACGAGGGTCAACGCCAAGAAAATCGCTAGCGCGGCGATGTCACGTTTCAAAATTCTACTCCTTTGCGCGCATTATAGCGCAAAAGATACCAACCGTCGAATGAATTCGGCGGCTCACGCTGGCACGTCTTCGATGCGGCAAGCGCCGCGTTATGGTCGTGCCAGCGGGCGGAAATCGGTTCAAGCCGATTGGGTGTGTGCGCCCGGCAGGCAGACACGCAGGTCTGCCCTACGGGATGGCGGGGCACGTAAGAACGTGACGCACACTCCCAGCGC
>DYLA01000198.1 GCA_020722265.1 Anaerolinea sp.
CATCAAGTGCACCAGTTTTGACGTCTCCACGATTGAATGTAGCGTTACCATCTCCCGAATCCGCGCGAGACGATTCGGACGCGTGAAACTCATCTCGGCTCGATTATACCACCAAATCGCGCACCCGCGCGGAAATCGGAAAATCGGGCGGCAGGACGCCGAGCGCCACCAGCGCCTCTCGCCGCGCTAACGCTTCGATGCAGTTGATCGTCGCCGGGGCGCGCAGATCGCCATCCTCGAGGAGCGCGAGCCCGTGACAGCGCACGCACAGCGTTCGCAGTTCGCACGCGCGGCAGACCGGCAACTCGTTCAGCGTGAGGCGACTCAACTCGTTCCATACCGGCGACGATTCCCACAGATGGCGCAGTGATTGCGCGCGCACGTTACCCACGCGCGCGCGCACCTGAATGCACGGCGAGACGTTGCCGTAGGGGTCAATCACGAGCGCGTTCGTCGCGATCCCGCACGTCCGCGCCTCCGGCGCCACCTGACGTTCGACCCACAGGGCAGGGTCAATCACCTCGCGGAAGAGCCACACGTAATCGGCGTACGTCAAGCGATGCTGCAGAGGCGCAGGGTTGCCGTCGTCTTTCGTAGTGATCGTGATGTCGAAGCGGAACTGCGCGCCCAAATCCTTTGCCAAATTCTCGAGCGCGCGATACTCGTGCACCGTCTCGTGCATCAGCGGCACCTTCATCACCGTGCGGACGCCACGCTCGCGCAGTAGGCGAAACGCGCGCATCGTCAGTTCGAAGGAACGCGCGCGGCGCGTGATTCGTTCGTGCACCTGCGCTTGGGTGCTGTAGAGACTGATTTCGACCGAGCCGGGGTGCAGCGTCGCCATCTGGTCGGCGACTTGGGGCGAAACGAGGATGCCGTTCGTGAACAACCGGAGAAAGAGACGCTGCGCGCGCGCGTGCATGGCAATGTCGAACCAATCGCGGCGCACGAGGATTTCGCCGCCGGAGAGCGAGAGGTTGAGCGCGCCCAACTCCGCCAGTTCGTCAATCACGCGGAAACATTCGGCGGTGGTCAATTCGCCGGCGGCGTCTGCGTCAGGAGGACTAACATCGAGGTAGCAATGCGAGCACTGTTGATTACAGCGGTACGTCAGTTCCCAGTGCGCGCTAAAGAGGCGATGCTCCCGCTGCGTTCGCGCGACGATCTGCTTGTATAGGTCGTCGCCGGGAGGAGTGTGGGAGGGACCTTCGACGGACATAGTGCAGTAGGCGGTGGTCAGTGGAGGGTGATGGCGTTGGCGTCGAGGAGCGTTTGCAAGAACGATTGCACGTCTTGCGCGGCTTGCGCGTCGCTCACAGCGTACTCGGCGACGATGTGCTGAACGATGTCCTGCACCGTGCGCGTGCCGTCTATCAGTTCCCAGACGCGCGTGCCGACCGGGTTCAGTACGTTCACCTCGGCGGTATCGGCGAGGATGACGATTGCCGAGCCATCCACGACGCGCGCAGCGACTTGGGGATGGGGAGTGGGCCGTTTCGACAAATCCATTCGTTATGCTCCTCTAGCCAATTGATGATCGTCAATGACGCTCCAAAAGCCATCGTCGCGGCGGAAATGCAGTGTGCGAACCGGGACGCGCTGCGCGAGGTCGAAGCAAATGTCTGTGACGCGCCGCGCGTGCTCCGGCTGACCCATCACGAAAGGCACGCAGCGCGCGAGTTGCGCGACCGCATCGGGCAGCGCGAGCGGCGTGAGATAGTGCCGCGTCTCTTTGGCGAGCGCGAAGAGTCCGCCCAACTTGGCCGACGCGTTCGTCCGCGGCGCTTCCGGCAAATCGCCTCGAAACGGGACCCCACACACGTGAAACTCTTGGCCGATTCTTTTGATGATGACCAGATCGTCGCTCAAAATCGTGTGCGCGGCGGAAAGGAGCGCCGTCGTCGTTTTGCCGCTGCCAGAGGGACCGAAAAAAACGTACCCGCGCCCGTCCCGAAGGATACCGCAGGCGTGCAACAACAACGAATTATGCTCGAGCGCGAACCACGCGTAGAGGACGCGCAGATAGTTTTCGATGACGCCCTTGGGGCGCAGCGTCAGATCGCCCTGCCCGGCGGCGCGGTCGAACCAACCGCGTTCGAAATGCGATTCGAATTCGATGCGCTGGTCACGCCGCGCCGTGCGGATTTGCCAAACCGCCGCGCCGGCAATCGGAATAAAATCCGCCCCCGACTCGACGCGGACGCGCACGGTCGGCGCGTCCGGCTGGTACGGCACGCAGAACGCGGCGTAGCGATCGAGGAGGCGCGAGCGCGCCGGCGCGTCGCACTCGTCGAGCGAAAGGTTGAGCGACCAATCGGCGATGGAGAGGGTGATTCGATTTTCAAGCATGGGGCGAACGTGTCAGCAAACGCAAAGCATTGGCGAGCATCGAGCCCACCGAGACGATGAATTGGCGCGCGCCGCGGCCCACCCGCCAGAGGTAGTAGAACGGCAATTGCCACGCGTGGGCGATTTTGTATCGGGCGCGCATATAGCCGGGCGAGGGCAAGACCGCGCGCCAGAGATACGCCGCGCCGCCGCGTCGGCTTGAAATTCCTGCCGCATCCCACACCACCCGCGCTTCGATGCGCGGCGCGGTCTCGAACGCGAATTGGACGCGTTCCCCAAAACTGGGACGCAGCGCGTCGAGACATTCTGCCGGAGCGGGAATACCCCACACGTCGGAAACGCCCAGGAGCGTCGCGCGTACGACCTGACTCAAGCCGAACGCGCGCACAGCCTCCACGACCGCGCCCCATTCGATCCGCTCACGCGTCAGCAAGAGCGCGAGGTCGTACGACCACTTGAGCCCGTCGCCGCGATGATGCAGGACGAAATGAGTGGCGAGGTGAAGGAGTTGCGCTTCGGGCGAAAAGATCTGCGCGGTGCGTCCGCCCACTTGGACCGGCGTCGTCCGCTCCCAGAACCATTCGATGGGGATGCGCGCGCGCTGATGAGTGTGGTTGAACAGATGCCAGTGCAAATCCACCTGCGCGGGCTGCTTGCCGCCGCGCACGTAGCACTGTTCGCAGGCGAATCGTTCGCGAAAGCCGCGTTCCAAATCGAGCAGCGGCGCGTACCCTTGCGCGCGCATCCACGCGCCCGCACGTTCCGCCTCCGCACGCGGGATCAACAGGTCGAGGTCGCCAAGCACGCGCAAGTTCGCCGCCGGATAGAGTGTGGGAGCGAGCGCGCACCCTTTGAGCAGAATGACCGGAATCCGTTCGCGCGCGAACCCATCGAGCAATCGCCCGAGTTCTTGTTCCGCCTGCCAGACAGCGATGTCGTTGCGGAGGTAGGCGAGGCGCAGATTGTTCAGCGCGGCGGGAGGAAGCGCGTCTTGCCCGCCGCGCGTTCGAATCGCCGCGTACAGCAGGGGAGCGAGTCCGTGCATCTGTGCGCGCGCGACGAGGGCGTTCCAGTCCGCGCTCGGAAGAGCGGCGGGCAGGGACGCGTCGCTACGCAGAGGCGGCGCCTCGCGCAAAACGCGGACGAGAGCGCTATCCGTAAGTCTCACATTCCTCGCTTTCGCGCCTATTTGACCCAAATCGGGTCCCAGTCGTTGTAAGGGCTGGGACTGAGGGGGCGCAAATTGCTCCCATCGGCGTTCATAATCCAAATTTGCCGGCGCGCGGGGTCGGTGTCGCGGTCGGAAGAAAAGACGATTTGCTTGCCATCGGGCGACCACGAAGGATGCTTGTTGTAGGCAAGGACGCCGGTATGGATGTTTGGCACGGTCAAGGTCAGCCGCGTGGATGTTTGCGTCCGCAAGTCATAGACGTAGATTTCGGTCGCGCCGGAGCGATCGGAGGCGTAGGCAATTTTATCTCCCTGCGGCGACCACGCCGGATGAAACGCGCCGACCGGACCGCGCTGGGCTTCGGGAAAGAGAGGTGTGAGGGCGCCGGTCGCGACCTCCACGATTACAATGTTCCACACGAGCCGCTGTCCTCTGGTCACGTCCACTTGCCGGCGGCCGTCGGGGGAAAAGAGTTCGTGGGTCTCGGCGAGGCGATAGTACATTTCACCGGTCGTCTTGCCGATGACTGCGCCGTTGGGGCTCATCACCCAAATCTGCGGTGGAATTCCCGGTTCGCGATCGGTGTAGAAGATGATCTTGCCGAGCAATCCACTCTCTGGCGGAATCGGCGTTTGGAACGCTCGGGCGCGCGAAATCGTTGGGGTGGAGGTGGGACGCGGCGTGATCTGGCTCAAGGCGGCGAAGGGCGCAGTCGGGGTCGCGGTCACCAGGTGCTTGGGCGTCGGCGTAAAAGTGCCGGTGGTGAATGCGACGGCAGTGGCGTACGCCGCGCGCGCGGTTGCCGTTTCGAGATTAGCCGGCGTGGGAACGGGCGTCACGACTAGATCGTGCGCGGTGGTGGCGTAGCGACGCGGCAGGGGCGTGGAGGTGCCGTACCGCTGTGCGTCATCGGTCGCTTGGGCAGCCATCGCGGCAGCGGTGATGACGTTCTGCGGCGTGGGCGTTTGCGTGATCCAAACGAATTGCCCCTGCACCGCGACGAGACGCAGCAACGGTCGCCCCGTGGCGGATGTTCCCGGGTCGCCCCCCTCCCAGGTGAACAAACTATCGTTCGCTCCCGAAGGTCCATCGAGGCGAAAGGCGATTTGTCCCGAATCGTTCACCGCGTCTTCGAGCCATTTCAACTGATTGGGTGCAAAGACGAATTGGTTGATTTGCCTTTCGTCGAGGTCTGCCGGCGTCAGCGCGGCGCCGATCTCGCCCAACGTTACCGCGTCCTGAAACGCAGTATTCTCGCGTCCGCGCCAATCGGTGAGCAAATCGGAGGGGAGGAGGCGCAGGCGCCATTCGCCGATTGCGCCCAGGTTGCTGCGATTGACCCCAGTGATTTCGATGGCGGCGAAGAGGATGCGCGAGCCGGGCGCAAGCGCGGTGAGGTCAAAGTACAAGAGCGATTGATAGGTATGCTCGCGGCGCGCACCGGCGTGCAAGTTGCGATCGCCCCAGTGCGGCTGTTTCTCACCGCTCATCAGCCAACCGCTCATCTGCGGCACGAGTGAGAAATCGAACGCTTCCGCGCCCGCACCGGGAGTTGGAAGAGGAGCCAGGGTTTGCGCGCGCGGGGGCGGCGGAGGCAAGACCGGCGTCGCCGAGGGCTTGGCGGTAATGGTGGGACGCGGCGTGCTCGTTCGCTGCGCGGCGGAGGGGCTGAAGAATACCGGCACTAGAACGAGAAAAGCGGCAAACGCCGCGAGACTCGCTAGAACCCACAGGAGGACTTCGAGACTAGGAAGACGAGAGAAGAAACGGTCCACTAGGCAATGCTCCAAACCAAGGGTACGATAGACTCGGACTTAGCCTAGATTTCGCAC